>MGST01000147.1 GCA_001798605.1 Deltaproteobacteria bacterium RIFOXYA12_FULL_58_15 | reverse complement strand
GACTGAGGGATCCCCGGACAAAGCAAATCTGACGTTCACGAGCTCGAACTGGAATGGCCTGCAGACGGTGACGGTTACGGGTGTTGATGACGTCCAGGTTGACGGCAATATCGTGTACAACATCGTTCTCGGTGTTGCGGTAAGTGGGGACGGCAATTACAACGGCAAGAATCCCGCCGACGTAGAGTTGACGAACGTCGACAACGATACGGCGGGCTTTACGGTGAGTGCAATCAGCGGCAACACCAGTGAGAGTGGCGGTTTTGCGACGTTCACGGTGCGTTTGACGTCCCAGCCGACCAACGACGTGAGCTTCACCGTGGGAACCTCAGACACCACAGAGGGCACGGCCAATGTCATGGGCCTGACGTTCACGAGCGTGAACTGGAACGGTCTGCAGACAGTAACGGTCACGGGTGTGGATGATGTCCAGGTTGACGGCAACATTGTCTATTCCATCGTCCTCGGTAACGCTTCGAGCTCGGATGGCAACTACACCGGTAAGAATCCCGCTGATGTGACGGTGACCAATGTCGACAACGACACGGCGGGTTTCACAGTGAGCGCCATCAGCGGGGACACGAGCGAAAGTGGGGGTTCTGCGACCTTCACGGTGCGCTTGACCTCGCAACCGACAAACGAGGTGAGCTTTGCAGTATCTACGAGCGACACCACAGAGGGCACACCCAATGCATCTGGTTTGACCTTCACAGCGGGCAACTGGAATACGGATCAGACTGTTACCGTTACGGGTGTGGATGACCCGCAGGTGGACGGAGACATCTCTTTCAATATCGTGTTGGGACTGGCGTCCAGCGCCGACGGAAATTACACCGGCAAAAACCCTGCGGACGTGTCGGTGACGAACACCGATGACGATGTTGCAGTATTCACGGTGAGTGGCATCAGTGGCGCCACAACGGAGGTCGGAGGCACAGCCACCTTTACCGTACAGCTCGCCTCCCAGCCAACCGCCGATGTATCGGTACCCATCTCCTCCGGAGATACGACCGAAGGCACTCCGAATGTTAGCGGACTGACTTTCACCGGCGGCAATTGGAATTCGCCGCAGACGCTGACGGTCACCGGAGTAGATGATTTCATGGTTGACGGCAACGTCGGTTACACCATCGTGCTCGGGACCACAACAAGCGGCGATCCGAACTATAACAATCAAGACCCCTCGGATGTAGCGGTCGTCAACAACGACAATGACGTGGCAGGGTTTACGGTATCGGCCATTAGTGGTCATACGACTGAGGGGGGTGGCACGGCGACCTTCACGGTGCGCTTGAGCTCTCAACCCACCCATGACGTGAGTTTTGCGTTGTCGTCGAGCGATACGACGGAAGGCACTCCCAATGTGTCGGGCTTGACGTTTACGAGCGGCAATTGGAATACCGTGCAAACGGTGACGGTCACGGGTGTGAATGACTTCCAGATCGACGGCAATGTTGTCTTCACCATTGCCCTGGGAACGGCCACCAGCTCCGATGGCAACTACAATACCAAGGATCCCAGTGACGTCTCAGTGACCAACGATGACAATGATGTTGCGAGCTTTACGGTCGGAGCCATCAGTGGCCACACCACGGAAAGCGGCGGCACGGCGACCTTCACGGTGCAGTTGACCTCGCAGCCCACTCAATCGGTGAGTATCCCGGTTTCCACCAGTGACACCACCGAGGGCACACCCAATGTTGCAGGATTGACCTTCACGACTTCGAGTTGGAATGCCCCGCAGACCGTAACGGTGACCGGAGTCGACGATGCACTGATCGACGGCAACGTCGTGTACACCATCGTTCTCGCCGCGGCTTCCAGCTCGGACACCAACTACAACAATCAGAATCCCAATGATGTGTCGGTGACCAACGATGACAACGACGTCGCAGGGGTGACCGTGGGGAGTATCAGCGGCCATACAACGGAGGGAGGCGGCACAGCGACCTTCACGGTGCAGTTGGACACTCAGCCGACCAACAATGTGAGTATTCCCGTCTCGTCCAATGATACGACCGAGGGCACGCCCAATGTCAGTGGTTTGACGTTCACGAGCGGCAACTGGAATACGCCGCAAACGGTGACAGTGACGGGCGTCAATGATTTCCAGATCGACGGCCCGGTGGTCTATTCCATTGTGCTCGCGGCAGCGACGAGCTCGGACGGCAACTACAGCGGTTTCAATCCGGCAGACGTCGCGGTGACCAACGATGACAACGACGTGGCAGGTATCTCGGTTGGGGCCATCAGCGGTCACACCACAGAAGGAGCGGGGACGGCGACTTTCACGGTCCAACTGGATACGCAGCCGGCCAACAATGTGAGCTTTGCCGTGTCCTCGACCGATACGACTGAGGGTACGCCGAATGTTGCCGGTTTGACATTCACCAGTGGCAATTGGAACACCGCGCAAACGGTGACCGTGACGGGCGTCAACGATTTCCTGATCGACGGGGACGTCGGCTACACCATTGTTTTAGCTGCGGCTACAAGCTCAGACGGCAATTACAGCGGCCTCGATCCCGACGACGTCTCAGTCATCAATGACGACAACGACGTGGCGGGTTTTGCGGTGGGCGCCATATCCGGGCATACGACAGAAAGCGGCGGTACGGCGACCTTCACGGTTAGGCTCCTCACTCAGCCAACGGATAATGTGAATATTCCCGTTTCGTCCAACGACACGACCGAGGGCACGCCCAATGTGTCAGGCCTGACATTTACGAGCGGCAACTGGAACACGGTGCAAACGGTCACGGTGACCGGTGTCAATGATGCACAGATAGATGGCGCGGTCGTCTATTCCATTGTTTTGTCTGCGGCCACCAGCTCCGATGGCAACTACAACGGATTGAACCCGGACAATGTTTCGGTGACCAACGACGACAACGATGTGGCGGGTGTCACCGTCAGCGCTGCGAGCGGAAACACGACTGAGGCGGGGACGACGGCCACATTTACCGTGGTGCTCAATACTCAGCCCACGGACGACGTAAGCATTCCTGTGTCCTCGAGTGACACGACCGAGGGCACACCGGATGTGAGTGGTTTAACGTTTACCATCGGCAACTGGAACACCGTGCAGACAGTCACCGTGACAGGCGTCAACGACTTCATCATCGACGGACCCATTGGGTATTCGATCGTGTTGGCTGGGGCTACGAGCTTGGACGGCAATTACAGCGGTTTCAATCCGAGTGATGTGAGTCTGACAAACAACGATAACGATGCGGCGGGCTTTGATATCAGCTCTATCAGCGGACCCACCACAGAGTCCGGTGGAACAGCAATCTTCACGGTGGACTTGGCTTCCCAACCGTCGGCGGTTGTGAGTATTTCCGTGTCCACCAGCGACACAACGGAGGGCACGCCCAATGTTGCAGGCCTTACCTTCACAACCAGCAATTGGAATACGGCACAGACTGTGACCGTCACGGGTGTCAATGACTTCACCGTGGATGGTAACGTTGTTTACTCGATCATCCTTGGTGCAGCAGTCAGCACCGATGGTAACTACAGCGGCGAGAATCCTGCGGACATCTCAGTGACCAACAACGATAATGATGTTGCAGGTTTCACGATGAGCGCGATCAGCGGCAACACCAACGAGGGTGGGGGGACAGCCACCTTCACGGTTGTGTTAAAATCGCAGCCCGATGATGACGTCAGTATTTCCGTCTCCTCGAGTGACACGACCGAGGGAACGCCCAATGTCAGTGGTTTGACCTTCACCAGCGGGAATTGGAATACGACGCAGACCGTGACAGTGACGGGTGTTGATGACGTTCAAATCGATCACACCGTGGGATACACCATCCTCCTCGGTGCCGCGACGAGTACCGACAGTGACTACAGTGGTCATAATCCGGATGATGTCGTCGTGGCGAACGAAGACAATGACGTCGCGAGTTTCACCGTGAGTGCGGTCAGCGGTGACACAACAGAGATCGGTGGCACAGCCACCTTCACGGTGAAGCTGACTTCGCAGCCGACGGACAATGTGAGCATACCCGTGACCTCGGGTGATACGACGGAGGGCACGCCCAATGTTGCAGGATTGACCTTCACGACCGGAAACTGGAACACGGCGCAGACCGTCACCATCACCGGTGTTGATGACGTTCAAACCGACGGTGACATAACGTACAGCATCCTACTTGGAGTGGCGACGAGCACCGACAGTGATTATGACGGCCTCAATCCCAGTGACGTGTCTCTGGATAACATTGACAACGATGCTGCGGGGTTTGTCGTCAGCGCCATCAGCGGTAATACCACAGAGGGCGGTGGCACGGCGACGTTCACGGTTGCCTTGAGCACCCAACCCAGCTTCAATGTGAGCATTCCCGTGTCGTCGAGCGACACCACCGAGGGAACACCTAACGTGGCGGGCCTCACCTTCACGACAGCGAACTGGAATACCGCGCAGACGGTGACGGTAACGGGCGTTAACGACACAGATCGCGATGGCAGTGTTGGCTACACCGTCGTTCTCGCCACGGTGACCAGCTCTGATTCGGCGTACAATGGGCAAGATCCAGCGGATGTGTCGGTGACCAACGTCGAGTCTGGTACCAGTGGTGTGGCATCCATCTTGGCCGCGAGTTTCGCCGTGGGTTACGAGATTACGATTGAGGTGACCGCCGACACCGATGAGTACGCCAACCAAACGGCCGGGGCAGGGAACGACACCCTGAGCGTGACATTGTCGAGCGCGCCGACAGGGGACAGTTTGACGGTGGTGCTGCAGGAGAGCACCGTGACTGCCGGGAGCTTCGACTGCACCGTGGACGGTTGCATCGTCCCCACCGCTTCGGGGGCGGCTTCTGTCGACAGTATTCTCCAGGTTGCGTCGGGCGACACTGTGACCCTGACCTACAACGACGCCATTCGGGCGACCGGATCGAGCGGCACCTCCACCGATAACGCAACGGTGAATGCGGCCTCCTGTGTCTCCCTCGTCATCAATGAAGTCGTGACGTTGCCCCAGCAGGATTGGAACGACAGCAGCGGTGGTGGGGCGGCGGCTTTCAGTGGAACCGCCGGTACAGGGACTGTGGGCACCGACGATGAGTGGATCGAGATCTACAACAATGGTAGTTGCGCGGTGGATTTGGATGGCACGGCCAGCGACGGCGATGGCTACTTGCTCCATATTCTCGCGGGGTCGGGTTACACCTACGAGTTTGGGGTTTCCGACGGCCAGGTTCTCGTCTTCTCAGGCACGAGCACTGTCGACAACTTCCAAGTGGGCGATTACCTCATTATTGGTGATCCTGCCGGATCGACCTCCTTGCCGGACGATGTCTGGATTCGGCTCGATGAGCCACTGAGCGCTGGCGGTATTATCGACGACGTGGCCTTGGGAACCAGTCGCGGCGCTGACAACAGCACTTCGAACAACGCCCCGGCGGGCACAAGCAGTGGAACGAGTGACGAAGCCGTTGGGCGCGACTCTTCCTCCACCGATACCAACGTTGACAGCAGTGACTTTGGAGCAACACGAAAAGCAGCGACGATGGGCGTTGCGAACTAAGCGAGCCCGCGGAGCCGATTCCTATCGTGCCTTCAATAGCGCGATTCGGGCGCGGACAGCTTCTGCGTCCTGGTAATTGGGGGCGAGCTCCAAGGCCTGATTGTAGCTCTGGATCGCCGTGGCGATGTCGCCGGCTTGCTCGGCGAGAAGACCAACCTTGAGAATGATTTGCGGACGTTCGGGGTGTTTGGGAAAATCGTTGAGCAGGGTTCGTAAGTGTCCGATGGCGCGAGTCGGTTGTTTCAGCTTTTCGGCGAGCTCCGCGGCCTGGATCAACCTGGCGGCGCGTTCGTCGAGAGCAGGGTCGCCGAGTACACCCTCGAGGATCGACAAGGCCCCAAGGAGGTCTCCCCCGGTTTCGGTGAGCAAGGCGCACTTGACCTGAAGCTTGCGCAACTGGGCAGGATCCGTCGACGAAGAGGAGGCGGCCTGCAGGTGATTGAGGGCATCTCGGTGGCGATTGAGCTTTTCGGCGATGAGTGCTGCAGACACTCTCAGGTCAACGAAGTTGAAGGCGACGGTCGGGGGTACTGATCCCTCGGTACTTAGGGCCTTGAGGCAGTTCGCGTAGGCCTCTTCGAGGCGGCCGGCCTGTTCGAGTGCCTGGGCAAGACGGAATCGCGCGCGGGGATCGTTGGGGTCACTTGCCGCGGTTGCCCGTTCGTACCAGGCAATCGCCTCGGCTGTTCGCCCAGCCTCGAGATCGATGGCACCGAGGCGGAGCATGACGGCGTCGGTGGACATGCCTTTGGCCTCGAGTCTCTTCAATGCCTCGCGGTAGGCAAGGCCGGCTTGTTCGGGGCGTTTACCCTTCTCGTGCGCGCGGCCTATCAAGGTCCATGCTTCTGCCGCGTGCCAGTGGTGGCTTTCTGCGGCCGGGAGTAACCGGGCGATGGCATGGTCGAGCTGACCCGCGTCAATCTCTTGCTTCGCGATGGCAAGCTTACTCTCCATGTCGCCGCCTTCGCTGACTTGGTTGAATACTCCTTTGAGGTCGTTTGCGCGCTTGTTGTCGCCGGCACGCTCGTACGCTTCGATGAGACTGAAATACGCGTTGATATTGGGTAGAACGGTGACACGGGCTTGTCGGATGTGGGCCGCGGTCACCAGTCCGTCGCCTGGAAGATCTAGCTGTTGACGCAAGGCATCTGAGCGAAGGAGTACTTCGCTGTTCCAAACGCCGATGCGAGCCTGGGTGAGAGCGCCGTAGGTTACAAGCATGCTCGCCGCTGCTGCACCGAGAATCCAACGGGGTACACTGCGGTGCTCGAGAAGCTGTTGAGCGGCTGTGGCCAGAACCAGTGACGAGCCTATCGTTGGAAGAAACAGGTAGCGGTCATTCATCCAGGTGGCCAGAGTCCAAAAGACATTCAAGACGGTGGTGAGGGGAAGGACCCAAAGGGCGATGCCAAAGGCAACTCCGGGGACAAGGCGGCGCAACTTCACAAAAGCGACGAGCCCAGCTCCAGCCAAAAGGGCGCCCAACAAGGCCACGGGCAAGGAGAGCCAGAAGGGGCCGACGGCATAGGAAAAGGACAGGTCGACGGGCAGGAGCGTGCGACCGACGTAGGCGGCGAGTACCATACCGAGGGCAATGGCACGTTGGGGGACTGTGATGTCGAGATCTTCGGCGGCCATTAGCGCGCTGTCTTTGTCCTGGGCGAGGAGGGTGGCCGCTGTGACTGTTGCGGCGAGCAATACAACCGGAATCTTGTCGAGCAGCCATCGTCGGCCACTTGGTTTGCTGTAGCACAGATCGTAGGCAAAGAAGATTCCTGGAAGAACTACGGCGTAGCCCTTGGAGAGCATCGCGAAGAGCGCCAAGCCCAGGGTTGCAGCATAGGCGCGCCATGAGCGCCTGTCCGTGTCGACATAGCGCATGTAAGCCAACAAGGACCCGACGTAGAACACCAGAACGACAACGTCTTTGCGCTGTGCCAACCAAGCGACCACCTCAACGTGCAGCGTGTGGGCAGCGAACACCGCTGCCGTCGTCCATGCAATGACTGTGTGGGTCAGAAGGCGCGACAGCAGTCGATAGACCAGGAAGACGCCAACGAGGTAAAAGGCAAGGTGGGTGGCGTGGTACCCTGGGAGCCACGAGCCGAAAACGGTGCGGTCGAAAAGATAAGTGAACGTCGTGATGGGGTGGTAGTTGGCGAGAAACGAGGTACTGAGGATTGCCCAAATGTTGTGGAGGGACAGGGAACTCAGGCGTGGATCGCTTAGGTAGACTACGTCGTCCGAATAATGGAGGGGCAGGTTCAGGGTTCGCAAAAAAAGAACCGCGCTGACCAGGACCAGGCCTGCGATCAACCAGCGCTCCCGAGGCATGTTCGCAGATTCAGTCGGTTGCGCTGTGACCGATTCCCTCTTTCGATCAGCGCCACGATGGCGGCGTGCGGATGACATCATCAAACTCCAAGTTGGGATGGGTCTCACACGCTCCCCAGGCCTTGTCAATCCGAGTACAGCATTTGATGGTGGATTTGGGTTGTTGTTGCTCGTTGAGGGTGACTCGGCTAGATTGCGCGACGGAGGGTTATTCATGTCCATTGTTTTTCACAGGAGTTCCATGCGCTGGTGTTGGACCCTCCTGCCTTGGGTCCTGATGAATGCCTCGGGTTGCGGTAGCGATGACAAAGAGGCGCCCAAGAGTGATTGTGGAACCTGTGAGTCGGGTTGGGAGTGTCACGAAGGTAAGTGCACGCAGGCATGCGATGCCACCGAGGAATGCCGGGATGGGAAGGCCTGTCTCGATGGATTTTGTTCGAGTTGCACCCATGACGATGACTGTGATGGGGCTGCTCCCGCCGAGTGTGTGGATGGTGACACCCTGCGCGTCTATGCGTTGCCGGGTACCTGCGCCGGCGGAGTTTGCAGCTACGGCTACGCCGATCGCGGCTGCCTGGAATGCGGTGGCCGCTGTGATCAAAAATGCACGGGGGTGGAAGATTGCGATCAGACGAACCCATGCGTCATTCCCACCTGTGCGGATGATGGTTACTGCGCGTTCTCCTGGGCGTCCGAGAGCACTGCTTGCGACGATGAGGTGAGCTGTACGAGTGGGGAGCACTGTGACGGAGCAGGCAAGTGCATGGGTGGGGAGAACATCTGTCATGTCGATCTCGAGGCGATAGCCGACGTTTGGATAGAGGACACGGAAAACAAGAACGGCCAAGATTTTCTCATCGTGGGCAAGACCTCGACCTATCCTCTCAAGCGGGCTCTCGTTGCTTTTGATTTGTCTTCGCTTGATGTGACGTCGATCGTTAAGGCGGAGTTGCATCTTCATTACTACTTCTCTGAGTATGCGGGCGTGAATCCGGAGACCCCCCTTGATCGAACCATCGGCCTGCATCGAATGCTGCGGGCTTGGAGTGAGACGGAGGCGACGGCCACCATGTCGATGGCGGGCACTTCGTGGACTTCGCCGTATGTCGGGATTGACGATGTCGACGCGGTGGCGACCCCAGACGCGGAGCTGTTATGGGTGCATGAAGACTATGGGGACAAAGGTTTCGACATAACCGATGCCGTGAACGGGTGGTTGGCAAACCCGAGCTCCAACTTTGGACTGCTCCTGCGTGCCGACAATGAAGAATCCAGCGGTTGGCAGATGCGCATCCACTCTCGGGAACATACGGATTCGGTGCTGCGCCCCACTCTCGTGGTGGATTGGGAATAGCCACCGACATATAGTTTCTCCCGTGGCCCGATCATCCCGCAGGCGGCGTCCTTCAAAGGGGGCGCCTTCGTTGCAGCACGAGTCTTCGAAGGACCCGTCAGTGGATCCCGTTCCTCGGCGACTCGGCGCACCGTGGTTGCCATCTGTGCTTCTTACGGCTTTGGTGTTTGGGCTTTATGGCCGTTCCCTCGTTTTTCCGGTGGTCTATTGGGACGACACCCAATACATTTTTGACGATGTGCGCGTGCAGGCACTTTCTCTGGAGAACCTGGTTCGCATTGTCACCGAGAGCTATTTTTCCAACTACCACCCATTGACGACTCTGACCTATGCGATGGACCACCTGCTCTGGGGCAGTTGGCTGCCAGGTTTCCATTTGACCCACTTGGTGCTCTACGCCGCGGGTGTGGTGCTGTTGTATTACCTTTTCCGGCGACTGTTGGGGAACGCCGGTTGGGCATTGATGGGGGCTGTCTTGTATGCGGTCCACTCGATCCACGTTGAGCCGGTGGTCTGGTTGGCGCAGCGCAAAGATTTGCTGTGCTTGGTGTTCTACGTGGCGACGATTCTGATGTGGACGCATTACCGAGAGGTGGCGGAGCCAAGGGCACGACGTTTTCGTTATGGGTGGACCTTGGCGCTTGCCGTGTGTGCCATGTTGTCCAAAGGGTATGCGGTTGTTTTGCCCATGGTGCTTCTGGTTTATGAGCTGCTTTGTCGTCGGCGACGGCTCAAGGATGGGTTGCTCGAACAGTTGCCGTTGATTCTCGTTGCGGCGGCAGTGACGCTTGCGACCGTGGCATCCCAAGAGACCGCGTTGGCCGAGTCAGGCGGAGAGAGTCTGACAGGGGTGGCCCGTTTCATTCTGCTCGCCAAGGTATTTGCCGCCTACGTTGGACGAGCTCTGTTGCCGATAGGGCTGAGTGTCCATTACCCTGTCGGGGAAGAATGGTTGTCGGGAGGCGTTGCCTTTCTGGGCGTTGCGTTCCTTGTTGCAGCCGTTGTCGGTATTGTGCGGCTGCGACACAATCTCGCGGTCGTTGCCTTCGGCATGGTTTTGTTTTTGCTGCCATTGTTGACGGTGATGAATCTGTTTTGGACGTTACCGACCTGGATGAATGACCGCTATTTGTTTTTCCCCACCATGGGTTCGTGTCTCGGTTTGTCCGGGGCAGCCATGTGGTTGGAGGCGCGGCGGCCGCAATGGCGGACGGGGATCTTGGTGGGTGGGGGCGCAGTGGTCGTGCTGTATGTGCTGCTCACCTTTTCGCGGGTGGGCGTGTGGCGAAATGAGGTCGAGTTGTGGAGCAATGCCTTGCGTCACAATTTGAGTCTTGCTGGCGATGGCCCGATCGCAGCGGCCGATCTGCCAGAGAAGGTTCCCCAAACCAGCGCTCGGTCGCTGATCTTCGTCGCCAAGGCCTACTCCCGTCTGGGTGAGCAGCAGATGGCGTCAGCCATACTCGAACGATTGGGGAAGCGACCGCCTCTGAGTGGACTGGGTTTCACTGACATAGAGACCCTTGCCCGTGACGCAATCCACCATGGGCGCTTCCAAGACGCCGTGCAGTTGGCAGAGCAGGCTGCAAATGTCAGTCCGAGTCGGCGGGTGCGCGCTCGGATCCTTGCGGGGTTGGCTTGGGAAAAAAGTGGTGATGGAGTCCGCGCCCGCCAGGCATACGAAGAGGCGGCAGGGGCGGCGCAATCGGGCAGCGATGACGAGATCTCAGCAAGGCTGAGCCTCGGTAGCCTCGGTTTTTTCGCGGGTGATTACCAATTGGCAGCACAACAGTACGAACGCGCCATGAAAGCGGCACCGGCCAACGATCCGCGTCCAATTTTTTATCTCGGTCTTGCGCTGGAAAAACTCGGAGAGCATCAGCGCGCCTATCAGCTCTATGAACGAGCATTGGCCATGCGGGGACAAACGGGCCCCGACATCCGTCTCTCCTTCAGTGACGTTCGCAAACAAATGGCTCTGGCGGCCGAGGCCCTAGGGCGTTTGGAGGAGGCCTTTTCCATACTTGAAAACGTGATCAAAGATGATCCCCAGCACAGCGAGATTCTCAACATGCGTTTGAAGCTCGGCCAACTTGCCGAGGCGTTGGGCAGAACCGAGAGGGCGGTGCGTGAATACCAGTTTGTGCTGCAGCAGGCCCCCGACCACCCCGACGCCGTGGCAATCAGGACCCGCGTGTCATTGCTGCAACGGAATTGAGGGGTAGTCAACACGCGACCTTCGGTTATGCCGAGGGTTGTTGAATGTAACAGGGAAAGTTCGCAAATACCTGGAAATGTGGCAATATTGTAGTTGCAGCCGTTGATTTGGCTCGAAAGGTAGATTTCACGATGCATCGCGTTTCGCGAGCCCCTTCGCTCTTGGCTTGTTTGTTCTTCGTATCGGGGTGTGTGGAAATGAGCGGTGCTGTTCTGCCGCCGATTGCCGACGCCGGAGTTGGCACGGTCGTCGTGCCTGGAACCTTGGTGACCCTCGATGGTACCGGCAGCCGCACGGGTGAAGGGGAACAGGCTGGTCTCGAGTATGAGTGGTCTCTCGTTCACCGTCCCAAGAACAGTCAGACAACCTTATCGCGACCAGAAGTGTCGGCACCGAGAGCCTCCATTGACGTGGTTGGCGACTATGCTTTTCGTCTCGTGGTCCGTCACGATGGTTTGAGCAGCCGACCCGACGTGGTTGTTGTCACCTGTGTCGGTCCCCTTGACGTCTTGTCGCAAACTCCACCCAGCGGCGCCTACGGTGTATCGCTCCTGGCGCCGATTGCGATTCAGTTCTCACGGCCAATCCAGCCCGATTCCTTGGGCTCTTCCGGGATCCATCTCCTTTCAGAAGGCAACCTCGTACGAGGGGTGGTGACCACGTCTGACGGGAATACCGTGGCCGTGTTTACCCCTTTGGAGCCGCTGCCCCCGAATAGCCTTGTTACCGTTGTTGTCACCCGAGAGGTGGTCGGCTTGGACGGCATGGGTTTGCCAGCGAATTACCGTGGCTCTTTCGCGACCGCAAACGGAGCTGACGTCTTGCCTCCCGGGATCGCCCGCGTGACGCCGTCTGCAGATCAGTTCGATGTGCTGCGAGATTCGGCGGTTGTCGTCTTCTTTGATGAGGCGATCGATGCCGAGTTTTTCGTTGTCGACAGCGATGAAGATGGTTGTTACGACAATTATCGATTGAGCGATGCTGCGGGAACATGCATTCAGGCCGTCCTGGAGATATCTGCGGGCAACACACGGGCGACCTTGACGCCGACCGATGTCTTGGTGCCAGGAACCTATGACGTGGAAGTTCTGGCTGCGGCAGTACGCGACCTTGCGGGGAACGTGATGGCTGGCAGTGCCCTATGGTCGTTTTCCGTTTCTACTGCGTCGGATTCAACGCCGCCGAGAGTGGCGTCCATTTATCCGGGGCCTGGGTATACCGAGGTCCCCGTTGGTGCAAAAATCATCATTACGTTTTCAAAGCCCGTGGAGCCTGCCTCTGTCAGCATTGGGTCGGTGTCCCTCAGTGCGCAGGCCGGCGAATTTGCCGCGACCCGCTCCCTCTCCGGTGGCAATCGAGTTCTCACATTGGCGCCACGCAGCCTGCTCGTACCCAATTCTAGCTTCACTGTTATCGTTCGCGGCCAGGGTGCGAGCGTCGTGACTGACAGAAATGGTGTGAGCCTAGACGGTGATGGTGATGGTGTTGCCGGATCGGATTATTGGGCCCGATTTGTAACGACGTCCAATCCGTGCAGAGATGGCTCGTTCGACCTCGTGGATGAAGTGATCCCCGGCCACACTATTGTGGTTAGTCTCAACGATCGGGACTTGAACACCTCTGGAGCGCCAGACACAACAGCCATCGTCGCGTACAGTAGCAGCGGCGAACAAGAGACCATCGAACTGACCGAGACCCTCGGATCCTCGGGCATTTTCCAAGGAAGCGTGGCTACCCGATACTCTCTTGGCGCAGGGATTGACGATGATGGCGTATTCAATACCCAGAAGGACGACCGGCTCACTTTCGCCTATGACGACCGTTGTGGTGCTGATGGGGTGGCATGGCAGATCGTGCATGAAATCGTCGTTCTGCAGAGCCCCGCGGCAATTGGCATCAGCGACATCAGCAACAATACGGACGAGGCCGGTGGGACAGCGGTGTTCTCCGTCGCACTTGCCGCAGAGCCGACCGCGACGGTTACCGTGAACTTTCATTCGAGCGATACCTCCGAGGGAACGCTGAGCACCTCCAATCTGGTATTCACGACCAACAATTGGAACGTGCCACAGTCCGTCGACGTGGTTGGAATCGACGACGATGTCGTAGACGGTGATCAAAGCTACGCGATCCAGTTTGACCTCACGGTTTCCACGGACGGTGCCTATGCTGCCCTCACGCCCTCCGACATACCTGCGGTCAATGTCGACGACGACGTCGCCGGTTTTCTGGTCGAGCCCAGTTCGAGTCTCTCCACCACGGAAGGTGGCGGTACTGCGAGCTTCACCGTTGCGTTGACGTCGGAGCCCACGGCTGATGTGACTGTGGTTTTTCACTCCAGCGCGACGGCTGAGGGAAACGTGAGTGCCGGCAGCTTGACCTTCACCCCAGCCAATTGGAGTGACCCGCAGGCGGTGACCGTTACGGGGGTGGATGACGCCATTGCCGACGGCGATCAGCTCTATCGCATCGATTTCGATGCCGCGGCGAGTGCCGATCCCATTTACAACGGCATGGTTCCGGCCAATGTCAATGTCACCAACGGAGACGACGACACTGTTGGCTTCGCGATCGACTCCATGAACAATTCCACGACCGAGGGTGGCGCCACAGCGAATTTTGATATCGCGCTGACCTCGGAGCCTCTTGCAGCCGTTACGGTCAATTTCTCGTCGTCTGATCCCAGTGAGGGGGTGACTGATGTGAACAGTCTCACCTTTACGCCAGGCGATTGGGATGTGCCGCAAACGGTGACCGTTACGGGGGTGGATGACGCCATTGACGACGGCGATCAGCCATACGAGATCACCTTTGGCGCAATCACCAGTGTCGATCCTCTCTATCCCGATTTGACGCCCGAATCCGTGAGTATGAACAACGTCGACGACGACACGGCCGCTATTGTGGTGAGCCTCATCAGTGGTCCGACTACGACCGCCGGAGGTACAGCCACCTTTTCCATGGTTCTCGCAACGGAACCTACCGCGAACGTGACCGTGTTCTTCGATTCCAACGATACGACGGAGGGGGTTGCCGACGTATCGTTTGCGACGTTTACGCCAGCGAATGGATCCGTGGTTCAGATCGTAACCGTGACGGGTGTGGACGATGCAGCCGCTGATGAACCGCAAACCTACGGAATAACCTTCTCAGCGACCGCGAGCGCCGACGCGACTTACGCTGCGATCATACCAACCCCTGTTGTGGTCGAGAATGTTCAACACGGCGCCGATGGTGTGCCCGAGATTTTGCAGGCCGAATTCACAGTTGGCACCGAAATTTTGGTTCGCGTCGTTGGCGATACCGACATGAGCGCGAACGCCACCGCAGGCGCGGGCAATGATACGCTTGCGGTGACTTTGAGCTCGTCGAGCGATTCCGAGACAGTCGTGCTCACAGAGAGCATGGTTGCAGCAGGGTGGTTTGATTGCACCTCCGGTGGTTGCGGCTTCCCTACCGCGAACAGCTCCGCGCCTACCCCTGACAACGGCTTTTTGGAAATCGATGGCGCTGACACCGTGACACTCGAGTATGTGGACGCGGTTACCCGTGATGGGTCGGTCAATGCGCCGGTTTCGGACGATGCCACTGCCATTGCCCCGGGGGGGTGTGTCGTCAATGTGGTCATCAACGAAATTGTTGTGGATCCCCAACAGGACTGGAGCGACAGCGCGGACGGGGATGGTAACCCATTCAATGGTGTACCGGGCTCCGGAATGGTCGATGCCAACGACCAGTGGATTGAGCTTTACAATGCGGGTTCGTGTACCGTCGACCTGACCGGTTATATTCTGCACCTGCTTGACAGGAGCGGCACTTCTTTTGAATTCGGCGCCACTGCTCAAGGTCAATCGTTGGTTTTCTCTGACGGGGGAACCCTCTCTGGGTTTCTTCCCGGCGAGTATCTGGTTGTTGGGGACGTGAGCGGACTCGGATTTTTGGACGAGAGTCTATGGGTGCGTTTGGACGAGCCCGGATCAGGTGGCATTGTCGATGACGTAGCACTCGGGAGTCACCTTGGGGGCGACGGTGAACCATCAAACAATGCTCCGTCGGGAATGGCCGACGAAGCTATCGCCCGCTCTCCCAATGGTCAGGACACGGGTGCCGATGACAGCGATTTCGTCGCGGGCTCGGCCACAATCGGCTCGGCCAATCCTTGAAAGCAGTCGCAGGTCAATGGTCAGGTTGCGATGGTGGGCGGCCATGAACGGGCTGGTGCGGCGGTGTCGTGTTACTCTTGAGCCAACCGTTCAAGGCCCGTGAATCCAGCGTTTAAACAGCATTGGCGGTTGCCAATGCCACAATTGTCTGCAGGATGTGGCTGAACTGAACTGGTTTGCGGAGGAAGGCGCGCACCCCGAGTTTTGCAGCGCGCTCCCGTTCATCGCCCGTGCCACTGGTCACTACGATCACCGGAAGATTTCGAGTGAAGTCCTGTTTGCGAATGTTTTCTATTAGAGTCAATCCATCCATGATCGGCATGTAGATGTCCGTGATGACGAGGTCGACAGCATGGTTCTTCAACTCGTTGAGAGCGCTATGGCCGTTGGATGCAAAATGGATCTTTACTTGGCCCTCGGTCGTTTGCGCGATGTGGTTGAGGACCCGTTCGTAGGATCGCACAATACTCTCGTTGTCCTCGACGATGAGCACGCTAAACGAGCAGGTCTTGCCGCGTTCGCGGTCGGCTGCACGGAGTGCCAGATCTGCGAGTCGCCGACGACCACCCTCGTTGTCAACCTCGACGCCAACGCCACCACATTGCGACAGACTCGGAGCACGAATCCAGGCCACTCGACCCTCCACATTGACGGGTTCCAATAGGCCGGGGAATGAAAGAGTTAACTCGAGAGCGCTTCCCTGCGGGAACGCCTGTTCGGTGCGAATGAAGAAACCACCCTCGGACAGGTTTTCAGTCCACTCAAAAACATAGTCCGTTCCCCGTTGGTATTCGACATGCAATTGGAGCGGGAACCGAGGGTGCCGCCGTTTATTGTCAGAGTCAGGAGGTTTCATGACCGCCCCTCGAACGAATCCCCCGCTCAGCAGGTTCTGCAGTGGGGTTTTGCTGTGGAATACAGAACTCTTGACGACGATTCAATTGGGTTCGTAGGCCCCGAATCGCCATCTGCACCGTCATCTCTTCGTCGCAGCTTCGGATTTGCTGCTCGACGTACGTCAAGTACGCCTGCGCGCAAATCCTCGCTGCTCCTCGACCTAACGGCACATCTGGCGATTCGGATAGCGTTTGATGGTGGATTTGGGTAGGTCATCTATTTTCCGGCGTGAGTAGGATAGTCGCCGTGAATCGGGCTCGAAGGTAAAATCCGAGGGGCAGTGCCATGATGGTTCCTCCGTCGCCAGGAGACAAAGCCCTACCTTTGCGGTTTGCTGCTTTTGGGCGAAGCTGAAGGATCTTGCCTTCGTGGGCGCTCGGCACCCGGCCGGCACCAAGAGCCCCAATGAGGTCCTCCCAGTCTGCTTGCAGCAGATCGGTCTGGGTCGCCGAGGGGGTCCACAATCGGGCCCGGCCGAACCGGCGGTTGCCGAGACCGGCGAGTTGATCTTTTTCGACTGGGAGCCACAACACGGTGTGAAGTCGTTGCCGCAGTCGAGAGGTCTCCCATTCTTCGCGGTCGGCCGTCGCCATGGCAATTTTGCAACAGAAGGTCGACTCCACGGGATATCCAACGGCGTTGACGGGCACGGTTTTCAGCTCGACTCCGAGGGCTGGGAAGTCAGGCCGATCGCGGGCCGTGGGGTCTGCCCCCAATGCCAGCTCCGCGAGGGAACCAATGAAACCCTTTGAGTGTCCTGGTTTCGTCGGCAGGGCGACCTGCAACCTGGCCGCAACCTCAGCAACAGTGTGGCCTGCGAGGGCGAGGGCTCGCACACGCAGTTCCTCGGTCGTCTGTGGGGCAGGCAATCTCTTGGCGTGGTTTGGCGATACCACCATGATTCCGTCACCGGTAGATGTTGGTGAAAACTTGTACGTTTCGCCGAGTCGAGCGAGTATACAAGATTTTATGCGAGCTAGCCTGTTAATCGTCATGGTGGCCTCCGTTGGCGGCTGCGCCCTTTTGCAAAAAGCCCAAACACCGGCGCCCAAGGCTGAGGTAGTTGAGGATGAAGAGAGTGGCGTAGAAGGCGTCGGGCGGATCCTGAAAGAGTTTCGCAAGCAGCTCTCCGCAAAGAGTTTTGACGAGGCCACTCGTCTTATTCTTCGAGCCGAGAAGTCGGTCAAGAATGCCTCGGACCTGACCCGTGCGCATCCTGACTTCGAGGACATTGCCGAGTCGGTGTCACGTTTTCGACAGAAACTGGAGGTTGCCATCGAGGAGGACCGCATCGCTCGTCGGGAAGCAGCCATTGATGATCTCATTCACCAGGCAGAAGGTGCTGAGCGTCAAGGGAGCACGCTCTTTAGCGAGCTCTCAGTCCGAGTTCCGACAGTCGATGATGTGACGGCGTTGGCTGAGATTGTCGGTACCTTCACGGCCCTGCGTGCCGAAGGGCGCAAATTCGAGGACCAACCACGCTACAAACAACATGCTGTCGATCGTGACAAACAAGCTGAACAGTTTGAAAAGCGGTTGAGTCAGGCGCGTTGGCAACTGGAGGCGGGTAAGGCGGTTGGTAGCCGCATTGATGATGCATACAACGCGGCAATGGCGGTGAGCAAGGCGGAGAGCTCGGCCGAGCGGATTGTCGCTTTTCAGAAAGCGGCCGACGATTTCTCTGGTTGCGTCACCGCCGTGACCGATCTCGAGGGTCGCGGTGAGTACCAGGATACGTGGCTTATCGAGACACGTCTGGGCATGCATTCCATAGGGAAGACCAAGAAACTGTGCACCGAACGCAGCGGGCAGGCACGCCGAGAAGGCTACAAGCTCGACTGGCACAATAAGGTTCTCGATGTCGTTGAGGCCATAGCGGCTCCGGTCACCCGAGCCCACGCCGGGGGACTTGCCGCGGATGCTTTGAATGCCGCAGAGGCAGCGGCAAAAGTGTTGGCCATTTGTCAGACGACCTTGGCAGGGATTATGCGACACCCAGGTGCGGAGAGCCGCAAATCCTTTGCCACGGTGTTGGGGAAACTCAACATGGCACAACTCCAGACCGCCTGTGCGAACGAGCAGGGGAGGTTGGAGAAGACCCTGCCAACGCTTCGTTGGCGGCAGTCGCTTGAGGAGGTTGGCGGACGCCTCAATGAGACCAAACGAAGCATGGACGACACTCAACTCCTGGACGATGCCGAGAAGCAGGTACAAAATTGGCGCGGTGTCATAGGAGGCCTCAAGGAGTGCATTGAGCAGGCACAGCGTATTGCGTCCGAACGTGGTGCTGAACTCTCTTTCAACGTGCGGACCGAATTTGGCAAACTCACCGCGGCGGGTATGGTGAAAGAATGTTCACGGCAGATGCCGCTCGCAAAGGAGAAGCTAACCGAGGCCACCAGAACGGTGCAGCTCAACCAATTCCTCAAGGGATGCCGAGGAGACGAGATTGCTGTTGCCAAGCGTGAGGGTATTCCGACCAAGATCCAAGATGTGAAGGGCGGACGCATTTTTGTCTATGAGAAGCAGGAGCGCACAAAGAACTCCGTCAACAAGCAATTTGGGTTCGATGAAGTTGGCAAGCGGATTGATTTCCGGTTGCGATGGCTCAACGAGGTGGGCTCGGTGGTGTCCGACATCAACCGAGCGATGCAGGGTATTGCGGGAGCGCCCAATGGCACTGACGCGTTGAAGGCAACTGAGGCCGCCCTGCCGGTGTTGGGCAACTGTGCCCTGGTTCTCAAGGCCAAGGATGAGGAGGAAAGTCCTGGGTATGACGCCACGGCGGTGTTTACCACTGCGTTCGGCAAGGTGGCTGCCGGTGCCCTCGCAGAGAAGTGTGGTACAGAGCGGGTGCGTCGAGCCCAGAGCATGACGGGGTTAAAATGGAGGATACAGCTCGAGGAACTGCGCGACAGGGTGGGAGACGCGCATACGGAGTTCGAGCGCGCCAAGGTTGTTCAAGAGGTTGCGGAGCGAGTCGGCAAATTGGGGTCAGCCATTGGTGGCTACACCGAATGCATTGAGCGATCTGAAGGCTTGGTCACTGCGCAGGGTTACGACAAGAATCTCAAGGTGAAGACGGCCTTTGGCGAGCAAACGCTGGCAGCATTGGCAAAGTCTTGCCAAACGCAGCTGAAGTCCGCGGGCAAAGAGCTGGATAAGGCCATGGCGGACAAGAAGCTCGAGGACTTTGTCAGGACTTGCAAGGCCGATGAAATTGAGGTTGTGCGCCGGCGAGGTTTGCCAACCCGCATCGAAGACCGTGTAGGTGGGCGAATCTTTGTTTTCGACACGTCAGGAAAGCAGCGAGAGAAGGACAAGCGCTTCGCTTTTGATGACAAGGGCAATCGTGTGGACGAAAAGACCCTGAAGTCGAAGCCCGCCGAGACCCCCGAGCTGCAAACGATTCCGTGAAGTTGGACGATTTCTAACGGTTTTCTTTCACACGGCCGTATGCCCTGGAGAAATTCCTGGTCGCCATTGACACCACTGCTGAAGGTGTTGCGGCATGATCGTCTACATAACCCTTCTCCAGCAATAGATCTTGCCTGATTGAATACATTGATATTGTGCGGCAATGTTATCATGTGTTCCGAACAGAGGATTTATTGCAGCGTAAGGTATTCCCGTGTTGCTATCGAGGATGTTGTTGCAGCTCAAGGTGTACAGCTATGTCGTTACAGGAAACCTTTTATTACCAATGACTTCGTAAATGTTGACTTATCATCTCCTGTGTCCGTCTGCTTCTGAGAACGCAAAACTCGCTTGTCGGCCCACCGCGCGATCGCGGCATTGCATGATATGTAGTGCGATGTATTGTGTTGTAATTGTTTGTGATTCATTTGATCGGAGTTGTTGAAACCCGCTCTTGGCCACAAAAAACCCGTTTGGTTATAAAGGAGTAGCTTGACGGTGTGAAATGGACTGGGTAACAAAGGCATACAGAGATCAGGCCCCTTCTGGCGGTTGGCACCTTCCCAGAAAGTGCCTCAGTGAGTTTCGGCTCTCGGGGCGGGTGGTTTCGGTCAGAGTTCGACGTCGAGAAACAATGGGCTCTTGCGTGTATGCTTGGACCTGACGTTGACGTCAAGCGCTGTTGATCTTCCGGGTTTGCCATCGACGACTTCGATGAGTTTGACGGTGTGCTTGCCAACGGTCACCTTGTGGTAAACGAGCGGCGCAAATCCCTGTTCTTTTCCGTCGACGTACACTTTTGCGTTGACCCCCTTGGGACCCCGGATGCTCATGACGCCTATCTTGGCCTTCTTCTTTGTCTGAGATTGGTTTTCCGACTCATCGGGCTCCGCGTCCACCACCCTGTCTTCGATGTGCGTGGGCTCCGGAGTCGGCGGGTTTTCAGAGGTTACGCCGGTTCCAACTAGAACGGTGGCTGTCGGTGGAATGGGCATGGGCACCTGTACGGGTGGCGGGAGGGCCATTGGAGTCACCGTGGTGTCGGAGGGTCCGGGGCGGGTCACGAAGACCACCACCACCACCACGAGAATCATCGCGGCAGCCGTCAACAATCCGATGAGAACCGATTTGCTCGTACTGACCGGATTCTGTGAAGCTGACAGTCCAGAAGCTGGAGCCGACAACATTTGTGGCAACACCTGCGGTCGTAGCGTCGCCTGCGATTGTATGGGCGCGGCGGCCTTCGATGGATCGTCATAAAGAAGAGTTGCGTCAAGGTTGGCATCGGGGGTTCTGCTGACCACCGACCATCCTGTCTGTCCCTGGGATGCCCTCGCTCCCGAAAGGTTTGTCGTTTCACCTGCTTCTAACTCATCCATGAGGTCGCCTGGTATGGCGTCGTCGAGAGTGGAGAAGTCGGATTCAAAAACCTGAGACTGACGCACAACAGCGGAGGGTCGACTCGATTCCAAACAATCCGCGTTGGTGATGTTGGAGTACTCCCGCAGCATGGTCGACAACAACTGAATGTCGCTGGAATACAGCGAGTGAATGAATTCCCGTGCCTGTTTGGCCCCAAAGATACTGCGGTCCTCAATGAGGAAGGGCGCCAGTTCCTCCGACAAATCCGAGGCCCATGGATATCGGTTGTCTTGCTCGCGGGCCAAGGCCTTTGCGAGAATACGATCAATTTCGGCTGGTATCTTCAGATCTGCGTTGGCGATGGCCGGTACCACAGCGGCGCGAACCTTCTCGAGGATTGAGAAGTCGCTTTCTCCCCGAAACAGTTTCTTGCCTGTGAGTGTCTCGTAAAGGACCGCACCGAGCGCAAAAATGTCCGCGCGGTGATCAATTTCTTCGCCCATGACCTGCTCGGGAGCCATGTAGGCGAACTTGCCCTTGAGTACTCCGGCGCGCGTTTCAGTGTCGCGCACAGCAGCCTTGGCAATACCAAAGTCGACGACTTTGACTTCGCCGTCGTAGCTTACCAAGATGTTTTGGGGGCTGACATCGCGGTGCACGAGGTTCAGAGGAGAGCCGTCGATACTCAGTTTGCGGTGTGCGAAATCAAGAGCCTCACTGGCTTTGCAGATGACGTAAGCAGCAAAACCAATCGGGATGGGCACTCGGACGGCCGCGGCGCGTTTGATAATGTGCCGCAGGTCGTGGCCATTGACCAGTTCCATTGCGATGTAAAGCTGTTCATTGATGCTGCCGAGCTCGTAAATCTGCACAATGTTGGCATGGCTCAGTTGGGCGGCGAGCTTCGCTTCATCCACAAACATCGACGTAAACTGCTCGTCCTCGTTGAGCTGGGGCAACATGCATTTGATGGCCACCAGCCGCTGAAAACGAGCCGCACCAGTCACCTTCGCTCGATAGACCTCGGCCATACCTCCCGAGTTGAGGCGGTCGAGCAAGATGTACTTGCCGAACCGCACTGGAAAACGGGAGTAGGACATCAATCGAACTCGCCTCCAACCTACAGGGTAAGCACCAGCCTACACGGGCGACAGCGCAGGCTCAACCCGCAGCAGCTGTCCTGATGGCGCGTCTGGGTGTGGACGGCAGCCGAGTGGTCAACGTGCTGGAACAGCCTTCAGGGCGGCCTTGCCATCCTTGACGTAGACTTGGAAACGCACGTCAGAGCACTGATGTTTTGCCATCACCGCTTCGCGACTCTTAGCTAGTTTGGCTGCAAACTTGTCAAAGGTGAGCTCAGAGATGCTCTCGCCGCAGTCTTTGCGAACCTCGACGAATTGCTCGAAAACCTTTTGGAAATGTTGGTCCCCATTGGATCGTGGGGCAGCGAGCAACTCGGGTGAGGCTGGAGGTCGTCTTTGACTTTCTTCTTTTGTTGGCGGCTCTGGTAGCGATTCGACAGTCTTCTTCATGGCTGCCATGATCTCGGGTGTGAGTTGCATCATGGCGGTTGCGTCGGTGGCAAATTCATCCAGCATGTCGCCGAGTGCTGGCTCAGGTGCGGGGGCTGTATTCTGTGCCGTTTCTCCATCCAAGGTTTCGGCCATGGCATCAAACGGATTCTCCGCTTTGGATGCGGAGTTGAATGGACTGGCGTTGTCTGACGCAGTTGTGAAGACGTCTTGCAGCCCACCATCATCGGTGAGGACGGCTTCGTCGTCAGCAAGAACAGCATCTGCATTTGCGAGCAACGCGTCTGTCTCTGCCATACTTGCGTCTGTTGCGTTTGAGCCGGTCGTGCCACCCGCGGTCGGTATTTCCGCGTCCGGCAACTCAGGGTTGTCGAGGTCAGGCGACAGCGGATCGCCTGGGTCGAGGCTGAACGGCTCGAGGTCCTCCGTGTCGCTGGCAAAAGCTTCTCCGGACGACCTTGGGTCATCACCCGTTACCGACACGTCCATATCAACCTCGCGGGTTGGGTCAGCAAAAATGGACGAGCCGTTCTTCTCCTTTCCGTCGTCGGATTCTGCGTCGCCATCCACGTTTTGAGCCTGCAATACTTCATCAAGACTCGGAGAGACGGCCAGTGGAGCCACTGCGTTGCTAGGTGTGAGAACATCGCGGTTGACCATCTTCACCAAGGGAATGAGCTCGGGGGCAAAGGCTTTCTCGTCAAGCTTGCCCCTCTTGCCCTGCAGGTTGCCCTCGGTTTGTGTGAGCAGCTTACGGATGCCGGCGCGCAGTCGCCAACCGCCCATAAACAGCAAGGCCAAGTGCGCCACCAAAAGTAGACCCATGATTATGAGGGTCATGGTCTGTCGTTCGGCCAACTCAGCGTAGAATGGTGAGAGGTCGGCGGTGACAAAACCCCGTACGGCACTTGTATTGGGAACTGAGAACTGTCGTCCCCAAACGCCAATGTGCTCGGGCTCGACGAACAAGAGACCAATGCCCGCTGCAGGGGAGGTAGGTTGCAGTAGAGCAGAAGCCTTGGTTGCTCGATTGCTTTGGT
The DNA here is from genome assembly GCA_001798605.1 of Deltaproteobacteria bacterium RIFOXYA12_FULL_58_15. Taxonomy (GTDB): domain Bacteria; phylum Myxococcota; class XYA12-FULL-58-9; order XYA12-FULL-58-9; family XYA12-FULL-58-9; genus XYA12-FULL-58-9. The sequence goes on along the minus strand of MGST01000147.1, from coordinate 20,170 downwards.
GGTCAAAGTTTGAAGCGGAGCCGAGCAGTGCTTTTTCACCGGAGAAGAGGGTTGCCTCGGCGCCCGGTGTCGCCGCCAGTGCCCGAAGTTGGCTCACGACAATTAGCGCACCAGCGAGCTGGGTTTTTTGATAAATGGGTGCCGCGGTCAGCCAGAAGACGCCTGCCTCTGTCACCTGGGTGTAGGTTTGGACAGTGGATTCGCTCGAGAGGTCGAGCTCGAAGGAGGTCGCGTCTTTGGATGTTGCCGTCTCTGCGTCACTTTGTTTTTCGAGGATTGGGACCGAATGGCCCTCTTTAAATATTGGGATGTCGCTCAACATGACGACGCCAACATCATCGACCAAGCAGAAGCCGTCGATGCGGGGCCGGGAATCTCGCCAGCCGGCCATTCGATCACGCAGCTTGTCTTGGAGGGCCTTTATGCGTGCCTGGAGCCGTTCGGTAACCGTGCCCGAGGGGGGCACGAGATTGACGGTGGCGCTCAACGTTCTCAGGTCAACGCCCAGAAGGTTTTCGCGGACCAGATTTGGGATGACACCCACCATGGCACGGCTGTCTACCTTGAGGCTGGCTTCGATGTGTGCGGCACCCGCGGAGACGAGTTCTTGCGTCGTTGCCAATGCAGTTCGATCGGTTGCTGCAAGGCCCTTGAGCAGAAAAGCGCTCGCGGAAACGGTTAGGAGGGAGCTGACGAGGAGGGGGATTAGTCTTGTTATCATGGGCTCATAGGCGGCTGCTGTGCCGTTTTGGGATTCTCTTTGGCTTGGGCGATCCTGTCAACGTCTATGTTCCGATTGTCTGCGGGGGGATCTTGACCCGGTTCTGGCCACAAGAACAGCAAATCGGATTGCATTGGCGAATACCATTACGTTTTCATCAACTCAGTCCTCACCCAAGTCTTTGTAATGCTTGGCGTCACGCCGCAACCAGGTCGAAAGTCGCTGTGATTCTCGTGTGATGAGCTCGCTCCGGAGATCGAGCTGCTCGAGCGCTTTCTGGATCGCGCGCTCTGCACCTGGAACCGGGGTGTTTCCAAAGAATTGCTCCACCTCGTTACGCAGTTCCATCGGCAGACTGCCTGTTGACTCAACGAGTCGGGCGATTCCCATGGACCCCATTCTTTGAGCGAGAGTGGTCCAGTTGTCCCGCAAGAACGTCCAAGCGCGCCGTGCCGTGTGTCGCGACCACAGAAGTGGTGTCAGCACGGTTCGCGTTTGGTCCTGTGGCACGGTACCCACGAGGCACAATCGCAGCGATTCTTCGACAGCGTCGGGATCTTCGAAATGGCCAAGGGCCGCAAGGTACCGGCCGCTGATTTCTGGCGAGCAATGTCCTTTCTGCCGTTCCAGGAAGGTCGACACGAAGGAGTCGAATCGGGGGCGATCTCCACGGATGGCGGCGAGCGCAATCCAAACCCGAGCCAGGTCGGGATGTACGCTCAACGGATTCTGCACTTCCGCGAGCTGTTGTGTTTCTGCGTAGTTGAGGATTTGGTTGTTTCGAGTGGTGGCACCGAGAAGCCGTACCACGGCGGCTCTGCGGACTGTTGTCTCCGCAGATTCTCCTGGTTTTGGCTCGAATCCCAAGGACCCAATCTGTGTTTCGAAGAGCCAACCGATGAAGTCACGCAACAGCGGTCGTTCCTCATCTCGGGCAAGGAAGTTATCGATGTATTCAAGACGGTTGGCCAGGGCTCGAGTGACCAAGAAATCCCTCTCTTTGCGAAAAGAGGCGAGCACCGTCATGAAACGACTGATGGTCGATTCGCCGCATCGCACGAGCGCCCATTGATCATCGAGGAGGTTTGCGCGCTCTGTGGGGCACAGTTGACGCAGGCCGTTGTTGAGAACGTCGCATAGAGTTCTGTCATCGAGTTGAAGCCGATAGAAGCCCATGCCGTCGGCGTTGGCGTACGTCCAACGAATGGGCGCGTCCGAAGTGAGGCGCAACGTCGTCTCGCGATCGCACAGAAGCAGCTGCCGATCGTGCACGCCGTCGGCGTTGGCGAAGCGAACGGCCAATGGGATGCTCCAGCGTTGGTCATTCGGGCGACCCATCGCCTTGGGACTGGCGAAGAAACGTTTCTGTTCGAAGTGCAGCACCAAATCACGGCCATGGGTGCGGGTAGTCACTTTGACCAGTGGCAATCCCGATTGAGTGACCCAGCTCTCCATCATTTCAGCAACGGGTTTGTCCGAGCAGGTAGAGAGCACATTCCACAAATCTTTGCGGTTGGCGTTTCCTTCGGAGAAATCTTTCATGTAACGGCGAACACCACTGCGAAAGGTGTCTTCGCCCAAGTATTTTTCCAGCATCCGCAAGACAGCGCAACCCTTCTCATAAGTGATAACGTCGAACATCTCCGTCGCTTCATCGGGGCTCGCAACTGGCGTGAAAATGGGGTGGGTGTGTTCCATCGCGTCGGCTGACAGAGCGGATTGCGCCGACTCAAATGAGTCATCCCACATGCGCCATTCAGGATGCCAAAGATCGACGGCCTTGAAGGCAATCCAGGTGGCGAAGGCCTCGTTGAGCCAGAGGTCGTCCCACCACTCCATCGTCACGAGGTTGCCAAACCACATATGCGCAATTTCGTGGGCGATGACCTCCGCTATCCGTTTCAGCGCGAACCACGAGGTGGCATCTGGTTGCATCAAGAGCAGGCTCTGCCGGTAGAAGATCGCCCCCACGTTCTCCATGGCCCCGGCATCGAAGCCAGGTACGGCCAGTTGGTCAAGCTTGGAAAAATGATACGCACAGCCGAAGTAGTCCTCGAACCAGGGCAAGAGGTGTGTTGTCGCCTCAAGGGCAAATTGAGTCTGCGCAATTCGACCAGGACCACAGAGGATCCGGCAGGGGGTGTTTCCTACCACTCTTGGTGTGGTCGACTCAAAAACACCGATGGCCACAGCGGCGAGGTAACTCGATATCGGCGGCGTGCGCGAGAACTCAAACACTGCGAGGCCATCTCGTTCACTCCTCGCGACGAGAGCTCCGTTCGTGACGACGTGCATGTCTGTGCTGGTGATGACTGTCCAGCGCAGTGTCGCCTTGAAGTGGGGCTCATCGAAGCAGGGAAAGATGGCCCTGGCATCTGTCGCTTCGCATTGACTGACGATTGCATGGTCAGCGCCATCCGTCGACAAGTAGAGCCCATTGAGATGGTGGCTGACAGTTCCATCAAATTGGAGCGAAATCTCGAGCCGACCCTTGGGGGCGAGACTGTCGAAAACGAGCTCGACAGTTTGCCGATCGGGGTGCGCTTTGACGTGGGCAGTGCTCAGCCTATTGGAGTCGGTAGTCACTGTGACATCGTGCACCGCGATACCCACCGCGTTGAGCTCCATGGATGCCGTGGGTTCGAGCACATTGACAGTAATAATCATGCGGCCGCGGAACGTCTTCTTGTGGGGTGTGGCCTCCAGCGTCACGTCGTAGTCGACGGGGCAGATATGCCGGGGAAGGCGATAAGGGGTCATGATGGAGCACGGTAGCTCGGCGACAGTCGAGTGACAAGGTCCTTGGTTTTCTGACCACCATGGGGTACCGAGACATCATTGATGCAACGCCTGTGGGCACATTTTCGCAATTACTGGAGTCGTTGGGTGTGGGGAGGCTTGATGCTTCTGCTCACCAACGCGACGGTATTGACGATTCCACAGTTCTTCCGTTTTGCCATTGACGGCATGCAGAGCGGTGCGCCCGCGGAGCATCTTCGGGATATCGCGCGGATCCTCGTCTTGATTGCTGGAGCAGCGGCCGTCTTTCGCGTTCTCAGCCGGGTCCATTTGTTCTTCGCCGGGCGTGACATCGAGATGGACCTGCGCATCGAATTCTATCGCCACCTTACTCGTCAACAACCGTCCTTTTACCGTAAACACACCACCGGTGACCTGTTGAGCAGGGCGACCGCAGACCTCACCCAAGTCCGGATGATGTTGGGGCCAGGGGTGCTCAATGCCATCAATACAGTGTTTGCCTTCCTGGGGGCGGTACCTCTGATGGTGTTGATCTCTCCCAAGCTGACACTGCTGAGCTTGGCGTGTTTTCCCCCTGCGCTATGGGTCATGCGCAGGCTTGGCAAAGTGCTCTTTTCCGCCAACCGGCGGGTTCGAGACACGGCTGGTGACATATCAAGAATCGTTCAAGAGAATCTCGTTGGTGCCCACGTGGTGCGAGCGTTCGCCAATGAGTCGCGTCAGGCACGCCTCTTCGATGAGCACAATCGAGCCTACTATGATGCCAACATTCGTCTGGCGTGGTCACGCAGTGGACTTGCTCGCTTGGGGCTGACCATGGCGAACGTGGCCATTCTGGTTGGACTCTATTTTGGCACTTGGGATGTCCTAAACGAGCGACTCACTGTGGGGGAACTCGTGGCTTTGGTCGAGTACATGGCTCTGTTGTCTTGGCCAGCTTTGGCGTTGGGGTGGATCCTTGCGATGTGGCAGCGAGGTTCGGGAGCGATGTCCCGGCTCACGGAGATCCTCGACACGCCGCCGACGATACTCTCGGGAATCGTCAGACCAGACGCATTGGATGCCACCATCGACATCCGCAGCCTCACCATCGAGATCGGTGGTCGGCGCATTCTTGACGGTATTAGCTTGAAGATTGCCCGGGGAGAAACGGTGGGCGTTGTTGGGCCAGTGGGCAGTGGCAAGAGCGTCATGGCCCAAGCGTTACTGCGGCTGGTGGAGACACCGGCCTCTCAAATTTTCGTGGGTGGGGTTGACGTGACACAGCTCGACCTCGATGTCTTGCGTGGTGCCTTTGGATACGTGCCCCAAGAGCATGTTTTGTTTTCCCGCTCTCTCGCGGAGAATGTTGCTTTTGGGCGGCCTGCGGCGTCCCGCGAGGACATCCTCGAAGCTCTGGCGCGTGCAGCATTTTTGCCGGACCTTCGCGTTTTGCCCTTGGGCATCGAGAGCCCGGTAGGCGAACGAGGGTTGACTCTGTCGGGAGGACAGAAACAACGGACCACGGTTGCAAGGGCGCTTCTGCTCGATCCGCCGATTCTTCTCCTAGATGACGCGCTCTCGAGCCTAGACGCGGAGACAGAAGCAGAGATTGTCGACGTGCTGCGCCGCGAGCGCAAAGGTCGGACGACGCTCATTGTCTCGCACAGGGTCAGCGCCGTTCGGCATGCGGACACCATCGTTGTCATCGACGAAGGGCGTATCATAGAACAAGGCAGCTACGACGAGCTCCTTGCCTGCCGTGGCCTATTTGCCCGTATTGCGAAGCGTCAAGAGCTAGAACGGGGTTTCGACGGGGATATGCGGGGAGGCTCCCGGTGAAAGGGTCCGGCAAGAGCACTGCGACAAACGAGAGCGGCCAGACCGGCACTGACTGGCGAATGCTGCGGCGGTTGTTTGGTTACATTGCGGTACACAAACGTCTCTTCATTGTGGCCCTCGCTCTTTACCCGATAGACGCCTTGACCGTGGTGGCACCGCCATACCTTGTACGCCAGATTCTCGATGTTGCAATTCCTGGGGCAGACCTTGAGCTCCTGCGCCGTCTTGCGTTGGTGTACGTGGTTGCGCTGGCGGTCGAATATGGTGCCGGCTTTGCTTCACAGATGGCAATGAGCGTGCTTGGCCAGCGGTCCGTGATGACTCTCCGGGCAGATCTGTTTCGGCACGTCCAAAAACTGCCGGCTGCTTTTTTCGACCGTCAACCCGTTGGTCGAGTGCTCACCCGATTGACCAATGACGTCGAGGCGCTTGGTGATGTCTTCGCGACTGGCGCTGTGACGGTCATTGGCGACCTCGTTACCCTGGCCGCGTTGATTGGCATGATGCTTTGGCTCGATGTTCGCCTTACCTTGTTTGCGTTCCTTGTGGCACCGCCGTTGTTGGTGTTGATGGCCGTTTTTCGAAACTATGCTCGCAAGGCCTTCCGCGCGATCAGGCGGCACCTCGCCGCCATCAACACGTACCTAAATGAGCACATCGCTGGCATGAGTGTTGTTCAGGTGTTTCGACAGCAAGAACGGTCTGAACAAGAGTTTGTGGCTCTCAGTCGAGGATATCGCGATGCGAATCGCACCGCGATCCAGTTTGACGCCTTGTTGTATGCTGTGGTCGAGGCCATAGGCACAGCCGCGATCGCAGCGCTCATCTGGTACGGCGCGGTTGACCTTTCAACGGGAGCGGTGGGAGCAGGCACCTTCGTCGCTTTCATCCAGTACGTGCGCCGTTTCTTTGTTCCCATCCGCGATCTGTCAATGAAATACACGATCATCCAGGCCGCCTTGGTGGCGGCCGAACGTTGTCTTCAACTCTTGGATGAAAAGATCGTCATTGAGTCACCACTGTCGCCGCAACCGGTTGCCAGAGTCCGCGAGTCGATCGAATTGCGTGGGGTGTGGTTTGCGTACAACGAGCCAGTTGACAGTGCTGGCTGGATATTGCGCGACCTCAATGTGTGTGTGCGCAAAGGCGAGCGGGTGGCGTTGGTCGGAGCGACAGGTTCTGGCAAGACAACCATCCTCAAACTTCTCAACCGATCCTATGACGTTCAAAAAGGGAGCGTCTGCGTCGACGGAGTCGACATTCGGCGTCTCAACCTCGGAGATCTGCGCCGATTGTTTGCGGTGGTCATGCAGGATGTTCATTTGTTTACCGGCACGGTGATGGACAACCTCGCCCTCACAGACACTGTCACGGAGGAGGCCATTCGTGGGGCGGCTCGCGCAGTACGTGCTGAGTCGTTCCTGTTGCGGCTGCCAGCGGGATACGACACTCCAGTGCAAGAATTGGCGAAAAATTTCTCCGCAGGTGAACGGCAGCTTTTGGCGTTTGCTCGCGCGCTGGCTTTGGATCCCGAGATTCTCATTCTGGATGAGGCGACGAGTAACGTCGACTCAGAGACTGAGGCGCATATCGAGGCAGCTGTCGAGTTGCTCATGCGGGGCCGAACGGCAATCATCGTTGCGCATCGATTGTCGACGATTCAACGAGTTGACCGCATTCTGGTGCTGCAACATGGTGCCGTCGTTGAGGAAGGCGACCACCGAGAGTTGATGCGGCGTGGCGGGGTTTATCACCGATTGGTGGAGCTGCAGTTCAAGTGAGGAGACGCGGATCCCATGACCTCCAACGACTAGGGCACATTCGGAAAAAGGGGTGTCCATCATTTGCGCAATTCCACGTGGGGCTGGCGAAATCTGGGAACGCGGCCATCGAAGAGCAAAGATACCTGCTGCAATTGCGCCTGCAGGCCGCTATGATATTTTCCATCGAGGGTTTCCAACATGCGCAAGAACAGAGGCTTCACGCTTATGGAGTTGATGATTGTGGTGGCCATTATTGCCATTATGGCCACTTTGGCGGTGGGATTCATCTTTGCGCACAGAGCGAAGGCTGTGCGAGCTGAGGCCAAGTCAAATCTTGGGGCCATCTATCGTTCAGAGCTGGCTTTTCGAGGCGAGCATGACACCTTCACAGACAACCTCGAGAGGGTGGGTTACGTCGTCACGGGTTCTCCGAAGTTCATCTACGGTTTCACAACAGATGCGGTGCCGTCGGCGAGCGGGGTCAATGATACGGCTGAGCTGCGCACACGCGTCTCAGGATATTCAACCAAATTGATGATCGATGCATTTGGCAATCCACTGCGTGAGGCCAACTTGCCGACGTCTGAGGTGACCAAAGATCGCTTCGTTGTTGGGGCCGCCGCTAACCTCGACCAAGACTCCGTGTTGGAGAAATGGACCCTCGATTCTGACAATCTACTCACCTCCGTTATTGACGATCTGGGAGATTGACGATGGCCGGCGACGCACCGGCACAGGACCGGCGTAGAAATCAGCGCTATGACGTTGCCGTTCGTGTTCACGTGGCGCAGCTCGGCGTTGTCAACGGCGGCCTAGCCCATGACATCTCTGAGGGTGGATTGTTTATCGAGACGGCTGTGCCCTATCCACCGGGACACTGCATGCCGTTGCGGCTCATTCACACCAAGACCGCTCTGGAGATACCGACAATTTGCGAAGTGGTTCGGCATGTGCGTAACGATGTGGGCAAAATGGTTGGACTCGGGCTTCGGTTTGTCAATCTCGATAAGGAGCTTCTTGATAGGATCCGCGGTTTCATCGGCGATCTGGTTGCCGAGCCAGTTGTTGCTGCGCCGTCCCAGCTCGGCGCAACAACTGCGGCGTCTGCGGCGGCTGCGGCGTCTGAGGCGTCTGAGGTGCCTGAAGAAGTCAGTGGTGCGGTGCCCCTCGATTCGGTGCCGCTGCCGAGGGCGACGGTCGCTGGGCTGCAGCCGCAACTGATCCACGTGCTGAGCCTAGTCGATGGACGTCGCACCGCCGATGAGGTGGCCAGGGCGAGCGGGCTGTCGGTGAGTGAGGCACTAGGCGCTCTTCGGCAATTGGCGGCTCAGGGCTGCGTCCATATCCAATTGGATCTCAGCGACGTCATCATCGAAGTTGCTGGACCTGTGACTACGGAGGAACAAGTGGCGGCCAATCGGCCCTTCGTAGACGAGAGGGCCCGGGACTATTTGGCTAACGCTGTGCGTGCGGAGCGGGCGGGTCGTCTGGCTGAGGCTGTCAACCTGTTGGAACAGGCTCTGGTGATGTCTCCCGGTAACGCCGCCGACATTCATATTCGGATAGTTAGATTGGCTCTCGGTTCTCTCGAAAATGTGCAGCTTGCCCGTTTGCACCTGACGACATTGCGTAGGAGCTTTCCGGAGTATGATGGCCTCGCTGCGTTGGAAAATGAGACTGCTAAGCGTGACCTAGAGTTACAGCGAGCGAGGGTCAAGAAGCCGTCGCGGCGCAAATGGCCTCGGATTCAAACGACGCCCCTACGTGCTGTTGCCGGCTCCTTGCTTGCTCTAACGGTCGTCGCAGCCATTGGCTGGGCCCTGTGGCTACACGTGCTGCCTCGGGGTCCGCAGCCGTCAGCGCTCGCGGTTACAGCGTTGCCCGACATCGGCAAGGTGGAGAGTGCGCAGGTCTTTGAGGGATGCCTATTTGTCAAGGTGGCTTGGCCGGCGCTGTCACGGGAAGCCAAGACTGCGCATCTGCAAAAACTCGCAGCATGGGTCGAATCGCAGCAAGGGGTGCGGGAAGTCGTCGTCTCCGATAGCCGTCCAGTGATGCTCGGGCAGGTGAAGGACGGCATTGTAACGGTGCATTAAGCGTATTCCGACACCCGACATTGCCATGGGAACCTTTCGATGCGGATGGTTTGCTGCCGCGCTCCTGTTTGCCTATGTAGCTGCCATGGTATTTCGAACAGTAGCCTTATTGTTCCTCAGTGGTGCCGGATGCGTCTCAACGTCGACTGTGGAGTTGCGCGTAGGCACCCCAGACGCCTCTCGCGGTCGGCTAGAGGACGCTGCGGACGCATTCTACGTGGCTCGAACCATCGAGGAGTTGGAATCTGCGGTCGAGAGCGCTCGCGCCGTTGCGCCGAGTTCAGCCGTTTACCATGAGCTCTCTGCGTATTTGTCGTTTCTGCGCGCAGACCACGAAGGCCGGTTTGAGCATCTGGTTTCCGCCTTGCGCGACCAGAACAATGACGCCGCCGCGCTGCACCTCGAGATGTTGAATGACATTTCATGGACTGCTCGCGAACAGAGCCGCCTGGTCGCGCTTCTCGAAAGTCTTGCGGTTGGCCATGCCGACTTGGCTCTGCGGGCGCGAGCTGCCGAGAAGTTATCCCAGTTGTTGTTTGAGCGCGGGGAAATGGAATCCGCCCGTCGGGCCCTTGGCCTCGTACAAACCCACATCCCCCTGGCCGTGATTGGCACGTGGGACAATGACCAGGGCAAAGGATTCGACGTTCCACTGCCGCCCGAGAAAGAGATCGATTTAGATGCCAGCTACGACGGAAGCCTGTTGCCGATCGGTTGGAGAAGAAATCCGCCGTTGGTGCCGTTGACCCATCAGGTGGATCTCTCTGCAATCATGCACCCCGCGAGTTGGTCGATAGCCTACGCCGTCGGCAGTGTCCGCGCCGAGACAGCAGGCAACTATGAGTTGCGTCTGCAATTGGGGATGCCTGCAAAAATTTGGGTCAACGGTGTACTGCTCTATCAAGAGCGCCGCATCGACAGGCTGGTGTTCGACCAGATTGTGATCCCCGTGAGATTGCGGGCGGGCATCAATCGGGTTCTCATCAAATGCGCGCAAGAGACTGGGACGGGAAGAATCTCGGCGCGATTGACGGGGCCCAACGGCGAAGCAGCAAAGGGTGTCACCTCGGCTCTGCCGCAAGAATCGCCAGTCGAGGGGGAGTCTCCGGGGGACATTTGGAACACGCATGCCGTCGTCGAGAGTTTGGTGGCCCCCTTACCATCAGCCTCCGCGCGACGATCGATTCACGCCATGCTATGGGGGCGGGCACTCGGATTTGACAACTTCGCCGTTGCCCATGGTGACGACATCCTACAGACTTACGACGGCTCGTTGGTCGCTCGTTGGGAGTTGGCTGGGGCGCTCTGGAATCACGGCGAGCGAGGGCGCGCCGCGGATCTATTGGAGGCGCTCAATGTGCAGGTTGGCGGTGACTTGCTGTACGTTCGATTGCAGCAGGCGCGTTTTCTCCAACAAGAGAGCCTCCTCAGGGACGCTCGGGATCTGCTGACTCAAACCCGTGACGAGCATTCAGATGCTGCAGAGGTTTGGAGTCGTCTCGCGGTGTTGTTTCAAGCTGAGGGGTGGGTCGAGGACGAATGCAACGCATGGGTCAAGGCGAACGAGTTGCGTCACGACTGGCTCGAAAATCAGATGGCCTTGGCCGGGTGTTGGCGAAATATGGGTTATGTCGACCGTGCCATTGAGATTTACGACGGTATTCTCGACGGGTTGCCTAACCAGCTGGCGGTGTTGGCCAGCCGACAGCGGTTGGCGCGGGACAACAACGATCTCGAGTTAGCTCGGGATCTCGCCGAGCGACTGACGCGAGTTCGCTCTGATGCGCCGTGGACGTGGCTGCGACTCGCCGAGGTGGAGCGTCAACTGGATCAACCCGAAGCGGAACGTGAAACCCTGGGACGTGCTCGCGAGTGCAGCCCTGATGCCCCCAAAGCGTTCCAGGAGCTTGGCGAAGTCGCCTACCAAGGCGGGGATGTGGAGGGGGCGATCGATTGGTGGCAGCAGGCTCTGGTGCGCGACCCGTCGGATGAGAAACTCGCCAATCGACTCTCATACCTGGCACCAACGAGCAAAGACCCGTGGGAACAGGAAATGCCAGGCCAGCAAGAAATCGACGAGGCGGTTCTGGCCGCCTCAACGACACGGGCACTGTCGGGAGCAGACGTCGTTGATCTCATGGACCACGAGGTGACGCGAATCAACTCCGACGGCAGCACTGTGAGTTTCGTGACTCAAGTGATGGTGGGTGTGAATGAGTCCGGCCGCGACAAACTCACCCGGGTTGGCCTGCGAACAGGTGGCCGTCTCCGTGTGTTCCACGCCTATGCCGTGGATGCCCAAGGCAGGCGGGTTCAGGTTTCGTCGGTTCGCGATCGGACGGCTCGGTTTCGTGGTCTCAAGGTTGGCTCCGCCATCGTGCTGCAGTACCGACATGACGAGCCGCCTGTGGGTTATCTCGCGCGTCACGTGGCCCGCGGATGGTGGTTTCAGGGCGTCGCGCGTCAGGCGCGACTGTCGCGGTGGGTGGTGTGGGCGCCTCGCGGTACGCGTTTTCATGAATGGTTATCAGGTGAGGTGGAGAGAACCGAAAACGAACAAGGTGACGATGTGCGGTTGAGTTGGACGGCGCGGGATGTGCCGCCGGTCATCGCAGAGCCCCTCATGCCTACGGTGCACGAGACATCTTTGAATCTGATGTTGAGCACCGTGCCCGATTGGGAGACGTTTCTCGAATGGGAAAAGGCACTGCTGCACGAAGCATTCCGCGATAGCTCGGAGGTTGAGGCGACGGCCAAGGAAATATTCGCGGGACTCAAAGATCCCTTGGCGAAGATTGAACGGCTGCATGAATTCTTGATGAAAGAAATCAGGTACCAGCAGGATTATGAGAACCCAATAGCTGGCGTGCGCCCGCACCCGGCAACCGTTGTTCTCAAGCGTGCCTATGGCGATTGCAAGGACAAAGCAGTGTTGTTCGTCACCCTAGCGCGCTTGGTCGGCGTAGAGGCCCATTTCGCGTTGGTTCGAACCCGTTCGGAGGGGCCACTAAGGGAAGAGGTGCCGATGCAACAGTTCAACCACGCCATTGTCTTTGTGCCGAAGCAGCCTGGGATCCCAACGGGCCGCTTCTTTGACCCGACCGCGGACGCATTGGATCTCGGCACGTTGCCTCTATCTGATGTCGGCGCGCATTCCTTGGTTTTCGACCCGTTGAGCGGTGATCATCAATGGCGCGACATCCCATTTCAAGCTGCAGAGAATAACCGGCGGGAGACTCGTTCCCACTTTCAACTGTTCGCCGATGGGTCCGCCGAGGGAACTCAGGCGATGGCCACTGTCGGATATGAAGCCTCGGCGCAGCGCCAACTGGCGCGCAATGAACAAAAGTTCAATCAGGTGCTGCAAATGTGGGTGAGCCAGGCATACCCTGGGGCGACAGCCAGCGAACAGAAGGCCATCGAGGTGGAAGACCTGAGGAAGCCGGCCGAGGTTTCGGTCCTGGTCAGATCCCCGGCCCATGGGCGTGTCGAAGGCGGCTTGCTCAAAGTGCGGCTACCTCCAGTTTGGTCACCGGAGAATGTATTCGGGCTTGCCGAACGCAAGCATGCACTTGTGCTTGGTGCTCCCATGGAGTTCTCGTGGCAATCGCGTTTGGACATCCCGTCGGGTAGCTCGGTGACACAATTGCCAAGCAGCGGAAAAGTTGACGCTGGATGTTTCGCTTATGTGCGGACAGCCAGTCGGCAAAAACAACAGGTGGTGGTCGAGCAGAAGCTGGTTGTCAGATGTGAGAGGATCTCTGTGGGTGACTACGCGACACATCGAACCAAAGCTGAAGAGATGATTCGCATGCAGAAAGAGGAACTCGTGATTCGCCTGTCAGCCACCGCCTCCCTGCGTTGATGGGGAGGCGCTTTTCGTTTTGGGCATCACAACAAAGAGGGTATCACGGCGTCGACAAGCAGATGACCGGTTCGGCGCGGGTGCAGGTGGAAGCTCGCATGGGTTTGCCGGCTTGGCGGTCCATCAAGAAGTTGAACAGCTCGATCATGGCGTATTCGGTGGTCTGTCCATGGTTTGCGCCAGCGCACTCGAGATACTCGAGTGGCATTCCCTGGTCACAGAGAATGTCGAAGGCCTGCTGTTCAATGGGGGTATAGGCCAAAGAGTCGTTCTCACCGAGAACGTAGAGGATACCGTAAGAGTCGGAGTCATTGGCCACTCGCGGGATCGACGTGGTGGTGAGACCGTTCTCTTTGATGATGCAACCCCATGGCTCGAGATCGAGCAGGGTGTCTTCTGCGGCAGCCAGGATTGTCGAAGCGGCAAACAGCTCCTCGAGGTTGTCGGGTCGAAGGTCGGGGTTGCATTCGCTCGCGAGCAGCTCCGGAACCGTGGGGTCCAAATCCAATTTGAACAACTCGTTGACGTCGGCGGCACCGTACCAATCGGCCGCGGCACCGAGGAAGGCCGCTGCCAGAGGTGTTGATTCAACGACTTCCTTGGTTGCCCGCATCACGTGTCCCGCCAGATCACTTGCTGGCACGGTGGCTGCCATGCCGAGCATCTCCAGCTCCGGTGCATAGTAGGCCGCCAATCTGTCGACCCACAGGAGCGCATGGCCGCCCTGGGAGCCGCCGAAAACCAGAGCTCGTGGCCGGACGCACAGATCAGGTGCCACGTCAGCGGTTAGGCGGCCTGCCGCCCGAACGGCGTCCAGAGAGGCAATCGCGGTAGGTTGCCCAACGATGTAGGGGTGTACGAAACCGGTTGGCACCCCAGTGCCCTTGAGGCCCAAGAAGTCGGGGGCAACCACGACAAATCCGAGTGAGGCAAAGATCGCAGCCATCGCGCGAATATCTGAGTCGTTTGACGGGGCACAATCGTCGTTGAAGCCCATTGTCGGGTGCAACACCAAGAGAACGTCGAGTTCTGTTGTTTTGTCGACGCCCTGGGGTGTGGCAATGAGTGCGCTCGCTTCGACCAGTTGGCCACGGTCTTGGGTGGTGTAGAGAACCTGTTGAACTCTCACATCATAAACGGGGTCCTCCGGCAGCTCGATGCCGGCGATCATTGCGGCGAGCATCAGCGTGTCCTGAGGGTAGATGTCGTCGAAGTCGACGCCGACAATCTCACCGAGGTTTGGGGAGTCGATCCACTCATGGGCCGGTTGGCCGCAACGGGCCGGGGAGCTCGCTAGGGCATCAGTCGCTGGGGTCCCGGCAATCGTTGGTGGATCGAAGCCACACGGGTTGACGGGTTTAGGGTCATCCTCACCGCAGGAGGGCGTCGCGAAAAACAGCACCGCTGAGATACAGAAGATCTTGGTGTGTGTCATGGCAAGCGCACCATACCACGCTGGCGGCAATCGTCTACCGCAGTTGTTCAAAATGGCCTTGATCAGACTCGGGGTTCGCTGTGGCTCACACGTCATCCTCTGAGAGAACAACCACGCGATCACCAGGAGCAAAGATGAGCGGCATGGTCTTGTCCTCGGGGTTGATCACCTGTTCAGATCTGGTACTTCATCGACAGGACCTCGAGGATCTTGGTTGCAGTGTCATCGTCGACGTTGAGCAATTGTTGCATGGCCTCGAGTAGCTCGTCCTCGTGCTCATCCACGTCGCCTGAAGACATGGCGATGTCTGCGGCAAGGACAAACAACTTGCGCCGAACGGCTTCGTCCGCGATGTCGGCCAGAGCTTTGACGGACTCTTTGATGTTTTCGTAGCGCGTCAGAATTCTGTGCGCGCTGCTCATCAGCTCGTCAAAGTCTTTGCCCTTGAATTCCGGCAGGGTGTTGAAGAAGGCCTCAAGAATAGAGATCTCTTTGCTTTCGATGACGCCATCGGCGCCAGCCATCAACATCATGCCGTGCAACAACAGAACATCGTCACCGGGCTTCTTGGTGGGGGTGGAGTCGGAAGTGAGCTTTGAAAGCAGACCCATCGTTGTCTCCTTGTGGCAGGTCCTCTTACTTTGGCGGCTGGCTCTTGTCTGCCAGAGGGCGAAATACTATGGCGATTGAGGGGCGGCAGGCAAGCGGCCACGGCGGGCGTAGCGGGCGTATTGTTTTTGCTGGTTGGATTGATAGTCTGAGCCCGTGCCAGTCCCACCGAACCCCTATGAACCGCCGCGCGCGTCACTGGTGAACGCGACCATGCCAGCCGTCGTGGCCAAGAAGCCCAGGGTTTGGACTTGGTACGTGGTCTACTGCGGTTCAATGGCCTTGTTGTATCTGGTCGTGGTCGCCCTGGGGATCGCTTTTGGTGCGTTCGGCGCCGCTTCTGGCGAGATGGACGACGATGAGGCGCTGGTGATGGCGGGACTCTTCATTGCTCTTGGGGGCGTCTTCTTTGTGCCCTACGCGATCGCGCCGTTTCTTCCGAAGAAGTCGTGGACGTGGATTTTTGGCTTGGTCTTGATCGGCCTCGGACTCACCAGTTGCGTGACCTTGCCGTTTGCCATTCCATTGATGATCCATTGGCTCAAACCAGAGACGCAGGTGTTTCTTGGCCGCAAAGCCGCGATGAAGTAATGCCGCCATGTCCAAGCACCGCAAGTGTTCAGTGAGCCCGAGCTCACTCGTCAGCACCGCGCAAGAGAACCTGCAGGCAACGGCCGATGCCACTAACGTGAGATTAACGTTGGATTTCCGCCTCGGGATGGAGGATGCTGCGAGGCGACGTCGGTGGTTGGGAGCCGTATGGAAGATGCCCTGAATCTACTCGACGGGCTCGACATTGATATTCCTGATGAGGTGCTCGCTGGTGGGGGCGAAGAGCACGCTTCGAGCACGGCTGAGTTCTTTGGACCGTACCACCTGATTCAAGAGGTGGGGGCCGGTGGTGTGGCTCGCGTTTTTCGTGGCCGCCACATTCATCCCCGTTACGCAGAAACAACCTTCGCCGTCAAAATCCTGCATGAGCAACTCTCCCGGGATCCTCAGGTCCTCAATCTGTTTCGCCACGAAGCCTATGTCTTGGCGATGCTCAATCATCCCAACATCGTCAAGACATTCGAGGCAGGCGTTGTGGATACCGAGTTGTTCATCGCGATGGAGTACATCGATGGACGGGATCTCGACGACATGGTCTCCCGCTGTCAACGTGGCCGCATCAAGATACCCATTTCGGTGGCACTGCACATCGTTGGCGAGACTCTCAAAGGGTTGGCCTATGCACACGATCTAGCCGACGCCGACGGCAATCGTCTGGCCTTGGTGCATCGAGACGTCAATCCGGCCAATGTCTTTTTGTCCTACGACGGTCGAGTCAAGCTCGGTGATTTTGGTGTTGCGGCGATCGCCGCAGGGAGGGTTGAAAAGAGTCGCGAGCTTGCCGGCAAAGTCGGCTATTTCGCGCCAGAGCAGCTTGCTGGCGACAAGGTTGATCACCGCGCTGACATCTTTGCCACCGGTGTCATGCTCTACGAGGTGGTTTGCGGCGTTCGACTGTTTGATGCGAGCGATGCCGACAAGGTGATGCGCCTCAATCGGCGTGCCAAGATCCCCAAACCCTCCAAAGTTCATCCCAATCTGCCCCTAGGACTCGAAGAGGTGATGCTGCGTGCCCTAGAACGCCGGCCCGCAGATCGCTTCAGTAATGCGCGGGAGATGCTCGCCGCTCTCGCGTCGTTTCTTCCCGATTCTGCGAGTATGCCGCTCGCGGTGGGTGCGATGATGCGCAAGGTCTTTTTGCGTGAGCACGTTGTGGAGCTGCAACTACGGGAGGGTCTCGCTGGCATTGGTCGCGATCGTGGATCCGGGCAGCTCATCTCCCTCTACAGCTGTGATGAAAGAGCGCAGGCGGCCTTCAATGAGCTCCTGTTGTCGCGTGGATATCGTGTCGAGACCCACGCCACGTGCGACACTCTGGCGGCGTCGGTCGCGGGCAGCAATGCACCTGCGATGGTGCTCGTGGATGTTTGTTCCGAAGGCTTTTCGGTTGAAGCGGTTAATGGGGCTGTGGGCCACACGCAACGGGCGGTTCCGGTCGTCGCTTTCTCCGATGGCCTCGAGCTCGAATGGATTCGCGCTGCCCATGCGGTGGGTGCCGTCGACCTCTTGTTCAAGCCCTTTAACGTTGAGCGCGTGCTCACCTCGGTGCGCGCCGCCGTTACGGGTGCGGTGCGCCTTCAGAGCGGCATTGACTCCCATCGCGAAAGCATCCGCCAGGTCAAACCCAAAGTCTTGTTGATCTCCTCAGATCTCGATCTGTCGACTCGCCTGTCCACCGATCTCGTGGCTCGTAACTTTGATGTCGATGTGTCACCGGACAGCGTAGAGGGTATCGAGCGAAGTCACCACAGCAGCTACCAGGCGGTGATTTACGATGCCCATCCCACTTCACCTGCCGACCGTCTCTTCGCGGGCCAGTTTAGAAGCCAACCAGGCATTGGATTGGTGCCTATTGTCTATCTCTCCGATTCAGAGGCGCGCAGTTTGTTTGCCGGGGTAGACGCTGACCGAAGCGCGGTCAGGACCCGCAACGATCCTGCGGTTGTTCTGGTGGAGACAATCAATCGCCTGCGAGCGGACGTGCGTCTCGGCCGAACCTTCGTGCGTTACACCACCGAATTTCCGGTAGAGATGCGTTTCGGCGGTCAAGTCTTTGCCGGCGAAGCCATCGATATCTCTCGTGGTGGCGTCATGTTGCGTTGCGATCAGATGCTCCCCATTGGCACCGCGGTCGGCTTTCGCCTCAGGCCCCAAGGCTTTCAGCCCATTGAGGGAAACGCCCGTGTGGTTCGGGTTGACTTGCCTGGGAAAGCAGAGGAAACCAAGGCGGGCATTGGTGTGGAGTTTGAGAGTTTTTTCCGCAAGGGAGAGACAGACCTTATAGCATTTCTAGGTACGCTCGATCGGACGCCCCCACGTCGCCAAACAGTGATCCTTGGGGCCCCTCCGCCGAGAAAGTGAGACCGATTGAGAGGCCGTCGATGTTCAACCCGTTTTCTTTTATCACGTCGGTGCGCCTGGCATTGTTGGCGTCGATTGTCGCCTGTACGACCGCGGACGCCAAGAAGCCCAACCTCCCTGCAGCCGCCGATCATCATTACGGCATTTATCTCAACGGCGGCAAAGTTGGCTGGATGCGTTCACAGGTGATCGTTGGCAATCAGGTACAATACCGCATCGATCTCGAAGCGTCAGTGGGCGGAATGGGAACGGTTTCCAAAGTAGTGCTCTGTGACAGTCGTACCTATGATGCGAAGTCGCGGCAATTGCACGCACTCGAGTTCTCCCAGACGGCCGCGACAGGGGCGGTGAAGGTCGAAGGGGTTCGGGAGGATGCCGGGTTGCGACTGACGATCACAGCAGGCGGTTCGAGCACCACGCAGTTGGTAGAAGCGAGCGACACGCTCGACGATGCCATGGTGGTGGAGCGTCTTGTAAGCGCTCCTCGCGTTGGCGCTCAGGCTGTGTCCAAACGCTACGATCCCTCCATCCAGCGCCTGGTGCACGTTGAACACAAAATATCGGCTGTCGAGGAACGGCCTTTTGGTGGAGTGCTCATCAAAATGGTTCAGGTTGACTCGACCTACCCCGAGCTCGGCATTTCCGAGTCGAGTTGGCTCGACGATACCGGCAAGGTGTTGGAGCAAAGGGTGGGTGGATTTTTCGTTGCACGATTGGAACCAGCCGATGTGGCTCGCAAGCTCGACTTCCATCAGGACCTCCTGGTCAACGCCGTGGTCAAGACTCCAGAGCCCTTGAGAGATTCGACGTCCATCGACAAGATGCGCGTTACCCTGAGGGGCTTTGGTGAGCTGCTTCCGCCTGCCTCCAAACGTCAGGTTGTGAGTCGAAAGAATGGCGATGTGGTGCTCGAACTCACCCGCGAGTCTGCCCCGCCCACATGTGTGATCGGTGCCAATGTCAGTGGCGATGCCGCCACCCATTTGGAGGCAACGGCTTTCATTCAAACCAAAGCGCCAGAGATCATAGAGGCCGCCAAGCGAGTGACCAAAGGGGCGACAGATGTCTTCGCCGCAACGAGCCGTCTGTCGGATTTTGTTTTTGCTCACATCCGTGACGAATATGTGCCGGCCTATTCGAACGCCCTTGAGGCGTTAAAGAGCGGTCGCGGTGATTGCACAGAGCACAGCATTCTCTTTGTCGCGATGGCACGCTCCTTGGGCATCCCCGCCCGTGTGGCCGTTGGGGTTGCGTATTGGCCTCCCGGCAATGGCTTTGGCTGGCATGCCTGGGCGGAGGTATATGCCAACGGGGGCTGGTACAGCGTCGATCCGACGTGGGGACAGCCGATCGCCGACGCCACCCACATCAAGCTCGCCGACGGCGGCCCAGCGGAGCAAGCGCGGATTGTCATGCTCTTGGGGCAATTGCAGGTCGTCTCGCTCGAAGTGCCGTAGGCGTAGGTGCCAATGTTCTGCCAAGACGTTCCTGACCTTCGTGTTCGGGACCTGGGGCTGTACGTTCACGTTCCTTTTTGTGTCAGTCGCTGCGCCTATTGTGATTTCAACTCCACCGCGATTGCCGATCCGCCTTGGCACAGGTGGCAAGCGGCGGTCTGCGCCGAGCTGCGGGTGCGGGCCCCGACCTTCACAGATCGCAAGCTTCAGTCGATCTACTTTGGCGGGGGCACGCCATCGTTGGTGCCCAAAACGGTGATGGCGCAGATTCTGGAAACAGCCAAAGCAACTTTTTCCTGGCGTCAACAGTGTGAGATTACCGTCGAAGCCAATCCGGCTGACCTAGACATCGGAGGCTACGAAGCGCTCAGAACGCTTGGCGTCAACAGGCTCTCGATCGGTTGGCAATCATCCGACTCTCGGGTACTTCAGGTGCTCGGACGCCGTCATGGTCCAGCCGATGGAGCTCTGGCTGTGCAACGGGCCCGGCGCGCAGGCTTCGAAAATGTAAGCGTCGATCTCATTTTCGCCGTTCCAGGGCAGACCTTGGCCGACCTCGGCAATGATGTTGAGGCTGTATTAGCCGCACAACCCGAACACGTGTCAACTTACGAGTTGACCTACCACTCGGACACGGCACTCACGCGTCGTCGCCTGCGGGGAGAAATTG
>MGST01000146.1:8454-10700 GCA_001798605.1 Deltaproteobacteria bacterium RIFOXYA12_FULL_58_15 | reverse complement strand
GTAGAGAATCGTGCCGACTTCACGATGGTCCAACGGGCGCGCCTGGCCTTTGAGCTAGGTCTCATTTTGGAGCGACAGGGCGCAACAAGGGAGGTTTGCGCACACTGGCGCCTATTTGTGCAAAAATTCCCGAAGGATACGCACGCCCCTGCGGTGCAGGCCAAGCTCGACACCTGTTCTGGTCGCAAGTGAGGCAACTTCCACACGGCTCGGGCATAGTGCGGGCACCAGGAGAATAGTCATGCGCAAGTTGCTTCCCGTCGTCGCCTTGTCTCTTCTGCTCGCCGTCGGTTGTGGCGAACGGGTTCACCTGCATGGGAACCCTGAGCCGGTTGTGAATTCCGTGTTGCCGGAGATTGCTGCCTTCTCTGCGACCCCCTCAACCCTGGTTGTCGGCGCGCCCACCGAGATCCTGTGGCATTGGACCTATGTGAACCCTCCCACGCCAGTACCTGACTGTGTCATCGACAACGACGTCGGCGATGTAGTCGCGGGCGCTATCACTGAGCTCACGCTCAGTGCGACGACCACGTTTGTTCTCACATGCACCAGCGGCGCGGGGAGTGACTCGGCCCAAACATCAGTAGATGTCGTACCTGCACCCGTGGCTCCCATCATCGCCGCGTTCGTCGCCGCACCGTCCTCAGTTGTGGAAGGGGAACCGACGGAGGTGACCTGGGACTGGTCTTTTGCAACTGACCCAATCCCGATCCCAGCGTGCAGCATCGACCAAGGTGTCGGCTCGGTGGAAAACGGCTCTGCTATCTACGTAACTCTCGATGGGCCTATGACGTACACGCTCACATGCACGAACGATGCGGGCAGTGACACGGCGCAAGCAACGGTAAACGTGATGATGCGGCCTGAACACTTGAGCGCCGGTGCAATGTTCAACTGCATGATCGATGCCGATGCCTCGGTTATATGTTGGGGCTTGAATACATCTGGCCAATCCTGGCCTCCCGTCGCTGCCTTCAAGCAGGTAAGCGCTCGTTTCTATCACGCTTGCGGCATTCTGGCAGACGATGCGGTTGTCTGCTGGGGCTACGATGTCTATGGCGAGACGACGGCACCGGGTGGCACTTTCAAGCAGGTGAGCGCTGGTTACAGTCACACCTGCGGCATCAAAACTGACGACACCGTGGAGTGTTGGGGCAGCAACCTTCAGGGTCAGAGTACCGCTCCAGGCGGGGCTTTCTTGCAGGTCAGCGCGGGGCAAGCGCATACCTGTGGCGTCGGGGCAGACAGGAGCGTGACGTGTTGGGGCAGCAATGGGTCGGGCGAGAGCTCCGCGCCCGGCGGAGCCTTCAAAATGGTAAGTGCGGGGTACTCGCACACGTGCGGTATCAAAGCAGATGGGAGTGTCGCATGTTGGGGCCACAACTCAGGTGGCGAGAGCACTCCACCCGCTGGAACCTTCAGGACAGTGAGTGCGGGCTCGGGCTTCACCTGCGGCATCAGGGTTGACAAAAGCGTGGAATGCTGGGGCCCCAATACACACGGAATACTCGACAGTCCGAGCGGTTCCTTCAAGGAGCTGAGCGCGGGCGGGTGGCACACATGCGGCCTCATGGAGGATGACAGTGTCGCATGCTGGGGCAACAATGGTGCCGGTCAAACAAGCGGTCCCATCGGTGTTTTCAAACACGTGGGCGCGGGCTCCGTTCACGCGTGCGGCATTTTGGATGATGACCGAGTTGCCTGCTTGGGCAATGACTCGCTTGGCGAGGCGACGGCCCCGACCGGCACGTTCAAACAGGTGGATGCAGGATGGGATCACTCCTGCGGAATCCTGTCAGACGACACCGTAACTTGTTGGGGTGGGGCGACGGGTGTGATTCCGACGTCTACCTTGTTCAAGCAGGTGAGTGCTGGCCATGCCTACACCTGCGGCGTCCGTCTGGCCGATAGTGAGGTCGCTTGTTGGGCGGTTAGCAATTCTGACGGTCAGAGTTCGACATCGACAGGAACCTTCAAACAAGTGAGCGTGGCTGATTATCACACCTGCGGTCTGCGGACAGATGACACAGTGACGTGTTGGGGTCGTAACGACAATGGCGAAGCGACCGCTCCCACCAACACTTTCAATGAAGTGACTGTCGGTTACTCACATTCCTGCGGCATCATCAAGGCGGATGGAACGGTTGCGTGTTGGGGCAGCGATGCCCAGGGCGAGAGCACTCCGCCCCCTGGTGCATTCGTGCATGTGAGTGCCGGTCAGCAGCACACCTGCGGTCTCACGACAG
>MGST01000146.1:0-8440 GCA_001798605.1 Deltaproteobacteria bacterium RIFOXYA12_FULL_58_15 | reverse complement strand
TGTTGGGGCGACAACTCCATCGGACAGGCGACGCCTCCGGAGGGCACTTTCACGGAGATCGATGTGTACGACTCTCTGAATGTGGCGGTCACCACGGACGGACGGCTGATTGCGTGGGGAAATCTGATCAGCAGGCCATAGCTGGTCTCGCTCCTCGGCTCGCAAATGATGATGCGCGTATTGAGGCAACTCTATTGCTGCTCGGGCATAGAACGCACATGACGAGAGTTTCCATCTCGGCAACATTTTGAACCTCTGCGGAGAACACCATGAGAATCGACGATGAAGAGCTCTACTTGGCGAGAGAATCCCTGCACCGATCGGGTAGATCGCACCGATCAGCGATTTGGCCCAGGCGTGCATGGATATTGGGTTTTGGCATGGCCGCTGTTTTGGCCCAGTCGTCATCAGCCCATGCTGGCGACGCCTTTGTCGACAAAGATGAGGGAATCACCGGCCCTCTGCAAAATCAATTCGAAAACAAGATCATCTTCGCCCATGAGTTTATTGAACGATCCGAAAGCGATCCGAAGAAGGTCATCTCCCAAACGACCCTCAAGGAGCCCATCTTTGTCCGATACTACCGATCGCGAACACCCGCGCGAATTCTCCACGATCAGGGCCAGGACGGTTGTTTCGGAACTCAACGATACGACAAGACGTTTGCCTATCTCGAAGGCCACCAACAGGAGCGCGTCTTGGTCAACGAGGCCAGTTTCGGCGACCAGTCATTCAATTCGTCGCGCAGCTCATCGATTACGATCGGGGAAAAGGAATCTCTGCTGCCTTTGGCACGCTTGAATGTCACACTCGCAGAGCAGGAGCAGAAAGCCTTTCTGTCGTTGGTCGGAAGTATGATGCCCGGTGAGAACAAGGTCATCTTTGAAAACTTCATTGGCTGTCAAGAGATCGCAAAGGATGACAAACCCGTGTCCACGGGCATGCTGACATTTGTGGTGAAGAAAGGTGATGTTGCGGCATACGCCAAACGGGTCGGGCCTGAAATGGATCCGGGAAGTGCCGATCGTGCGACGCAGGCGCGTGTCGAAGCCCTCTTCCGCAAGTCCATGACCAAGGGCGCAAAGATCATCAAGCTGGTGACAGACTCGACCGAGACTGAACCGATGGAATCCCAGACGACTCCCGTTCGCGCCTTCTTACGCAATGTCGAAGGCACCTGCAGCTACGTGGAAGGGTGGTGGCGACAAAAGTATATGGGAGGAGGCAAGTTCGACAGTGGTGGCTTTGATGCCGGTTTGATCAAGGGTTTTGGCGACCAACTTTCCGTACCTTGCCCAGGTTAGTCGCCGGCCAGTCAACCAACGCCGTGCCGGCGGCATTTTCGAATGGGTGCCAATTCGCTAGAACATCAATCGATAACCCAAGCCGAGTCCCAAACCGCCGGTACTGGAGTCGCCGCTCACGTGGTGGTCGAGGCCGGCAAAGGCAAAGCTGAGCTCGGCTTCCAGTGCTCCCGGACCCAGGCGGTATGAGGCACCGCCTCCCAAGACCATGCCGATGGCGGTGTCGGTCTCGCTGTTTTCGCCAAAGGCCGCAGATGCCGCAGCGCCTTCCACGTTTGAGCGCTGCAGATCCATTTGCACCCCGAGTCGACCGAAGAAGTTGAGAGGGGTTTCGGGAGTGAAGATACGATAGATCCCGCCGAGACCTACCGTTAACTCCTGCTCGACCAAGGTGAGATCGAACTTCTGGCTAGACACCAACCGGGGATCGGCGGCGGTGGTTTCCCGACTCGATTGACACAAGCCAACATCGGCATACACCTCGAGACGTTGGCTCAAGACAGGTAACAGAAACCCGACGCCGAGACTGGCGCCGACAGCTGTACCCAGCTCCGAGATGACCTGTGGAAAGCCGGTGCGAAATCCGATGGCCACGGTGATCGGGAAGAACTCCACAGGTGTCGATGTCTCATTTTCTGTTGGGACAACGGCGGTGAGCTCATCATCCGCAGAACCGCCCCCAGTGGTCTTGTGGGCCATGATTTCTTCGACAGCTGGGGCGGCGACCTCGGTGCTTGCGGCCGCAGCGTTGGCCGCCGTGCTACTCTTGGGAGCGGCTGCGGCTCTCCCTGACTCTTCTGTGGGCTCGGGGGCAGATGCAAGGGCCTTTCCCGACGCTTCTATCTTTGTGAGCTCTGGCGTCTCCAGGGCCGCAATGGGTGTGAAGCGCGCGAGTGCGATGCGGTCCTTGCTCGGTTTGTCGAGGGTGCGTGCGAGCCCCTGGACGTCAGACAGTGACAGCACAACGGTATGGTTTCCGGCGCTGAGCTCGATTTCGACACTCACCTCCGCCGAGTATTTGGTTTTGGCCTTTTTCTGCGTTCGATCCAAACGGACGTCCCGCCCTGGTTTCACAGTCAGCGCCGTGTCTGAGGCAGATGCACCATCGAGCTCCGCGTGTAGGTTGGCTCGCTCGGGAAGCACGGTTTGCGAAAAGATGCGAATGCCCAGTACCCATTTTCCTGGTCCGGACCCTTCGACATGCCAGGCGTTGCCATCACCCGGCAGGACGTAGCGAACCTTGGTCTTTTTGACTTTCAAAAGCGTTTCGTCGCCATGTTTGCTGATTTGTGCGGCGTAGGTGTCGGCACCGGCCATCACAACGACAAGGAAGGATGCATAAAACAGATTCGTTTTACTCATTGCTTTTCTCCTACCAGACGCCGAGCTCGACGGTGTTGGTGACGCCATCGGTGGTTGTGCCACCGACAATGTAGATGTAAGCGCGATCGAGCGTCGTTGCGTGCAGGAATCGCGACATGGTCATCATTGCGGAGCCCGTGAAGTTCATGTTCTGGACATCCAGTTGGCCAGTGCCAGCGACAATTTCCCATTCCATCTCGGGCATCTCACCATGCAAAAGGGCGTCGGAGTCGGTGCCGCCAAAAAACCAGAACTGGCGGTTGACACTCACGTTGCCGTAACCTGCGAAGTCGGCCGACTGTTCGCAACTCTCGAGGAAGTTGTTGAGGGTTCCGTCTGTAAGATCGATCTCCCAAGTCTGGACCAGGGTGATGTTGTCGTCCGAACCTGGACGGCGTCCTGGCCCGAGCGCTAGATACTGTGCTTCGTCGGCGATGGCCGGGTCAGCCCCGTTTTCGCTCGAGACGTCACGGTTGGCAACAAACAGGCCAGCGTGCCATCTTCCGGTAGCTCCTTGGCAGCCTGGCATGCCGTCTTCCAGAGCGTCTGTTGTTTGTGTCCATCCACCGGAAGCCGTTTCCCAGGCAGCGACGTTCTGTGTTGGATCGGCGTCGAGATAGAGGAGTTCATAGTCAGTTCGACCGGCATTGGCCCCATCGAGTCCACTCATCACGTACAGGAAGACCTTGTTTGAGCCATCGGTCTTGTCGGCAACGCTCCTGAATCCTGCACCCTTACGTGCGCCATTGAGATCCATGGCGCCGGACAACGTTACCCACTTGGAAGTTTCGCCGAGCGCCAAAGGCTTGGTGCCCGATACCACCGCCGCGCAACCGGTAATGGTGTTGTAAGCGGCAACCGGTTGGCCGTCGTCCTCGTAAGTCACAGTCGCAGGGCCGTCGACGTTGTTGAGAAACTCGATCTCTGCGAGCGACCGATTGGCCGCGGGGGTGCGGTAGACTCGATAGCCTTGCACCTGCCGGCCCACAAAACGGGAGCCGAGGTTTGCCACATTGGCTTCGTTCCACTCGAGGGTTGGCACCAACCCCATGCTGACATCGGGCAGGTTGATGACGAAGGGCTCAGAGGGCAAAGACTCTCCGCACGGGTTGATGGGATCATTGGGGTGAAAGACGATAGCAACCTGATAGATCCAACCACCCGCTCCCAATGCTGGAATCGCGTCACTGCCGAACTCGAAAGACTGCATATTGACAGCGACGATCTCGGTAGGGTCCAGCACCACGGCCCTCTCTACCGTTGACTGCGCTACCCCTGTCGAGTCGGCGCCACCCACAGCATATAGGACGCGGTCAACTTGCAGCAGACTGAGATAGGTGCGGGCCGAGTTGAGTGAATACCGGGTGGTGACAAAGGGGCCGCCGAGATCACCGGTGAGATGAAGAGAAGCGTATTCGACGCTCGCCACTGCGGTCGAAGGATCCAAGGTGTCGCCGCCAACGGCATAGAGGTAGTGCGCGGCGCGAGTGGCAGCCACGGCGGCGATGCCATGACCTTGGCGCCCGACGTTGAGGGTCTGTCCGCTGTCCGTTGGCGAGGGGATGTTGCCCGATGCGTTGGCGTATACGATAGCGCTGAACAGATCGTAGGCGTTGTCCCGGACATTCTCCACCCGCAGCAGGCACGTGACGTATTGTTGGGATGCTGGAAGAACCACCCTTAGGCTCTGCACGTCGTTGTACGTGATGCTACCCGGCGCGAGGATGTATCCGTCATTGACCCCGTCGCCGTCGGGATCATCGGGAAAGGTCATTGTACCTGATGGATCCGAGCACTGTGCCAGCGCAACATTGGGGCCAGACGGGTCATTGGAGAAATGCACGCCGGCAACTTGAACCGCTCCTCCTGTCGGTGACACTTGGCCTGGGTTCGCGTTGTCGATGCGCGGGGCATCAAAACTAGAAATGCGAAAAGCACCTTCTTCGACAAAGACAGTGCCGTCGGGGTTGATGACCGTCAAATCGAAGTCCGTGTAGTCGCCATCGATGGCCAAGTCGTCGGGTACGATCGCCGTGAGGGTGTTTTGCGAAACAAAGGCAACGGACTCGAGTGGGGCCCCCGACGCGGTGCTGGTGATGTAGGCGCGGGGTGTGGCGACCAAAAGGCCCGGGCTCGGATTTGTCATGGTGATGGTCACCGGCACTTGGGTTCCGACTTTGCCGAACGCTGGCTGCATCACCAAAGATGCTGGTTCTGTGGTCTTGACGATGGTGATGGCGTTGGGGAGGCTGGTGGCGCAGGTGTCTGTTGGGTTGGTGGCTCGCAGAGTAAACGTCTCCGAGGCTTCGTCATCGGGTGCTCTATCGGAGACGAGGGCGAGGGTGTCGGCCGGCACGTTGACCCGGAACACACCGCCCGTGGCACCGCTGAGGTCGTCATCACAAGCTGTGGGTGTGCCGCTGTCGTCGCACAAGACGATGACGTCGCCGGTTCTTTGGGCGATGAGCTCGACGTGCTCGATGTCGCGCGATGCAAAGTTGGTTCCGTACACCGCGATCTCGTTGGCAAACTCGTTGTAGATAAACGGCGGGTCGGCATAGAGGACCATGGGCCCCGAGCTCACAACAACTGAATCAACGGAAGTCGCCGAGCATCCCTCGACATTCTCGACAACCAGATCAATGGGGGAGTTGGCAATGAGCGAAACGGGCAAAAAGCCAAAGGTGACGGTGAGCTCGGTACACAGGCCACCTGGGTCACAGGATGTCTCGAGCGGTGTGGCGCTGCTCGCAGCGACGCCGCCGATTGCCACGGTGGCACCGGCGCGGATGTTGGCTCCTGTGACCAAGAGCTCACCGCCGCCTTGGCAAAGCTCGGCGATGGTGGTGCTGTTCGGGGTATCCAGCGTGGGAGGCGGCACCACCTGGAAGGTTATGGCGTCGGTGCTCGAACAATTGGCAGGGCTCGGGTTTTGGACCACGACATCGTATGTCCCTGCATCAATGGCGTCCTGGAGGAGAATGGTCGTGAGCTGGGTGCAACTTTGAACCGCAACCGATGGCGTGGGCACATCAGTGCAGGTGGCAGATACGGCAACAGTGGCCACGTCGTTGTCGCCGATCGCCAAGGTGGGAGTCACGCCATCCACGGTGAGCAATCCCGTGCCCTCAATGACGAGGGCGATAGAGCCTTGGGCCAAGCATACGGGCATCGGGGTGACGCTGGTCAAGGTGGGACGAGGAACGACGGTGAGATCTACCGCTTCGCTGGAGCTGCAGGCCACGGTCTCGGGGTTGGTGACAGTAACGTCGTAGGTGGCGTAGGCTGCGGAATTCGTGGTTAGGACGCCAGCGGCGATGTCGACATCCAAGGATCTGCATGCTTTTGCACCGCTGTCGCCCGGGAGATTGATGCAACCATCAATGCTCGACGCGGCGATGGTGATGTCGTCGCCAAATGTCACGGCGGGGAGTTCTGCATTGATTTCGACAAAGGCGCTTCCCAAGAGACTGAGGACGTTGTCCTGGTCTGCGCACAATAGATCGGGAACGAGGGCGTCTAGTCGCGGCGGTGGCACCGCCAGCAAGGAGCCCTCGAGCTCCGCACTTTCGCCATTTGGGTTGGTAACGGCGACGGTGTAGAGGCCATCGGCCAGGGTCAAGTCTGGCTGGATATCGATGTGCATGAGCTTTTGGGATTCCCAACGGACGTAGCTCTGGGCACCCCTATTGGGTAGGTCAAAAGCATCTCCATCGACCGTTCGGCTGTCGAGATCCAAAATCAACTCGAGTGCGACGTCGGGTATCTCCAACCCCGGCGCATCGGTAAGGCTATTGATGGGGATTGGAGAAAAGTTCCGACCTGTGAGAGCCACCGTCGTGGTTAGTTGCTCGTTGCATACCGCAGCTGGGGCGATCTGCGAAAGGGTTGGCTTGGGGCCGGTAATTTCGCTCGTGCAACCGCTTGCCAAGCAAAGTGACAACGACGTGAGAATCCATCTTTGAATACGACAATTGAGCCCACCACCAACGTGTCCATCCATTGCAGAGCCTCCTCGGGTCTCTGGCTTGGCCGCCAATGCCAAACCGATTCCCGCTTCAGGTGGATACTCTGCGCAGCGAAATAGGTTACAAGGCTGACACTCAGTTTTCCCACCAAGTGCCAAGAAACACGTTGACGCGATGAAGGGTGAAGTCCCAAACGAGCGTGTCGTTGCTCCACTGGCGTAGGAATCGATAGTTGGTGCCAATGACCATTAGATCGAAGAGGCGCCACTCTACCGTGGCACTGGCACCAAAATACAGATCGAGCTGGTATTCGCCAACCGTCATGCCGCCCTGGTCGTAGGCTGGTCTGTGGGTAAATCCGCGCGTGCCGCCATCAACTCCAGTCTTCAGCAGAAGTGTGTCGATGGGATTCCAGCGCACTGTCACATTCATCCCGGCTCCCCAATAGGAAAAGAAATGGGAGATGAGCTCCTGATCGACCGTCGGATCCATCACACCCGTAGGGCCAATATATAAATAGGTATCGTCGGAGTAGTTGTACTCACCACTTAGGGCGGTGGCAATTTCGAGATCATAAGAAGGAAGAATGACGATCGTTGGAGCGGCGTTCACCCGCTGGTTGGTGGCGTGTGCCGAAGTCTCTTGGCCTGCGGAAGCCAAGAGATAGCGTTCGCGGTAGAAGGTGGCTCGATAGGTGGCTGGCAGTTCAAGCTCGACATAGTCGCCAACCGTGGTCGACCACTGCAGATCGCCTTGGTGTGCGAGGTTGTCGAGATCATATTCGGGAAACTGATCCGAACGGAGGCCATAGCGAAGCTCGACGGTTGAGGCGTCACCCACCTCCCAGCGTGCAGCAACGCGACCCGATAACCCCCAGAAGTTGTACTGCGGGCGATCGGGAAAGAATGCATGTTCGGCGCCAGCACGCACTGACACATAGAGGGTGTCAGCGGGTCGAAAACCCAAGGTAACTGCCCCGTCATGTCCGTAGTTCCGCTGGTTGGTAAGATCCCCATAGAGTTCTAGGGCACCACGATAGTCGAGTTTGACGATGACACTGGAGGATGGCATCAAGTCAGAATCCAATGCCAGATCGACAACTCCGAGAAAGTCCGGTGTCTGCGACGCATTGCCATACATGTTGGAAGTGTAAACGCCGCCGATGTTGGCACCCACTCGCGAGCTGTGCGAGTCGGGTTGTTCCATTTCGGTGGATTCTGCGGCATCGTTTTCCGCTCGTGCTGGCATGGCGACGCACATGATGAGCCCGACGACGGACATTTGTTGCACGCTAGCGCGCATTCTCTTGCTCCTCATCATCGACGCAAAAACTGATCCTCGAGTTCGTTGCTGATTGTGCGCAGGGGGATCTTGTCTCTCAACCTCAATGTCGCAATGCTCAAGGGTCTATCAACAGAACGATTCTCGCGAAAAATTCTTTGAAATACAGCGACCACGCGACTGACGGCCCCTTCAGTCTCATGGCGCTCGAGAGCTGCGAGGGCGAAGGGCCAAGCATGAGTTGTGGTCGCATGGAGGTTGTGCACAAGAAAGGAATGGAGCTCGACAATTGAAGCGAAGCGTTTAGCTCCAGCGACATCATCACAAATATCACGCAACGCGGGCGTCATGTCTTCACGCGTTATTGGCCCGAACAGTACCGCCGCGCTGGTCTCGAGTATGCGGGCGCGGGAGATGGGATCTCTTGCGGCCACGCAGTTCGCAGTCAGCTCGGCGGCCCACTCGAGGTTGTCGGCCATGGTCATCAACGTTTGCGCTATGCGGGCGGCAGGTATGTGCTTTGCA
>MGST01000145.1:2952-10849 GCA_001798605.1 Deltaproteobacteria bacterium RIFOXYA12_FULL_58_15 | reverse complement strand
CTGCCTGAGAAACACAACAGCATTTAATTGTCCGATCGACCGATTAATAATGTGATGTTTTGGCCGCAACGGGGTTGTGTGCTGACGCGTTGGAACGCGAAACGATATGAACGGATGCCGGCACCATTTGCCAACTCGTCCACATCAACGCTAAGAGTGGAGCCAGGTCCATCCCCTGTGGAGGCATCTAGAATGGGCAAACCGATTGACGCCGACGCCGCGATGTCGATCGACGCCGACGCCGCGATGTCGATCGACGCCGACGCCGCGATGTCAATTGACACAGACGCCGCGATGTCAATTGACACAGATGCCGCGATGTCAATTGACACAGATGCCGCGATGTCGATCGATGCCGACGCCGCGATGTCAATTGACACAGATGCCGCCCAGCTGATTGCGGTGATTGAGGCCGCCCAGTCCTCATCGTTGGAAGCGGACGGTGAGGTCGAATCGAGAGAGATGAACAAACCGGGCTTCCAATGGCGGACGCTCTGGAAGGGGCTCGCCTCGATTCCGAGCAAGGGCAATGAGGTGCTCGGGGTTCTCAATGGATTTGTCGGGGATCGACTGGAGGAGGAGGGCTCCACTTTGGCTTTGCCCATGGTTCTCCTCGCAGAAGGCCGCGAGCTTGACCTGAGTCGGCCTCTCGCAGATCAGATCTCCAACCCCACGTCAGCCCTTGCCATCTTTGTTCACGGCCTGATGTGTACCGAGACCATTTGGACCTTTCCCAATGGCAGCCGTCGTAGTTTTGCTGACAGGTTACATGAAGACGTCGGCGTTACAGCGATTCACGTGCGTTACAATACAGGCCGTCACATTTCCACGAACGGCCACGAGCTCGCAGCGCTGCTTGATGTTCTGCATCGCCGGTGGCCCACACCCGTCGAGGGGTTGAACCTGATCGGCTACAGTATGGGCGGGCTGGTCGCGCGCAGCGCAGCCCACTACGCCGAAGAGGCCAAATATGCTTGGGTTGGACTGCTCACGCGGATGTTCCTGATTGGTGTGCCCCTGCGTGGCTCATCCCTCGAACAACTTTTCCACATTGCCGCGTTCACACTCAAGGTCGTCCCAAACTTGGTCACACAGATCATCGCCTGGGTCTTTCGCCAGCGCAGCTCTGGAATCAGAGATCTGCGTCATGGCTATATCGTCGACGAGGAATGGAATACGCGGGACGCTGACGCTCTCTCATTTGGTCGTCGGTATAAGGTGCCCCTCACCAAGGGGGTTGCCCACTATGTCATCGCCGGCAATCTTGCCGACAACGAGCATCACCCTCTGGCAAAGGTCGTGGGAGATTCGCTGGTTACCCCCTTCAGCGCAAAGGACGAAGGTATTGATGGCACTCCTTCCGACCGCGTCGCCAAGGGTGCGCGCGTCTTTGGCGGCCTCGGGCACCTCGCTATCGTCAACGACGACGCTGTGTACCAGCAGATACTCACTTGGTGGCACGAGTAACCAGAGTTGCCATAGCGCAAGCGCTTGACCCTGCAAGGAAGCCGAGCAGACAAGGAAGCACGGAAGCGATGAGGAAGACAGATGGCTTGAGTCTTTGCCGCTGGACGATGGAGAATTTGCCAACCGTGAATTTGCCAACGTGACAAAGCAAATCAACGCCATGTGTGTCGCGGTCATTCGTGAATCCGTCCATCGTTCAGAACCTGTGCAGTAACCTCGCCACCAACATATTCAGGGATCTCGTCGCCAACCGACTCGGGAACCTCATCACCGGACGACTTCCGAGACAGACAAGTCAGTATCGTCTTGCTCAGCACAGACTTCGATAACGCAACATATTGGCATCGGCCTCGCCCTCATCCTGTCCAGCATTCGCTATCTGCGGGTTCCCTTGCAGACCCGCAAGAGCTGAGCCGCCCGCAAGACAAGGCACTCACGCATGGGTTGTCTCGATTCTCTGGGCGGCTAAACCCGTGGCAGGTTTGCGTGGTTGGCAATCTCTGGCAAAGGTGCACCACCCGTCACACTTTCGAACGCCAGTCCATAGTGGATCACCCGTTTGCCGGTGCGGTCCCGATCATGCCAGCGCTGCAGTAGCTCCTTGTGTGAGACCCACCCCACCTCTCCGATCCAGGGATCGGCCAGTTTGACCTTCTCATGATCCATGCCGACCACAACCGAGTAGTGACCGTCTGTCCAATCCCGCTCCCACGCCGGGGGATTGGGTTCAGCACGCCAGGCCTGGTAGAGAATGATGACCAGAGAGCCCTTGGCCACGCAGCGTTGCAGATCAGCGATCGTCATCCACTCTCGCCCGGTTACCGTCAATCCGTAGCTCCCCGCGACCCGTTCGATCTCGGCACGGTCGGTCCCCCATTCGCTGTCTGTACCAAGTTTCTTGGCAAGTGCGGCTTCATTGCCAAAGTTTTTTTTATGTGCCGCCAAGACCATGGCGAGGCATGTCGCACCGCATGTGTACGGCAGTTCCTGTTGCAACTGTGAAACAGCGGCCTTCACTTTGTGAACGCGTCTGTTTCTCACATTTTCAACGACCATTGATGCTCTCCGCGCACGTCCTCAGCGTTGGTTTTCGGCACATTCAACCGAGAGTTGCTGACATGCGATCCAAAAATCCAAAAATCCGAAACTGCGAGCCAGGACGCAGGACGGGCTTCGATTGGCGGCGATATGTCGGCGATGCTATATGCGGAAAGGTATGGCCTCGAGTTGGGGATAGAAGACAAGGAAGCTGCAATGGTAATTGAGGTTGAGTTGCACACCGAGTTTATCAAGCTCGACGCACTGTTAAAATTCGGGAGCATTGTCGGATCGGGGGGACAGGCGAAACAACTTATTAAAGACGGGTTGGTTCGCCTAAACGGAGTCATTGTCCTGGAACGGGGCAAAAAGATACGCCCAGGGGACGAGGTTGAAATTGCTCTGGAGCCGCCGGTGAAGATTGCGGTGAAGGCTACGCCCGAGCCCTAGTTGTGTTACCTCAGTCAGATTTTGTCCGGTGACCGTCTGCACCTCTGCAGACTGTGGCCCAAGGATGGACGCAAGCAAACCCAGTTGAATGAGACCGGCAGTGGGGTTATGAAATCGACACACCTCACCTGTGGTGAGGTGTCCTGGTCGTTGGCTGCATTGAGGAGTCGAGACATGGATTTCGCACCGTTGTTGCAGAAAGTAGCACTCTTTCGAATTCGTATCTGTTGACTCCCATGCTCTGGTCATTGTCGTCACGTCTAATCGATGGATTGCCGCGACTCGGTTGGATTGCATCGACGTCACGCGGCTCTACCCTTGTCGAGCTCTTGCATGGCAAGGACGTGGAGGTCGGACCCACTTGGGCCGTAGAGGGGGTGTGGGACGGTCCCTTTGCGGACGGCGAATTCGAACGATCGCTGGTGTTCTTTGGGACAGGCCTCAAGTTGTTGAACAATGGCGTTGTGTTTGCCACCTCCAGAGATTGCATTGGTCGCCTGTTCTACTGCGAGATCGGTGCGGAGCGTTTTGTCTCCAACAGCCTCTTGCTGTTGCTGGCCCGCACCGGCGCGCGCCTGGACACCCATCACCTCTATGTTGACGAGAACGTCCCGGCACTTCATGGCGTCGACGATCTCATGGACACCATCAGGATCGTCCATCCTCGTTGTCACACTTTTCGACTGCAGATCTACAACAACCTGAGTCTCACTGCTCTTGGTTTCACCAGCCAACGGGTGGACAGCTTGTCGAGCCCCTCCTCCTATGACGGGTATCGTAACGGCATCCGAGCGATCATGGAGGGCATCGGACGCAATATGCGTGCACCCGAGCGGCGCTCACCAATGGCCGCCTACGCCACCATGTCGACCGGATACGATTCGTCGGCGGCGACAGCGTTGGCTCGTCCGTTGGGGATTGAGTGCGCCTACACTAGCAAGACTTCGAGCTCGGCGGTACCACGCCTTCTACGTCCGAGCTTGATTGACGACGACGCCACCGACATTGGTCGGAGTTTGGGCATTGAAATGCGGGCTCTCGAGCCCATCGACGCTGGGGATCCCACCGATGATGAGGTCTATTTCCTCGCGGTGAACCGATCGGATTCCGAAGCCGCCCTCATGTCGATGACCAGGGACATCGCGGGCTCAGGCAAAGTCGGCGTTGTGTGCACCGGGTATCACGGCGACAACGCGTGGGGGCGGACTACCGACGACGAAACGCGGGGACGCCGTTTCGTCCGTAGCAGCACCTCCGGCCAAAGCTTGTTGGAGATCCGCTTGCATGCTGGATTTGTCAACCTTCCTGTGCCGTTTTTGTACTGCGCTGATCCGTTCGCTCTCGCCGTCATTTCCAATGCTGCCGAGATGGCCCCATGGCAGCTAAACAACGACTACGACCGCCCCATCCCGCGGCGAGTATTGGAAGAAGCCGGGGTTCCCCGTGAGGCGTTTGGCTGGGCGAAAAAGGGTCTCGCCAAATACCGCGCCCTTCCCCAAACTCGCCATTTGAGGAACGAATTCTGTAGCTTCGTTGGTCTTTCGCCCCGCGTGGTTCAAGCCATCACCGCCACCGATAGGCTTCTCTACCTGGGGAGCCGGGGCGCGGTTTACGCCGCCCATGTGGGAAATCGGCAACGTGCGCTACACACGTTCACGTCCCGCGATCCCCTTGGCGAACGCTTGAAGCTTGGTTCCCAAATGCTGTGCTGGGCCGCAGATCGCTTGGCCGCAAAGTACCAAACCGTCATAACGGCGCTGTGATCAGGTGCGCCGCCGGCAAATTGTGTAAGTCGCCCGTTATTGGGAGAGAATGATCCTTCGTGTTACCGTCCCCGCCAACCACGATGACCACATTGGGGAACGGCCATGCGCGAGGCATTAAGAACCCACAAACAACGGAGAATCCACAAACGCCGCTGGTCTTCTGTTGTTTGCGTTCTCTTGGCGGTGTCTGGCGTCGACACACTGGGGAGTTGTTCCACGGGTCTCGAGGATCCGGTCTTCACAACTCTGCAGAGTGAACGGCAGCGACTTCTCGAGATTTCGCAACAGGAAACCTCGCGTCCGCCAGATTTCGAAGCGGTCAAGAAATCGTTGCAAGACGCACGTGAACCATTGTCGACGCACATGTCGGGAGTTGAGCCCCACAACGCAATCACAACAGCCATTCAATTCTGCGGTGGCTCACTTCATGAGACCAGCTCGGGTCCATCACAATCGCAGCTAGGTTCAGAAACGAAGAAACTCTTTGTTCGCTTCACTGGAATTCGCCTTGAGACAGCTGTCTGTGTGATCCAACGCTTGGTGCACGGCCCAAGTCTCACTTTCATCGACACGTTTGAATGCGAAGAGCAAAGACAGAGTATTACCTGCACTCTTGCGCTGGACACGGTTCAAATCATCAACGAACCTCCAGAGGATCCAGAGCCTTCCCCTCCTGCCGCCGATGCAAGCAAAGCAATTACAAAGCTTTACGAGGAAGTGCGCAGCCTTCGAGAGCAAACAGCGTCGGCTCGTCAAACATTGGCGGAATTCAGTGTGTGGGGAGCTCAGCTCGACACATTGCGCAGGTTGTCGGTGAGGCGGGACAGACAAGCGGAACTCGTCTCCCTTGCCGCCGCAGTGTGCGACACCGGTTTTCAACCCGGTCGTTTTGCCTTCGAGGATTTCACTCTTTCGGTTTCGGGTGTCGTGCCATCAAAAGCGGCGCAGCAAAGCCTTGTGGCATTGCGTTCCCCCGAGAATGTCGCCCTCCATCCTGGAGACTTAAGGGTTGACCCCTTCATCGCGGATGTGGGCCTCAAGGACCTACCTGCAATCAAGGCCGACAAACCCGCACGCCGTGGCGCTGGGCAGATCAACATTTATGCTGTCGACGCAGAGGCGATGTGGCTCTACAGTCCTTTGGCCACTGGAGAGGAATCGCTGGTGAGCACCACGGTGCGAGACGCCCTGTTCACCGGCCACTTGCAGGCATCTTCGCCAGGGCAAGCCCGAGCGCTACTCAAACAGGAGCAACCGGGCTTGATCATCTCACCGCTGAACCGAAAATCGCTGCGTGGCAAGGGAGCAAAGGTCACCGTAGACGTCACCGGCGCGCGATTGCCTCAGTTGCTGGAGATGTTGGGCACCGCTCTCGGTGTGAGCGTCACAGCGCCCCAGGACGGGTCCGAGCTGACTGTCAATGTGAAGAATACCTCGGCCGAAGCACTTCTTCGTGCCATCGCCAAGACCCTCGGGCTGTCCCCGCAGGTGCGACCTGGTTTGTGGATGTTGACGCCCGCTTCATCGGGAAAAGCACCCAAGCGCAGTGGTCCGCGTTTGGATTTTGCTGCCGCCGACATCACCGCCTCTGAGGCCCTTGTTGTGTTGAATGCCGTCTATCCGACAGCCGTGACCGTGACGTGCGACAGTCCAACGATCAACCTGCACCTTGCTGACGTGTACCACAGTGATGCTGTGCAGGCTTTGTTCGTCAACGCCAATCTGCCCTGGCCGCCTCCAGGCGCTTCACCATGCACCAAAGAGATTACGGCACTCGACACGCCGCCACAAGAACTCGCAGCATTGGCGATCGCCAAAGACGGTGGCGTTGCCCTACTGCGAAACCGCGTGGGATCGCTAGCCCTTCTGGACAAAGAAATCGCACTGCCTGACGGCAGCAGGGCAGCAGTTACAAAAACCGGCGTAACCATCACGGCACCTGCGGGTGAAGAAACGAGCCTTGTGCTAACCCGTCCAGAGAGTGGATCTCCGGTCTATCGTGGGGCCCGTCTGGCGGCGACCCTTGTCGGGCACGGCAAACCCAAAGCCCTCATCGAGCTCAGCAACGGTGATTGGCGGCTGCTTCAAGAGGGTCCGCAAATCAAGGACAGCTCGACGCAGGTTGCCGTTCTGGCGACAAAGATCACCGTGACGACCGACGGGACCAAACCCTATGAGCTACGCTTGCGCAGAAGATTGCGCCGCGGGAACTCGTTTCAATAACCGTAGAAGACAATTTGCAAGCGCAGATTCGGAGTGGCCCAGAGCATTGCAGTTGGAGCATGGCGGATGGCGCAGCGTCAGCCACGGCGGCTTGAACTTATTCATCTTGACCGAGAGGCCACCTGAGGTCGGGCATATTTGCCAGCATGGCCTCACATTTCCAGCATCGCGAGCCATTCAAGGTCTGGTTGCGAGCCGGACTTGGCGTATAGTTCTCCAGATGCCAGTCAAACGAACCCGATCGCCGGCGCGCAAGTCCAAAAAGAAATCTGTCGGGGGTGCCGCCGCGGGTTCGAGACGACGCCCGCAGCCGACGACGCTCAAGCACGGCAAGGCACGGCGACCGGCCTCATCGCCCGGTCCTGCAGGCCACGCTGCCGAGATCGGCGTCCTGCCGGGCAGCGCCCGCTCCCGCTTGTTGGAGCGTTTTCTCGCCGATTTGGAAAAGCCACTGCGTCAGCGGCTGCGAGTTGCCGAGTCGATCGCTGCCGGCGGTATGGGGGCAATCAACACCGCCGAAGATCTGGTGCTCAACCGCGAGGTGGCCAAGAAGACCATTCATCCCCACCTGCGGCTCGACCGGCGAGCTTTGTTCCTCTTCATGCGGGAGGCGCAGATCACCGGTCAACTCGATCACCCGCACATCGTGCCGGTTCACGAGGTGGGACGGGATCCTGACGGCTGCCTGTTCTTCACGATGAAACGAGTCAGCGGACGGACCCTGGCCGATCAGTATGGCGAGTTGGCTCCTGGCCCGATTCCGCGCGACGCGCTGCTGAATCTGCTCGGCATATTCCTCAAGGTCTGCGATGCGGTAGCCTTTGCCCACAGTCGCGGGGTCATCCACTGCGACTTGAAACCCGACAACGTGATGGTCGGCGACTTCGGTCAGGTCTATGTGATGGATTGGGGCATCGCCCGTGTGCGCAAGGAGACCAAGACCGATATCTTTT
>MGST01000145.1:0-2945 GCA_001798605.1 Deltaproteobacteria bacterium RIFOXYA12_FULL_58_15 | reverse complement strand
GGGGGTGAAGAAGGCCGCGGTGGTCAGCACCTTCTCGGTGATGGGGACACCGGCCTACATGTCGCCGGAGCAGACGTTGGGAGAACGCAGCGCGCTTGACGAACGCACTGACGTATTCTCGTTGGGAGCAGTGCTCTACGAGTTGTTCGCCGGGCGGCCGCCCTACGGCGGGTCCGGTATTGACGACACCTTCGAGCAGGCCTCGGTGGGGGATTGGCAGCCACTGTCGCAGGTGAGCGGTGCCCGGGTAGTGCCCATCGGGCTCGAACGGATTATCCACAAGGCGATGGCAGTGGATCGGGGTCTGCGTTTCGGCAGCGTCAACGAGTTGAAGAACGCGGTGGAGCGATACCTGCGCGAGGGGGCTGAGTTTCCTGTGGCGCGCTTCTGTGCGGGCACGGTGATCATCCGCGAGGGGGACGCGGGCGACGCCGCCTATATCATTGCCCACGGGCGGTGTGAGGTGTGTCGTACGCGCGCCGGCCAGACCGAGAGCCTGCGCGTCATGGGGCCTGGAGAGATTGTCGGCGAGACGGCGCTGCTCAGCCCCGGGCCGCGGACCGCCGATGTCGTAGCGCTCGAGGACAGTGAGTTGTTCGTCATCTCCAAGGCCTACCTCGAGGCCGAGCTGGCCTATATGAAACCCTGGCTGGCGAACATGTTGCGCACTGTGGCGGAGCGGTTCCGCGACGTCGACAATCAGCGCCGGGCGAACAACGGCGACAGATAGGATCAGTTCGCCCGGTGTATTCCTCGACGTGCCATCACCCGGCGCGCCCAGTTCTTCAAGCCCCAAGTGCGAGCATCTCGACTGCGCATGACACACACCGCTGCCCGCACAACAGCGACTTGGCCAACGTGATGAATTTGGCCCTCGTTCGCACCAAAGCCTCTCGCACTGAAAGATGTCCTCGAATGTGGCGCTGCTCATCGGAGACGCGATGAGTTTTCCTGAAGGTGCCAAGTCGGCACGCCTCAACCGATGCTCGCACATTCTCGAACGCGGGCAATCGCCAAAAGTCGGCGCGAAAACGAGCCTGCTCATATTGATTCGTTGCTCGACAACACGATCGCCTTGGACAATGCAAATCTGGCTTTGATTTTTGTGCACCTCGATGCCTATGTAACGATCCATGGCTGGCCTCCACTCGCATAACGTTCTGCGTCATGGGGACGCAGACCTACTTCGGAAAGGAAGAGACAAAGAGACAATGATGAGAAGATTTCCTACGGTGAACTGCAGGCTGAGTGGCCAATAATGTGAAAATCAAAGCGTACCCACCCCTCCAGCGAATGATCTCCACTTTGAGATCTGGTTTCGCCTTTGTTTTACGGATTCTGCGGGAGAGACAGGCCCGAAGGGAGCGCTCACGACGGGCGATTGAACAACGACTCAAGCAGCGACAGCTCTCGGCTTCGGGGGCCACTCCGGCGGTGGCTAACACGCGGTGGAAGTATGAGCAGTTTATGGAGATATTGGCAGGGAACGATCGCACGCTCGATTTGTTTGCGAATATCGATGACATGGTTTCGGGACGCACATCTGCAAATCTCAAAACCGTGGCGCGGCAAGCACATCGGGCCATCTACGAGGTGGGTCTTCTCTGTGAATTGTTGGGCCGGATGACTGAAGGGCGATTTAAGAATCTTCTCCCCGCGTTGGATAACATTGTCACTCAACTGGACAGGGTTCTACCTGCTAACCGCGAACCGATTGCAGTTCCCTTGGTTGTACCCATTCATGAAGTTCGTGCCGGCCACACACGCCTGTGCGGAGGCAAAGCCGCTCTCCTGGGGGAGGCGTGGTGGAGGATGGCGGGTGTTGAGATTCCCGACGGATTTGTCATTACCACCGCGGCCTTTGCCCATTTCATGAATCACAATGATCTCTGGCCGAATGTCGACCGATTGGTCGCGCTACATCGTGCGCGCGATCGAGAAGGCCTCGCAGAAGCCTGTCACACATTAGAGAGCGCCATTTTTGCCGCGGAAATTCCCGCACATGTGCTGGGCGCAATCGAAGACGCATTCGAGAACATGGCCTCGAAGGGCGTGACCTCCGTAGCCATGCGATCGAGCGCCATTGGCGAGGACAGCGAGGCTTCACACGCAGGGCAGTACCACACCGAATTGTGTGTCGAACGTGGCGATCTCATGAGCGCCTATCGCAAAGTATTGGCAAGCGCTTTCTCGATGCCCGCTGTCATGTATCGTGCCGATCACGGTTTGAGTGCTGCGGAAATCATGATGGCCGTTCTCTGCCTCAGAATGCTCACCCCTCGATGCAGTGGGGTTCTCTTTACGCGGGACTTCCACAACCCGCAGGCGGATCGCGTAGTGATAGGAGCAACCAGCGGTATTGCAAGTGGAATCGCCTCAGGAGAGCAATCCGCAGTCGAAATCGTGAGCGACGCAAATGCCAATCTCTTGGAGGGGGTGGATACCCTTCTCGGATCCGATCTCGCGCGACTGGTACGAGCGGGTCGTGGGCTAGAACGAACCTTCGGATCTCCCCAAGACATAGAATGGGCTATCGAACCGGATGGGTGTTTGTACATTTTGCAATCCCGCCCCATGGTATTTGCAAAGCATTCCACCAAAGACGCAGCCACTGTGGGTGAGGGTCTCACACCCATTCTATCGAGCGGACTCTGTGCATGCTCGGGTACAGCAAGTGGCGTCGTAACTCATTTTCGGAACAGTGAGGACCTCGGGCGAGTCGGTCAGAATACCGTCCTCGTGGCTCGTCACTCGACACCTAGCTTGTCGTCGATCATGACCTCCTGCGCAGCGATTGTCACCGAGGTCGGGTCACCTACAGGACATATGGCGATTCTGGCAAGAGAATATGACGTACCTTGCATTGTCAACGCCCACGGTGCACTTGATGCGCTTCTTGCCGATACGCATGTCACCGTCGATGCAGGACGTTGCTGTGTTTTTCA
>MGST01000144.1 GCA_001798605.1 Deltaproteobacteria bacterium RIFOXYA12_FULL_58_15 | reverse complement strand
CCAAAACAAGGGGGATGTGCGCTGGTAT
Organism: Deltaproteobacteria bacterium RIFOXYA12_FULL_58_15; assembly: GCA_001798605.1. Lineage (GTDB taxonomy): Bacteria > Myxococcota > XYA12-FULL-58-9 > XYA12-FULL-58-9 > XYA12-FULL-58-9 > XYA12-FULL-58-9. The sequence goes on along the minus strand of MGST01000144.1, from coordinate 10,886 downwards.
TATCCCGACTACGAAGGTTCTCGAAGTATTTCGATTGAGCGCAACGTTGTGGATGAGCCCCTCGGGGATGGCATCAAACTTTCTGTAAATCATGAGCCCGGAGATTTGCGCATTGTGGCTTTGTTCTCGGCAGAGCCTCTGAACAAAGCATTGGTAGAACAAGCGGCAAAGAATATGAGCCCAAGTCAACTGACACCCCTTATGGGACAACGGCAAGATGTGCTGGAGCATTCTGTTCTGATCCACGTTGCAGAGCCCATGGGTGAGGAGTGATGTGATGCTAAATTTCTGTCGCTACAGCGTAATGGCACTGATCGTCATTCTCCCAAGCGTTTCTGTGGCACAATCCAAGATCTACGCTGTCGTGATAGGCAACAACCACAGTCTCGATTCGGGCGTGGCACCTCTACTCTTTGCTGACAACGATGCGGCACGCTACTACGAGCTTTTCAGAGCAGCCGGTGCTGACCTGGCTCTCTTCACTGTCCTCGATGAAGATGCCCAACGCCGATTTCCAGAAGCTTCCGCCATCGCGAGACCGCCCAAACGCGATGACATCACAAATACCCTGAATGGTTTTTTCGAAAACATGGCCCAAGACCAAGAGAAGGGCATTGAGACACAGTTCTACTTTGTATTCTCAGGACATGGTGGTTTGGGAGAAAACCAAGAAGGATATTTGAATCTTCTGGACGACAAGCTGACGCGTTCCATGCTGTATCGTGAGATTCTCGCGCGCTCAAAGGCCAGCTTCAACCATGTGATCTTGGATGCCTGCAAGGCCTATTTTGTCGTCAATAAGCGCGGTGGACGCGATAAGACTGGAGACTATCGCCACGTGATCCGTGAGTTTTTGCGAAAGGAAGACTTGGCGAGCTACCCCAACACGGGTGTGATCTTGGCCGCGTCGAGCGAGTCTGAAACACATGAGTGGAGCCGATGGCAATCCGGTATTTTCACCCACGAACTTGTGAGCGCTTTGTTGGGTGGTGGCGATGTGAACCGTGACGGACGTGTGACCTATCGTGAGGCGGCAGCCTTCGTTGAAGCTGCCAATGCCGCGATTGACGATCCCAACCTTCGACTTCGCGTGTTTTTTCGAGCGCCAGCCATGCGTGCCGACGCGGCTTTGATGGAAAACCGTGCCCTCGCAGTCCAAGCCTTTGTCCAGGTTGAGCCGGAACATTCTGACAAATACCATATTGAAGATGCACGCGGTCTACGTGTGGCTGACTTTCATCCTTCCCGGGAACAATCTATGGAAATCGCACTCTTGGGACAGGCGCCCTTTTTCTTGCGCACCGACGAACGTGAAGCTGTGCTCGAAGCACCGTCTGGACCTGTGTCACTCAAAGATTTTCCATTGAACCCAAGATCGATATCGAGTCGAGGCAGTGCAGACCTTTCATTCAAACGTTTCTTGTTCAACACCCCCTTCGGCATTGGCTTTTACAATGGTTTGCAGACTGCCAATCCGGAGGACTTATCGTTCGAAATCCAAGTGCCTGCGGATGAGGATTCACTGCGGATCTTACCCAGCGTAGGATGGGGTACATTGGGCATTGGATCCGTCAGCGCTGTGGTTGGAGGAGTATTCTATTCTCAGGCCAACGCGACGTATCGAGAATACATGAATGCAAAAGATCTCGCGATTGCCGAAAGCCTGCATCAAAAAACCCTCGAACAATCGCGCGTTGCCGAAATCCTATGCATTGCGGGAGGGAGTGCTGCGCTTGTTGGGGCGGCACTTCTCGTCTGGGATCTGGTGAGTTCCAGCAAATCCGAAGAAGGTCCCGTTGTTGGTATCACGGGGCAGGATGGGAGTATGGGCTTTGTGGTTCATTGGTAGTCCGCTCCAGTCTCAGGGCCTTGTGTACCGCTGGGTGGCACCAACTTCGGCGTGACCGAGCAAGGTCGTCCTATCCCGGTATTGAGATTTGGCGAGCGAGGCGTGAGCTTTTTCGTTTTCACCCCTCATTGCAGCAAGTCGCGTGATTCTAGCACGAGTCGGCGGGAATGGCCGTTGCGCGACACAATCGCCTCGAGCGTGTGTCTCTCCTCGCGCCCGCGTGGCTGTTTCTCCCTCCAATCACAGTATTGCGACATGGACAGGCCAGCCGTCTTTGTACCGTCAATCTCGACAATCTGATCGCCTACGCCGATTCCTTGTTCTTCGGCCGGGGATCGGCGCGCTATTGCCACCACGACCAGCCCAGCGTGATGCGGGTCAAAGAGCAACCCAAAACCAACACTCTCCCGAGAGGTGGGGATCGGGCTCGTAGGGGCCAACCAGATCGTGGAACGTGACCAATCGAGCGTCAGAACGAAATGCTCCAGTACACCAGTGCCGAGCAATGGGTAGTCGTGTTGAGGATCGCCCGTTGTCGAAGAAACAATGACCCCGGAAATGCGCAGTTCCCCGAGCTGCAGTCCCGGGATCCGTGCAACCGTCGTCTCTCCACTGACGTTGCCTCGAACCATGGATGAGTGAGCCCCAGTCCATTGCGCAGTCGGTGCGTTGGGGTAGGCCTGACGCAGTACGGTCATGCCTTCGGGGAATTCTGTGAGCTGGCCGTCTGAGCCAAGGTCGAGCGCAACACGGGTCGAACAGCAGTGGCCAATCTTGGCGTCGACCAGCCACAGGCCCTGTTCCCGGTTGATGACTATGGCGGTGCCGCTCGGGTCGGGTCTCGCTGCTCTCGGACCCCAGGCTGAGAGTCGTCCCCTCTGGGGATCTATCTGCCACCGCCCCTGGCTCAAGAGGTCGTTTCCGATCACACCACCGACGCGACGGAATTTGCAGCTGAGCTGCGGGGCATGCTCGGCAACCTTCTCGACATCCAGAATCATGGCTGGGACCTCACGGAACGTCAGACCAGCCACAGTCAACAGAGGGACATGGACACTGGGGACGCCCTCCAGCACCTCGCCGTTGAGCACCGTCTCAAAGCCGTCCCTCACCGGGAGGCCGAGATCCCGCGCCAGCCAGTCGGACACAGCACATCCGCTGGATCCCGTGTCGACGACAAAGGGGACCGGTTCCGAATCGCTGCCGAGTGTCACTGACACGGCAAAGCCGTCATCGATGACGAGATCGGCCACACCGCTCGCCGCCGGGTCTTCGAGCCAGCTGCACTCGTCGAGCTTGCCGGAGTCGGGCGTTCGAGTCACGGGTGTGGGGCTGCAGCCAACACCCATGATGATGACCCACGAGGGAATAGCCCGCATCCGGATCGACTTACCAGTGAGGCCCGAACCGGTCCATGCCTTTTGCCGAGACTTTGGACAAGGTACGCAGGTTGATCGCCAATCAGGGCGTGCCCGACGAAGGAGCCGCTACTCACCTGGGTGCCTGCCCTCACTCTCTCACGGCGGTGGATTATCTGGGTGCCGTCCAGTTGCAAGGCTTGATAGCTCTCACCCGTCAACCGCTTCGCTTCGGGAGCAACTCGAATCCTTGCTCGAGGAAGTGTCGGTCCACAGCCAACGCCACCCGGATCCGTGACTGGCGCATGACCTCGAAGCTCACCCAGTCCGTGAGGCTCAGGTCGCGGCGGCCACTGGCCACGACCGCGGCCATGGCCAAGCGGTGCAGTGTCGCATCGACCCAAACGATGTCGAGAACCGGCTCGATGTCAGTCCGCCACGAAAGGACTGCCGAGATTCCGATCCGGGCCTGCAGCAGAGATACGGTCTCGTGCACGACATAAGAGGTAGTGACGAGCCGTTGGCGGCGGGCGAGGAGGTCCAACCACGCGGTGCGGGCATCGACGTGCTGCTGGTCGGCAGCGACCAATGCAGCATAGAGACCCGAGGTGTCGGCGAAGATCAACGCGAGGGCCCCCCCCACACCTCTTCCAGGTAACGGTCATGGCCGCCGGCCACGTCCGTGGCTGGGTCGGCCGCATCGAACCTCACCTCGGCGGCACGCACAAATGGATCGGGCAGCGCCAACGGCAAGCCGTTCCCGTCATCATTCTCGAGAGGCACGACCCGGGCGACCGGCTTGCCGCGCTTGGTGATGACCACCCCTTCCCGCTTCTTCTGCACACGATCGAGCACGGCCAGGCACTTGGCCTTGAACACGCCTGCCGCCATGGTCTTGGGTTTTATGGCTATGGTCATATTATGAATGACTATAGTCACGTGGACTGTTCCGGTCAAGCGCCGGGAACCACTAGAGGTCTCGCCTGACCTGGCGAGCCAGAAGCATGGCAGGTTGTTCGAGCTATTACCTTTTCTTTGCAGGCTTGGTCTTCTTCGCAGCGGGCTTGGCCTTCTTCGCGGCGGGCTTGACTTTGGCGGCGGGCTTAGCCTTCTTGGCGACGGGCTCGGCCTTTGCCTTGGGCTCGGCCTTTGCCTTGGGCTCGGCCTTGCTGCCGCTGCTAGTACCTCGAACCTTGCTCGCTGTGAAGACGATTCCGTGGGAGGCTTCGGACTTGCTGAGAAGACGGCCTTTGACCTTGGGCACAACGGCCAACACTCTGCCCTTTGCTACCGTTTCGCCCCTTTGATTGTCAGCCCACACGTCGGCGTCAACAACCGCCTCGCCGTTCTCGATGCGTTTGTCGATGACGACGCCACGGCAGGTGAGGACGTCACCCGGCCATACGAGCTTGAGCATCCGCAGCCCATAACGCCGCAGAGAAGCGCCCTGGAAGCACGATTGCACCATGCGTCCCACATACGCCATGACCAGGTGACTGGGCGCAAACACCGAGCTCTTGCCTGCCGCGGCTGCGACCTTGTCATCGAGGTGCATAGGGTTGTAGTCGTCAATCGCGCCCGCAAAACGCGCAAGGGTCACACGCGTAAGCGCAGGAATGGAAAGGCCGTCGAGTGGAGTGCCCTTGTCAATCGATTCGTAATCCAACATATTGTTCACCTGCAACTCCTTCGCCTCAGCTCTTGAGCTCGACTAGAACACGACGTCCTTTGAAAACGGCGCGGCCACGTTTGTCGTTACCTCGGGTCTCGACAACCAGGAAAATGAGACGGCCGTTGGGTGCCTGCTTGTCGTAGACATCGGCAATTCGATGGACAACGCTCAGAACATCCCCCACAAAGATGGGTCGGAAGTACTCGTATTCCTCTTCGGCGTGCATGGTCGCCTGGGAGTCGAGCCCAACCTCTGCGATGAGCGGATCGAGGGCGCCGAGCGCCGCGGCAAAGGTGGGCGGTGCCACCAGTGCACTGTAGCCGGCCGCCTTCGCCGCTTTCTCGTCGGTGTGAATCGGGTTGTCCTCACCAATCGCATTGGCAAAGCGACGCACCTGACCTTTCTCGATCTCGAAGATCGCAGGCCGAGTTGATTTACCGATCATGGGTTTGAGTTTGTTTACCAGTGCCACTAATCCCTCCAAAACAACTTCCATGGGTTGCGTTTGAGGTCGCGGAGCATTTCTTTGAGATCATCGTACACCTGCGGGTCGGCAATCAGCCCTCCCACGGTTCCCTGCCCACGCCTTATGGTATCCATCACCCCGCGTGCTTGCGTGGCGGTCTCATGGAGATCCGCCATGGTCTGACGCAGGTCGGAGACAATCTTCTCTATCTCTTCTGGGTTGACCGCCTTGTTTGCGCTGGTCGTCAGCTGTTCTATGGCCACCAGGCTCCGATCAGCGCGAGACATCAGGCTCGGTAGATCGCGGCGCAGTGCCGCCGCTGCTTGGTTACCATTGTCGAGGAGAGCCATGAGGCCTGCACCATTGCCGATCGCAACACTGAGACCCGCGGTCAGCTGGCGCAGATTCTCCGCAGAGGCTGCGCCATCGGCAATCGCCCCTTCGAGCTCAGTACGGTGCTCCTGCAGCATGGAGTCGACATTGCCCAGGAGGTTCGTCAGCGCTTCGCCGAGGGCACGCAGCCCCTGACCGTCATCGCCGTGAATGTTGGACAGAGTACTCAAAGCAGACAAGAGCGATGACAGCTCGAGCGCCATGACATGCAATCTTGCCGCGTCGACTCCACGAATTGCCGAGCCCTCGGGCAATTGTGTGCCTCCAGCCGCTCCCGGCGACAGTTCGACATAGGCTTCGCCAATCAGCCCTTGCATGCCGACATAGAACCCCGCACCGTCAGTCAACAAATCCCTGGCGTCCTCATGCAGCTCGAGATGCGCCCTGACCACCGGCGGAGTCCCCTGGCCCAACCCGGTTTGCGCCGTGGCTGGCGATGGTAATGAAGCTCTTGCCAAAATGGTCAAATCTGTTACCCGTCCGATGCGAATACCGCTGACCTTCACTGGAGAGCCCGGCTGCAACCCTCCGGAGTAAGCAAAGTCAGCATAGATCGCAAAACTGGGCGCAAAGCTAAAATCGCCGAGGGCCAACACAAACCCAACGAGCACAGCGAGGGCCAAAAGTACAAATCCTCCGACCCGCGCCTCGATGCCCAGCTTCATAACCCTTTGTTTTTAAAATAAAAACTCAAAAACCACCGTTTCCACAGACCCACATAGATACCACGATTCGCGGCATGGGGAAAGGAATCCTGTTGTTTTCCTAGAGGACCCAAGAGGACCCAGAATTTGGTGAACATGACCGACATTCTGTCGATAATCCAGTCATGTTACGGCTTGCCTTTGATTCTGATCTCCGAACACAGGTGACAGGCGGTTCCTCTGCAGACAGGGTATCGACGCCAACCAACCGCAAGTCACAAGGGGCTGTGCCAGTCGCTGACTTCACGGCAAACTCGGGCATATCGCCCAACGTCTCGCTGTTGCGCAAGGAATGGACCTTGTTTGTCTACATGGCTGCGGACAACGATCTCGAGACCTACGCGCCGAAGGACCTGGCCGAGATCAGAAAACGATACCCACAGGTCGCACACTTTGCCCACGTGGTTGTGCTCATCGACGGCGCCAAGGCGGGAAAGTACCCAAACGGCGGCAAGAACAAAGGCTGGTCCAGTGGTACGCGTCTTTTGCTCTTCGAGGAACGCAAGAACAGCTCCGGCAGCATCATGCGAGAGCTGTCTGTCGATCCCAACAGCTCACTCGGTGTCCTGATCGCCCGCGGCAAGGGTGAGCTTGCCACTGAACAAGGTGAGACATTGCGCGCCGCCGTGACCTACGTGATGCGGAACGTACCCGCGCGCCGTTTCTTCCTCGACATCTGGGGCCATGGGCGTGGCTGGCCGGGTGTGGTGCAGGATGAAACCAGCGGCAAAAACAAGAGAATGGCTCCGGCGACTCTGGGCAGTGCTCTCTCCGACCTGCCGTGCCCACTCGACGCGGTCGGTTTTGATGCCTGCTTCATGGGGAATCTTCTAATCGCCAGCGCGCTCGCGCGCGCGGGTGTGCCGCTTATGGTTGGCAGCGAAGAGGAGCAGGAGAAGACTGGATGGCGGTACGACCAGGTGCTCGAAATGGTTAGCCAGCGCCGCCGCAACGAGGTATCCGCCCAAGACATCGCCACCAGCATCGTCGACACCTATACGGGTGCGACTCAAGCATCCATCGATCTGCGCCGCTTGCCCATGCTGCACTCGCACCTCGAGAGGATGGGCGCTGCCCTTCTCGCGGCGGGTGGCATGAAGAACAAGCAGGTTCAATTGGCACTCGAATCTGTGCAACGCTATTCCGACGATGGCGCAATCCTCGCTGACCTCGGCAGTTTCTGCGACGCGCTCAAGGACAATTTCAAGTCGTCGTCCCCCGTAGCCCTCGCCGCCGCGCGAGTGAAATGCTGGCTCAAGGCCAATGTCTATCAACGCAAACCGAGAGATGATGTCTGGGACAGCCACGGCCTCAGTGTTTTCCTCCCGGATTATGGGGATCGTGGCATGGGCTCCGCTTTCAAACGACTGGCGGAACACCTGCAGGAGGTATCGCCACACTGGGTCGAGTTCGTCACCGGCGGGAAATAAATCCTGTTGTTCTCCTAAAAACTCGACTGGCGCGGCACTCACAAGGGCTTGGGTGCCCAACGCCGGCCGGCCCCGTGCACAAAGCCTCTGACCGTTTCGTCCTGGCTCGCAAACAGCTCTGCGGGCAGGCCGTCAAAATGGACTTTGCCCCGGTGGAGGAAGGTCACCCAATCACCGATGCCCTGCACGGAGGCCAGATCGTGGCTGACCACCAGTGACGTCAAGTTGAGCTCGTGCGCCATCTCTTGGATGAGGCGGTCGGTGCGGCGGGCTGCAACCGGATCGAGGCCCGTGGTCGGTTCGTCGTACAGGAGGATCTCCGGATCGAGAGCCAGGGCTCGCGCGATGGCCACTCGTTTTTGCACCCCCTGTCCCAAGGTGCTCGGCAACCTGTCGCAAAGGTTTTCAGCATGCACCAGTTTCAACGTCTGACGTGCCTTGTTCTCCGCTTGCCGACGGAGTAGGCGGAAACGTTTCTGCGCCGGCATCGCCACATTCTCGAGCACGGTCAAGGCATCAAACAAAGTGGAGTGTTGAAAGATCATCTGGCAACGCCGACGAATCGGATAGAAACTCTCCTCGTCGAAATCGGTGACATCGACGCCATCAAGCTCCACGCGGCCCGCATCGGCTCCGAGCAAACCCACGAGGATTTTGATCGCCACCGATTTACCTACCCCACTCGCGCCGATAAGGAAATGAACTGTCCCGGGTTTCACCGCAAGGTTGATGTGATCGAGCACCTGGAGATCACCAAAGGACTTGCACACGTCGGTGTAGCGAACAATCGCCCGCGTCTCGCGTTTGTCGACCCTTTCATCCATACCGCTCACCAGAACACCAGATAGCCAATTCCGCCGATGACGACATCCAGGAGCAGAACCGTGATGCACGATCCAATCACCGCCCGGGTGGTCGCCTTGCCTACCCCAGGTGCGCCACCGAAAGCCGACAGGCCCGCGCGGCACGACACCAAGGGTATGGCAATGCCATAGGCCAATGATTTTGCAACGGCGATCACCACATCCCCGTATTCAACGAGGTTCATACGAAAGTAGGTGTCCCACCCTACCCCAAAACCGTAGTGCGCCGCGACATAGCCAGTTAAAAAAGCAACTCCTGTGCCCAACACGACAATGGGCAACATACCCATGAGCCCGCCCGTAACACGGGGGGCAACGAGATAACCTACCGGATCGGCCCCGGCCATACGCAGGGCATCGACCTGCTCAGTGATCGTCATGGCCCCGAGCTCGGCTGCCACTCCTGCGCCGTATCGCGCCGCGATCATGAAGGCGACGATGGTTGGGCCGAACTCCCGAACCATGAGCTGCAAAAATCCCGGACCGATAATGCCGAGATCGCCGATGACCCGTTGGCCTTGCATGCAAGCCTGGACCACCAAGATGGCACCGGTGAATCCCATGATCACCACAATGAAAAATATCGAGCTGTTGGCGAGGGCAAAGGCCTGCCGGAACATTTCGGGACGTTCGAGGCGACCTAGGGCCTGTGTGACCTTGAGCAATAGGCTTCCCAACTCGCGGGCGTTGCCGCCGCCGTCGATCGCTGCCCTGCCGACTTTGGCGACGAAAGTCATCAGTGCACCACCGAGGTCATGAGATAGTCGACGAGAAACAGCCCGACAGCAGCGGCGACAACCTGGGCGTTGACGGCGCGACCAACCCCCGAGGCCCCCCCACGAGCCGTGAGCCCAAAGTGCGTCGAGACAATGGCCACCACCAGACCGTACAAGAGGGCCTTCTCGACACCGATGAGAAAATCCGCTGGCCCCAATCGCTCGACCAAGCTCTGGAAGAAGAAACCGTACTCGACGTTGAGCAAGAGCTTGGCACACAAGGCCCCCGAGAGGATTGCAACGAGATTGCCGTAGATGACCAAAGCACCGAGCGCGACAATCATGCTGATGGTGCGCGGCAGGATCAGTGCCTCATAGGGATCGATGGCCAGGACCCGTAGAGCATCGATCTGCTCGGTCACCCGCATGGTCGCAAGCTCAGAGGCATTGTTGGCACCGACACGGCCACTGAACATGAGGCCAATGAGCATCGGCCCAATCTCCCGAAAGGTAGCAAAGCCGGTGTACCAGCCCACGAGGTTGTACACGCCGAACTGATCCACGTAGATTGCCCCCTGCAAGACCATGATCATTCCAGTAAACGCGCCGGTGGCGATGACGATGGGCAACGACTGCTCACCAAAAGAACGCAGGGAACGAAACAACTCAGCCCGATCGATGCGGGGCGGTACCAGCGAGCGCAGCAAGCGGGCGAGGACCATGGTCATCCCCCCCGCATCGGCGGTCACCCGCAGGCTCACCGCCCCAATGGAAGCCAAGAGCGCAGTCACAGGTCCTGCATAGCATCAAAGCCATCGGCAGGCACGAGCGCAGCAGCATCGAGCTCTTGTCACGGAGTGCCAAAGATGGCATCGGTCGGCCATGCCGACCATGAGAAGTCCCCTCCCCCTTTGCGTCCTCTTTCCCGTTTTGCTGATGCCTGCGGTTGCGCTCGCCAACGCCATCGACGTCGAGCTGGTCTCCAAGGGCCTCAAGGGTCAAAGCGAGCCCGCCGTTGTCGTCAAGGTTAACGATCCCCTGCGTGGCATGCGCCTTTCGTTGACTCGCAATGACGGCGTCAAGGTGGACAAAAAGGTCGGCCGTCAGAAACCTGACACCACCCAGCGCTTCGACCTCGGTGGATCCGTCGGTGTGTGGTCATTCAAAGGCTCTCTGGAAGTCGAGTTTGACAACGGCAGCAGTGGCTCAATGCCCCTCGACATCACGGTCGAGATGGCCGGCCCATTCCTCATCGATACGTCCTATGAGCACCTCGACCTGGAGAAGGGGGAAGTGCAGATCCAGCTCAACCGCGCCGCCGGACGTTGTGAACACCAGGTCCTCATCGATGGCAAACCCGAACGCCACGGCGAGACCAAGTTCTCGGGAGAACCCGCAGGCACCTGGCTCACCCTCGCCTGGCGCAAACACGGTG
>MGST01000143.1:6024-10985 GCA_001798605.1 Deltaproteobacteria bacterium RIFOXYA12_FULL_58_15 | reverse complement strand
CCGACGTGGATCAAACAGTGGCACCGCGAGGCGTCCGGCTGACAGTAGGCGGGGGGTCGGCCTTCAACGGTGGATCGTCTGTGCGCGGCACCTTGGATAGTGAGATTCTCCAGCTCGGCCGCCTGTTTGTTGGTGGTAGGATCGCGGCGGGATTCGATGGTGAGATCTTTGGGCCATCCCAGGAGTACGTGGGGTTTGAGCCGCGTGCGGGAGTCGCGCTCGTTCAGTCCAAGCACTTCGTTTGGTTGGCTTCGGGTGGATTGGGACCCGCTTGGGTGCGACGGAGAACCGGACACGCAGATCTTTGTTTGGGCCTATTCCAACCCTGTGCACCGTCACCACCTGAAAACCTTCCTGATGAGGGGATAACCCTTTCTACGTCTATCGATACCACGGTCGTTGGCAGATTGGGTTGGTTCGCCGTGTCCGCAGGGGCTGGTTTGCACTACGTGGGCGGTGGCAATCTCGCGGGGACCTTCATGCTCGGCATAGGGCTGGCCATACCCTCCGACTATTCTGGCTGAGCAAATCGCAACAGTCAGATCAAACCGTGCTTTTGTAACTTGTTGTAGAGAGTGCGACGGCTGACACCGAGCAGTCTCGTTGGCGGTCGAGACCCGGGTTTTGTACGATCGATGCATTTGAAATCTCGGCGGCCACAGTGGAACGTGATAGGCTGGTCGGATGGTTTATGATCCGGCCAGCGCTGCTGAATCAGCGCGTCCGGTACGTCTGGCATACGAGCTCACAGTGGGGGGAAGGCTCTCCGGCGTACGGCTGTTCCCGAGAAGAACATCGGAGTCACCGCTGTTGACTGACAGCGAAGTGAAGGCTTTGCTTCCACGACTTCACCCGCTCGACCAAGTCATCGTGCAGGAGCTCCGCTCCGGAGTGTTTGGGCAGCTCGGTGACTCTCGGTTGGCGCGTCTACTTCCACTGCTTGTCCAACGCCAAACAGAGCTAGGGGGTCGCAAACTCCAGATTCAGGAAGACCCCCTGCATCCCCGTGTCCGCATCGAGACGAGTGAGGACGGCATTGTCCGAATCGTGCTCGGTTTCTCCCGACAGAACGGTCAATGGGTTAGCCTCGAGGAGGGGCGACTCTTGGCGGGGAGCCAAGCGTTTTTCTTGCAAGGTGCCCTTGCGTTGCCCATCGATTCACCGACCCCCTGGGAGCTCGCGAGTTGGGTGGAGTCTCCCGTCATCAACCTCGCGTCAACCATCACCCCTGGGCAGAGGGATTCCTTGGTCCGAGACCTGGCGCGGGCGGGAGTGCCCGACGAAAGCCTGCTGCCACTCGCGGTGCGCCGCGGCCCGCCGGAACGCTTCATTGTCCGTTTCGTCGCCCCAACGGAAAGCAAATCAGTCACTGCATCTTTGATACTCGAAGCTGACTACGCTGGTGAGAGGGTCTCGGTTGGAGGTCTCCGTGCCTTGAGCCCATACGTGGTGCCCAGCGTTGACGCCAACCTTGGCCTCATCGAACGCGATCTCGCTGGTGAGGAAGATGCGCGCAAGGTCCTGCGCCGAGCAGGATTCCGCTTCGACAAAGAGACGGGCGTTTTTGTCGCCCAAAGTGAGACGGCGATCCGTGCACTCGACCCGCGCAGCGGCACCTTTCCCGCCAACTGGGTCACTGACCGCAGTCGGCACGAGCCCGTTTTTCGCCGCGACCTGACCGTCGGCGCAACGATTCAACTCATTGAAGAAAAGGGCCTGGTGGATGTCTCAGTCGACGTACATACCGTCGACGATGATGATGCCGCCGTGGCCACGTTGGTAGAGTTGCGGGATCTCTTGGCCTGGTTGCAGACGGGAAAAGAATACATCCTCCTGCCTGATGGTTCCTACGTCGCACCCTCGGCCAAATTCAAACACAGTCTGCGGGTCATCAGCGATCTCGGTGCCGAAGCCGGCCGCGCCTTGGTGAGTCCCCTGTGTGTCGGTCTTCTGCGCAATCTCGGTGACTCCGCTGCGGTTGCGAGCGCTGACCGCGCCACCAAAGACTGGCTTGATGAGCTTTCGGGCCTCAGCGCACCTGCTCGCATCGACCCACCGCAGATGCTGCAAACGATCATGCGTGAGTACCAATGCCGCGGCCTCGACTGGCTCGCGATGCTGCATCGGCACCGATTGACAGGCATCCTCGCCGACGACATGGGCCTCGGCAAGACATTGCAAACCTTGGCCCTCTTGTTGTGGGTGCGTGAGCACGAGGGGGACAAGCCATCGTTGGTCGTGGCACCCACATCTGTGGTGACAGTATGGCGAGATGAAGCCGCGCGTTTCACACCGAGCCTCAAAGTTGCCCTGTGGCACGGTCCGCCCGCCGTGCGGCACACAATCGACGTCGCCGCTCACGATCTCGTGGTCACCTCCTACGGCATCCTCCGTCGCGATGCCGAGTTACTCGCCAACCACCCATTTCGCTACGCGATTCTCGATGAGGCACAAAGCGCTAAGAACTCTGCGACGCAAAACGCCAAAGCCATCCGCCGACTCATCAGTGAACGACGGCTGGCGTTGACAGGAACCCCGATCGAGAACCGGTCCGAAGAACTGTGGGCTGAATTCGATTTTCTTGCCCCAGGTTTTCTCGGAAATCTGCGTCAATTTCGCAAACGCTATGGTCGCCCGATCAACCGTGATGAGGACTCCGCACTGGACCTGTTGCGCGCACGCGTGCAACCGTTGATCCTGCGTCGGCTCAAGGGCGAGGTCGCCAAGGAACTGCCACCGAAGATCGAGAACCTGGTGCGCTGTGAGATGCTTCCTGGACAAAGGGCGCTCTACGAGCACATTGCGGGTGAGCTGCGCGAAAGCGTGCAGAAGAAGATCGAAAAGGTGGGAATCGAGCGTGCCCACCTCGACCTCCTAGCTGCCTTGACACGGTTGCGGCAAATCTGCGCCGACCCGTCGCTGCTTCCAGCGCCCCCAGGGGTCAAGGTGCCTGGCTCTGCCAAGCTCGAGCTCTTCGAGGAGCTCATGCGAGAGGCCTTGGCGTCAGAACACCGGGTCGTCGTATTCAGCCAATTCGTGCAGATGCAAAAACGGCTGATTGCCGTCATCAAGAACCTCGGGGTTGACCCCCTTTGGCTGCACGGGGGCACTCGCAACCGCGACAAGGTCGTCGCGGCATTTCAAGCGCCCGATGGACCACCGGTGATCGTGGTCAGTCTCAAAGCTGGCGGCACCGGCTTGACGCTCACTCGCGCAGACACGGTGATGCACTACGACCCCTGGTGGAACCCGGCGGTCGAAAGGCAAGCCACCGACCGTACCCACAGGTTGGGGCAAACCCAACAAGTCACTGTCTACAAGCTCGTCTGTGCTCGTTCTATCGAGGAGCGTGTGGTGCAGCTCGCAGAGAAGAAAGATGCCTTGGCCGAAGCGTTGTTGTCATCCGAGGGCGGCAGCGGTGCCAAACGGATCACCTCGGACGAGGTCCTGGCGCTGTTGCAAGGCTGATCCGCAGCCAGTTGTCCCGTTGGCGAGCGGCGCGAATCCATTGTTGAGATGGCCCATGGGGTGGGCGCTGCCGTTAGTAGCCGCGGGTTGACGGTTGGCGCTTATGACCGCCCCGATAGCTCGCAAACCGTTCAAAGACCTCCGCCATCTCGGCAGCGGTCAAGAGCACTGGCTCACCCACCTGCAGAGCACGCAAATACTGGGCGGCGAGAGCCTCCAGCTCGATGGCGAGATCCAGCGCAGCGCTCAAATCATCACCGAGAACGATGACACCATGATTGGCGAGCAAGCACGCCCGTCGATCGATGAGGGCTGCGATCGCATGGTTGGAGAGTTCTTGGGTTCCGTAGGTCGCATAGGGTGCGCAGCGAATCGAGTCACCCCCAGCCACAGCCACCATGTAATGGAAAGCTGGGATGTCGCGTCGCAAGCAGGCGATGGCAGTGGCATCCTTTGGATGTGCGTGCAACACGACATTGACGTCGTACCGGGCACCATAGATATCACGATGGAACAGCCACTCACTCGAAGGCTTGCCCATGCCGATGACCCGCCCATCCAGTGACATTTCGACCACGTCCTCCGGTCGCATGCCATCGTACGACATGCCGGAGGGGGTGATGAGAAATCGGTCAGAGAGGCGAACGCTGAGGTTGCCCGACATGCCCTGATTAATGCCGGCCGCGTTCATCTTCCGAGCGGTGTCGATGATCTCCTGGCGCAACAGTCGGTGCTGCATTGGGTTAGCCCTTCTCCGGGAACAACTCGAGCAGGGCCCTGCGCGACGCCCTTGCGACGCCACGCTCAGTGACGAGGCCGGTCACCAAGCGCGCCGGCGTGACGTCGAACGCATAGTTGGCCGCTTCAGTGCCCGCAGGGGTGATCTTGACCTCGGTGGCCCTGCCATCTGGGCCCAGGCCGCGAAGGTGTGACACCTCTCGGGCGTCCCGCTGCTCGATGGGGATCTCGGCAACGCCGTCTGACAAGCTCCAATCGATGCTCGGAGACGGCGCACAGACGTAAAAAGGCACGCCGTTATCGTGGGCGGCGAGGGCTTTGAGATAGGTGCCAATCTTGTTGCAGACATCCCCCGAACCGGTGGTGCGGTCGGTACCGACAAAGCAGAGGTCAACGAGACCGTGCTGCATCAAATGACCGCCGACATTGTCGACGACCAGAGTGTGCGGCACCCCGTGCTTGCCGAGCTCCCAACAGGTGAGGCTGGCGCCCTGATTGCGTGGTCTGGTCTCGTCAACCCAGACGTGAACAGGGATACCCTTCTCGGCGGCGACATAAATGGGCGCAAGCGCCGTGCCCCAATCGACTGTGGCGAGCCAACCGGCATTGCAGTGGGTCAGAACATTCACCCGGCCCTGCTTGCCCTTTCTCGCCCACGCCTCCTCGATGAAGGTGACACCGTGGTCGCCCATGGCGCGGCACATGGCGACATCTTCGTTGCAGATCTCTAGGGCCCTTGCATAGGCTGCACGCAC
>MGST01000143.1:248-6007 GCA_001798605.1 Deltaproteobacteria bacterium RIFOXYA12_FULL_58_15 | reverse complement strand
GCTCAGAAACGGCGGTGCGCATCTCGCCGAGAGCCCATCCGAGATTCACTGCAGTGGGACGGGTGGCAAATAGCAAGTCGCAAGCCGTCGCGAGATTCTGGTCGGAGGCATCGCTGCGCAGGGCCAAACACACGCCGTACGCGGCTGTTGCACCGATGAGTGGCGCTCCTCGTACCTGCATGTCCTTGATAGCCCGAACTGCGTGGTCGACGGTCTGCATCCGCACCGTAGTGAACAAGTGCGGTAGCGCGGTCTGATCGATGATGTCGACCGACCAGCCATCTTCGGCGACCCAGATCGTACGATAAGGTTTGCCATCCACTTTCATGCCGGTTTGGCGTAACACAACCCTGAGCTTGCTTCCAGAGTCGAATCGTACCTGCGTTCGCTCGCTACCGAGCCGGGTGTCTCGGTCATCGATTTCAACTGTGCGGCGTTTCGCGATGTCAACGACAGCAAGCGTTTGTCCGACGAATTCGATGCTGGGGACGGCCTGCATTTAAACGAAAAGGGCCAACAGAAAATGCGGGACATGATCGACACGATGTTGACCCAACTCACCTGACGAAGTTCTCTAGGCACGACTTGACAGGGCACTGAACATATGAGCAGCCTCTGTGATGTCAGCCTCCTACGTCGAGCTCGGTGCTTCGAGTGCGTTCTCATTTCTCGAGGGTGCCTCTTTGCCAGAGGATTTGGCGTCCCGAGGTGCCGAGCTCGACTATCCCACCCTGGCTCTGTGTGACCAGGGTGGCGTTTACGGACTGCCCCGTTTTCACCGCGCCATGGCGACCCGTGGGCTGCGCGCTATCGTTGGAGCGCGGCTCGCGGTCACAGGCATCGGTGAAGTGAGACTGTTGTGCGAGTCGCGACGGGGTTATCAGAACCTGTGTTTGCTGCTAAGCCGTGGGCACATGGGCAGGCCCAAGGGCGAGTGCGAGGTGAGCGCCGACGATCTCGAAAAGCATGCCCACGCCCTCACCTGCTTGTGTGGACCGCGACTCCATGACGGCAACCGTCTAAAGGCCGCAATCACCCTAAAACGAATATTTTCAAATAATCACCTAGCCCTCGAGGTCTGTCGCCACCTCGACCGTGCCGAGACCCAACACAGTGAAGCGCTCTTGGATTTGGCAACAGCCACGGGCATCCCAGCGGTGGCAACCAACGACGTCCGTTACGCCCGCCGTACCGGCAAGCTCCTACACGACATCCTCACCTGTGCCCGTGAGCACACCTCGGTGGACAAGGCCGGGCGCAAGCTCCTGCCGAACGCCGAGTGGCATCTCAAGCCCATCAAAGAGATGACCGCTCTGTTCGCCGACAGGCCCGACACCCTCACCCAAAGCGTTGCGATTGCCGAGCGCTGTGCGTTTACCCTCGAAGACCTCGGTTACCATTTTCCTGATTTTCCCGTTCCCCCCGGTGCCACCACTGACAGCATGTTATGGGAGCTAACCTTCAAAGGGGCTCGGGAGCGCTATCGTCCCCTGTCGGCCAAGGCGCGAGCGCAGCTCGAAAAAGAGCTTAGGCTCATCGCCAAGCTAAGGCTCGCCGGATACTTTCTCATTGTCTGGGACATCTCGCGGTTTGCACGCGAGCAAAACATCCTCGCCCAGGGTCGTGGCTCCGCCGCCAACTCGGCGGTCTGTTATTCTCTCGGCATCACCGCTGTCGACCCGGTGGGCATGGATCTGCTCTTCGAGCGCTTCCTCTCCGAAGAACGCGGCGAGTGGCCCGACATCGACATTGATCTACCGAGCGGCGACGAGCGCGAGCGGGTCATCCAATACGTCTACGAAAAATACGGTCCCCATGGCACAGCCATGACCGCCAACGTCATCACCTTTCGCGACAAGAGCGCCCTCCGCGAGGTCGGCAAGGCACTCGGTTTTGCCACGACCCAAGTCGACAGGGTCGCCAAGCTTTGCGGGCGTTGGAGCGCCCTCGAGGACACGGCGTTCTTCCGTGACCGCATGCAGGCAGCGGGCCTCGATCCCGAGGCGCGACGGGTGCGCGCCTGGGTAGGCTTATGCGGACAGCTCTTGCACTTGCCCAGGCACCTGGGACAACACTCGGGCGGCATGGTGATCGCCGCGGGCCGCTTGGATCAAGTGGTCCCCATCGAGCCCGCGTCGATGCCGGGGCGCTCGGTGATTCAATGGGACAAGGACGACTGCGCGGCGATGAAAATCATCAAGGTCGATCTGCTCGGCCTCGGAATGCTCGCCGCCCTCGAGGAGGCCGTTCCACTCATCGCGGCGAGTGAAGGGATCACCATCGACTACGCGCACTTGCCCCAAGACGACCCAGGCGTCTTCGACATGCTCTGCAACGCCGACACCGTGGGGGTTTTTCAGGTTGAAAGTCGAGCGCAGATGGCCACCCTGCCCCGCTTGCAGCCCCGTTGTTTCTACGACCTCGTCATCGAGATAGCCCTGATCCGCCCCGGTCCCATCAGCGGCCAGATGGTTCACCCCTACCTGCGCCGCCGTCGCGGTAGGGAGCCTGTGGTCTATCCCCACCCTGCCCTCGAGCCCATCTTGAAACGCACCCTCGGGGTACCCATATTCCAAGAGCAGCTAATGCGCATGGCCATGGCGGTGGCGGGATTCTCCGGCGGCGAAGCTGAGGAGCTGCGTCGTGCCATGGGTTTCAAACGCGCCAACGAGCGCATGCAGGATATCGAAGGCCGTCTGCGAGCCGGCATGAGCGCCCAGGGTTTGTCACCCGAGGTCCAGGATCAGATCACCCAGAGTATCGTCTCCTTTGCCGCCTATGGTTTCCCCGAGAGCCACAGCGCCTCCTTTGCGCTCATCGCCTACGCCTCGGCTTATCTCAAGCTCTACCACCCCGCGGCTTTTCTCGCGGCGCTGCTCAACGCTTGGCCCATGGGCTTCTACCATCCAGCCACGCTGGTTAAAGACGCCCAGCGCCACAGCGTGCGGGTCCTACCCATCGACATCACCCGCTCTGTGTGGCGCTCGACATTGCCCGACCCACGCACTGTTCGTTTGGGCCTGCGCTTCGTCAATGGCCTACAAAAGGCAGCAGCCCAGCGCATCGAAATACAACGACAAGCCAAACCCTTCAGCTCCCTCGCCGATTTCGAGCGGCGCTGTCGTTTGAGTAATCGTGATCTTGCGACCCTCGCCGAGCTCGGTGCCTTTGCGGAACTCGGGCGTACGCGCCGCCAATCCCTGTGGCAAGTGTTACGTCTGCGCGAACGCACCGAGGGCCTGCTCGGCCACGCCGAAACGGCAGCAGATGCGGCTTCGCCGCCGCCCCATGCGAGCGCCGGAGCCAGAGATGCAAGGCGCGAGGGCGACGCGATATTGAGCATATGCGGAGCCAGAAGCAACGCGGCAGATGCGGCTACCCCGCCGCATGGGCTGCGCGAAATGAGTCACATCGAGAGAATCCTCGCCGATTACCAAAACAGCGGCATGACCGTTGGGGCACACCCGATGCAGTTTATTCGCCAGAGCCTTAGCCACGACGGCGTTTTGAGCGCCATGGGGCTACGGCAAATGCCCGACGGCAGTCGAGCCCGGGTCGCTGGTTTGGTTACGGTGAGTCAGCGCCCCCGCACGGCCAAAGGTTTTCTCTTTATCACCCTCGAAGACGAGACCGGCTTCGCCAACATCATCGTTACCCAAGAGCGCTTCGAACAGAACCGCAAGCTCATTCTCAGCGCCGCAGGGTTGTTGGTCGAAGGGGTGGTGCAAAACCGCGAGGAGGTGACCCACCTCAAGGCCGACCGCCTCCAGCCCATACACATGGCACCCGAAGCCCAAGCCTTGGCAGAAATACATCCGCAGTCTTTTCCACGTTGAGTTGAGCAGAGATTGAGGTCGGTGAACCAACCTGGTGAGGGTTCAGAGATTGAGTTCGGTGAACCTCGTGAGGGAGCAGAGATTGCCCTCAGGCGGCTGTTTCGATGCCGTCTTTGTCGAAGACGCCTTCGAATAACGCCCCGGAGAGGTAACGCTCGCCGGCATCGGGAAGAATGACAACAATGTTCTTGCCAAAAAACTCTTCTTGATGCGCAAGGCGGTGCGCCACAGCCATCGCGGCACCGCAGGATATGCCTGATAACAGCCCTTCCTCCCGCGCCAGCCTTCGGGCGAACTCGATGGCCTCTTCGTTGGTGACCTGTTCAACACGGTCGACCAGCGACAGGTCGAGGTTGTCGGGGATGAATCCTGCGCCAATGCCCTGAATCTTGTGTGACGCAGGAACGAGCTCCTTTCCTGCGAGTTTCTGGGTGATGACGGGGCTGAGTGTCGGTTCCACCGCGACACTCAGGATCTTGTGCCCCTTGGTGTTCTTGATGAACCGAGAGATCCCGGTAATGGTTCCACCCGTCCCCACGCCGGCAACCAAGACATCTATTTCGCCCTTGGCGTCCTCCCAGATCTCCGGCCCGGTTGTTGTTTCGTGAATCGCCGGATTGGCTGGGTTCTTGAATTGTTGTGGCATGAAGTACTTCTCGTCGCTCCCAGCGATCTCCTCTGCCTTCTCAATGGCCCCCTTCATCCCTTTTTTGCCTTCGGTGAGCACCAACTTGGCGCCAAAGGCAGCGAGCACCTTGCGACGCTCGATGCTCATGGTGTCGGGCATGGTCAGGGTGATTGGATAGCCCTTGGAGGCCGCGACAAAAGCCAGGGCAATACCCGTGTTGCCACTTGTGGGCTCGACAATGACTTTGCCTGGACCAAGCTTCCCTCGCTCCTCGGCATCCCAGATCATTGAAGCCCCGATGCGACATTTCACCGAGCAGGCCGGGTTCCGACCTTCTACCTTTGCGAAAATATTTACCTTTCCTGGATTTCCAAGACGGTTTAGCTTCACCAGTGGGGTCTTGCCAATCGTTCGCGAGTTGTCTTCAAAGATCATCTTTCTCTCCAAGTCGTGTTGCCACGCTGAACTGATTCCAGTATACTAAACATTATTTCTTTTATGTCAAACGATTTCTTGTACAATGAACAAACAAGTTGATCCCATAGCCAGGCAGGTTGCGGAGAAACTCAAAACGCTGCGCCAGGCTGCAAGTATGAGCCTTGAGGATCTCAGTGCAAAAAGCGGGGTGAGCAGAGCTACCCTGAGCCAGATCGAAACCAAAAAAACCAACCCCACCATCGCAGTCCTGTGGAAAATTGCCCAGGGATTGGGGGTTCCCTTCTCTGAGCTACTGGGTAGCCCTGTGGCAAGCCCAACTCGTTTGAGCAGAGCCGACGATGCCCGCTATCTCGAATCCGCCGATGGGCGCTTTCGCAGCCGGCCCCTCCTCAACCAGGTCCCTGGCCACCGGGTCGAACAATATGAGCTGCATTTGGCACCGGGAGCCCATGAGCAAGCGGCACCCCATCCCCCAGGATCCTTCGAGCAGATCTACGTCATCAAGGGCGCGCTCGTTCTCAATGTAAATGGGGAGACCTTCGAGCTCGGCCCCGCCGACGCCCTTCTATTTCATGCTGATGTTTCGCATAGTTACACTTGCACAGGAGCAGAGTCGTTCGTTGGCACCTCGTTGATTCTTTACACCTGACGTGGTGACCACTGGACCCAGGTGGAGTCAGATCTCGGGAGATAGAGAGTCAGGATTCACCGCTGGAAATACGGGCGGACCTGTTTGACAATGAGAGTTCGGCTGGGTGGGATGAGCTTGAACTCCATATCGAGGGCGAAGGTCGCCGGGTTTTCGCCATACAAAACAGTGAAATGTTGGGCAGCCTCACGGGCGGCATCGAAGAGCG
>MGST01000143.1:0-182 GCA_001798605.1 Deltaproteobacteria bacterium RIFOXYA12_FULL_58_15 | reverse complement strand
CGGTCACGCCGCCGGTGCTGCGGATGACGGTGAAGACCTCAGGGAGAATGCCGCCTACCGGGTTCGTGACCGATTCTTCTCCGAGTTGCACGTTGACATAGAATCCGCTGATTGCTGGATTTGCAATGCTTTGGGTAATGAGGACGCCGTTGGCATCTTCATCGGGGAAGGAGCGGTGTACG
>MGST01000142.1 GCA_001798605.1 Deltaproteobacteria bacterium RIFOXYA12_FULL_58_15 | reverse complement strand
ACGCCTGCACGGGCCTTGCGATTGACGATAGCTGTGAAGACCCAGAACGGGTCTCGCAGGGCGTTTGTACCGAGGGATGGCCGGGAATCCTGTATTGTGCCCAAGTCGAGCCGTGCACCGGCCAGCAGGCAGGCGATTCCTGCACGACGTATTGGGGTACTCCCGGCGTCTGTGTCGACAACGACGGATACCTCTATTGCGAAGAAATGGCATCCTGCCAGCAGGTCGGCGATCCTTGCGTCGACCCCGATCACGGTGCGGGCTTTTGTGAAGACGACGGCTACGGCGGGCTCATCTGCGTTGTTGGCGATCCATGCGACGGCCTCAACGAGGGCGACGCCTGCATGGATCCATTTGGGCGAGAGGGCATCTGTGCTCTCAATCAACAAGGTGCGTTGTTCTGCAACCTAACCGCACCCTGTGAGGGGCTGACGTCGGGGGACAGTTGTGTCAGCCTGCGCGCCGCCAGAGCGGGCATCTGCACCGCCGGTGCTGGCGGCGAATTGGTGTGCCAGCCGACGTTGCCATGCACGGGCAAGGCAGCCAACGATCCCTGCGTCGATCAGGGGGGTGCGGGCACGTGTGTCGACACGGGCCTAGGCGGTGAGCTCTGGTGTGAAACCGAAATGCGCGGCGCGGTGTTACACGCCGTCAACACCGATGTCTGCGGCAATGTCTATGTCTCCGACGCCTCCTCCGACGCGATATGGCGCTTCTCTCCAGACGGTACAACGCGGCAGCTCGTCGCCGCAACATTGCATGCGCCAATCACCAGCGTCACCTGGGGCAGCGGTGTTGGTGGCTGGGACGCCGACACCATCTATCTTGGCGTCGCTGGGGGCGCGGGCGTCCTGGCGGTGCCCCTTGGGGTTCCGAGCCGGCCGATGACGATGCCCAACCGCACCGATACGGTACCGACCGGTACTGAGCCGACACCGCCGGTTGATTGCCTGCACTTGCCCAATGCGCCACTCGAAGTCAACGAGCTCGACAATCCGCGTGGCTATCACGATGTCGCGTTCGACTCGGAGGGATATCTTATCGGCAGCGATGGGTTCAACCTCGTGGCCGTCAATTACGACAACCAGTCGATGGCCTTCGCTCTCGGTATTGAAGGTGTGCAGGGAATGGACTGGTTGCCCGACGGCAGCCTTGTCGTAGCGTCCGACATGCAGGGTTTGGTCGTCATCGCGCCAACGGGCGCACAGACGGTGGTGGCTCCGGACATCATGGCCTACGGCGTCACCGTGGCACCGGACGGCCTGGTCTACGCCGCCAACAACAGCAAAATCTATCGCGTCGACGTCGAGACCGAGGCGGTGACAGTCTATCTAGATCCGGCGAGCTACGGTGATTCGTGGGTGCCACGCACCGTGAGCTTCGATCAGGACTACAGTCTGATGTTCATCGGTGCCTTCGGCGACTCCGTGTACGCCCTGAGTATCGACGACCATTTCGATCCCATCGGACGGGCGCGACGGCTGGCCACAGTCGTACCCAGCGTCTCGTTCCTGGACGGCCTGGGCACCGATGCTTGCGGCAATTTCTACTTGCCCAACTACGAAACGGCGGCGTTGTATCGCGTGTCGCCGGACGGCATCGTCACCAACTACTGGGACACCGATCTGACGCAGTACGGCCACGGCTTGGAATGGGGCAACGGCA
This sequence comes from Deltaproteobacteria bacterium RIFOXYA12_FULL_58_15, assembly GCA_001798605.1. Classification (GTDB taxonomy): domain Bacteria; phylum Myxococcota; class XYA12-FULL-58-9; order XYA12-FULL-58-9; family XYA12-FULL-58-9; genus XYA12-FULL-58-9. The sequence goes on along the minus strand of MGST01000142.1, from coordinate 43,185 downwards.
TTGGGGGCTGGCGCACAGACGCGCTCTATCTGCCCCAGCCCTATGATGAAAACACCGTGGTAGAACTGGTGATCGGCGTTGGTAGCGCCCGCGCCCAAGCGGGGCATTGAACATCCGCCGACGCTGGGCTTGTGGGCTTGCTACCGATATTGCCATATTTCCGTACATAACGTATGCTTGTCCATATGAAGACGACATTGGTCATCGCCGACCCTGTGATGCGCAAGCTCAAACGTGCCGCGGCCACAAGAGGCAGAACGATGTCGGAGCTTGTTGAAGCCGCGCTGAGACGCTTCCTTGATGAGGAGGTCAAACTGAGTCGACTCCCACCTCTGCCAACCGTGGACACAGGGGGCGCACGTGTCGATATCGCCGATCGCGAGGCGCTCTACCAGGCCATGGAGGGACGGTAGTGTTTGTCGTCGACACGAATGTGCTCGTTTATGCTGCCGATGAGCGCGCACCTGAGCATACGCGCTGCCGCGCGCTTCTTCTCGGATGGCGCGCGGAGATTCTCCCCTGGCATCTCACATGGAGCATTGTCTACGAGTTCGTACGGGTGGTTACTCATCCCCGCGTGTTTGTCCGGCCATGGTCGGCACCACAGGCATGGACTTTCATCGACGCGTTGCTCGCCGCGAGCTCTCTCAAAGTGCTCGTTGCCACCGAGGGACATGCCGAAGTCGCGCGTACCGTAATGAATGAGGTGCCAGATCTCAGAGGCAATCTGCTTCACGACGCCCACATCGCCATTCTGATGAAAGAGCACGGCATTCATCGCATCTACACGCGGGACACGGATTTTCATCGATTCCCCTTCGTGGAGCCCGTTGACCCGTTGGCGGTGTAACAGGGCATAACAGGGCATGGCTCGATCCCCGTGTGGGCAATCCGGTGGCGATGACTTGCACACGGCCAGTATACCCCCAGAGAGGTGGGGTGTTCTGAACCCGCAAACGCGCTACCAAACTCGCACTATGAGCGCGGCAGCGATATCGAGGTTCATCGCCCAATGATAGCCTGCGGATCGCCCGACGCCGGGTAACAACGTCGGCCCCGTGCTCGCGCTTAACTCAACCCCAAGCAATCCGTCGTTGGGGAGCAGGACGCTCGCCACAACGGCAGGTTCAAAGGCCCAGCTCTGGCGTTGGCGGCCGTTGTCGTACCGTTGCCAATACGCCGATGCCCCGACGCTCAGGCTACCGCTTAGGCGCATCATAGATAGGTTCTTCGCCAGCCCGAGTTGAGCCGCGAGCACGAACGCGTCTGCTTCGTATGACCAAGAGTCGAATTGCTCAGCAGCGCGCCCGTAACCTACGAACAGGCTTGCCAGCAGCCAATCATAATCGAGGCGTAAGGTAGCACCGGTTTGGTGCGACGGAGACAGCAGGCCTGGATGTGGCAGACTGTAACGGTAGGACGCTCCCACAGATACGGATGCGCCGGCGGCGGTTCGACTGGCATGGAGGGTCTGGGCACTGGCCCCTTTGACCCAGATGCTTTCGATGCGTTCTCCCAAAGAGGTGTGGATTGCAACATCCGCCGTTGAGCTCAACGCCACCTCTCCTCCATCGACAAATGTCAGCTCTTCTCGCAACAAGATCTTCCCCTCTTCCAAGAGCAAGAGGTGAGCTGTTCCTGGATAGACCAGCATCTCGCGCCTCACCCCTGGTTTTTTTACGAGACGCTCGGTGAGTTGACCATCGGCGTAGCTCAAGAGGAATCGCCCGCCCACCGCCTCGCCGAGGATCAACCTGGCGGTGCGACGGCCCGGAAAACTGAAATAGAACGGTCCGGTCTCCTTGAGGTTTGTGACGAATTGTTGGGGTTCCTGCCGCCGTCCACGACGCGCTGTGTGTTCTACGGTCTTTTCCCGCGCGTAGTGCCACACTCTCTCCAAGGTAATACCCGGCCCATCCCGCTGTGCCTTGGCCAAGGCCTCAATGAAGAAATGGGTAAAGACGCCACCGAGGTTCTCGTCCTCATAACTGACTTGATCTGCGGCACTGGACACAAACCAAACGCTTCCCTCGGCGGTGAGCACCTGTTCCGGCAAAGCCCGGAAGATGTTGAGGCCTGGGGTCATCTCAATACCCTTGGTTGACATGGCCCCCGGCTCGAGGCTGCCGCTGTAGCAAGCATCAAAGACGCTGACGTTCAGATCTGCGCCCACAGAACGAAAGATCTCCCCGAGGTCCGCCCCCGTGAGCGGTCCGTCTGCGAGCAGCAGGCGGCCGTTGAGACCGTGGCCAGTGAAGAAGAATGCAAACAAAGTTTCGATCTTCCCAAATGTTTGCAGGTCAGCAAGTTTTTGTTTGGCCAGGGCCTGGGCCGCCTCATAAACCTGCGCGCGAGTGCCGCCCGTGAGCAGGATGGTGCGCTCTGGTGAGCGATCGAAGTTGGCGAGGGCAACCAGTTGGTCGCGCAGACGTTGTGCCTCTCGTTGGGCAAACTGGAGTTTCGAGAATGGCTGTTGGCCGTCTGCATCGACGCCGGTGTTGTTCCCAATCACCATGGCATAGCGCACGGTCACCGCCGCGGCCGGCGACGGCACTGCGGTGAAGAGACATACAATCAAGACGAACAACAGGTGCCGCACGATGTCCTCTATTATTGAAGGCGAAAGACCGAGACGGTGCGCGCCCCAGTGAAGGCAACCATTGGCCATTGACACTCTGGTCCACTGTCTTGGGCAGCGCTGCCGACCAGTTCCTCCACCGACTTGATGGGGAGTGGTTGTTGGGAGAATACAGCCACCAACCACTCGCATCCGGGTCCGGCACGCATGATGCCGCCATCGGGCAGATTCACGTTCTGTCCTGCTTCGATTTCGCCACTTACGACTCCACGGACCGGGAACACTCTTGACGAGCTGCCTTCTTCGTCGACGTTGAGCAGAAGCAAATATCCCGGCTCAACGGCGGAATAGAAAAACCCCAGAAGGTCCCCTTCGAAAAGCGGCGTGGTGGGTTGGGCCACAAATCGCTCTTCTCCACGACGCACAGCGATGGCTATCGAGTCACCACCGCCCTTGGAAACCAGAGTGGAGCGGATCGGATTCACTGACGAGCTTTGGAGCGCGACCCACGTCGTCCCGAAGAGCAGGAGCAGTCCAGTCGCAGCAAAGGCAAGCCTCTGCATATTCAGCCATGGCCATTTTTGCCCGATGCGAGTTGGAGCTCGAGCGGGAGCTGCGGGCGCGTCCATTGACCGCAGTAGGTGCACCGCGGCCACGCAATCGGAACACTCCTGCAAATGCTGAGCTGCCGCCACGATTTGCTCTGGCAACGCTTTGCCATCATAGACCAGTGCGAGATCCTCCAGCTCGGGGCAATGCCGTTCGTGCCGTCGTTTGAGGCGAGCCGCGATGAGCTGGTCCTGCCGCGTCTCCTCTAGGGTCTCGAAGTTCGTCGCTGTCATGCTCGTCCCATCTCTGCCCTCTCCAGCATTTGCCGCCGTTGTTCCTTTTGCACGCACCGTCGCAGTGCAGACAGGCACTGGCGTACGAGCTGGCCAATGTACTGCTTCGAGCCCCCGAGGAGGTTGCCAATTTCCTCGTGGGTGAGATCACTGTAAAAACGCAACTTGAGTGCACGTTGAGCCTTGGGGCGCAGTTGACCCAGGCACTGTTGCAGAAGCGGCAAGAGCTGTTGGTCAGCCATAGCCTCCTCAGGGGAGAGCTCCGCCTCGGCGCAGAAGCAGTCCATGTCGATGAAGATGGAATGAGCTTGATCATCGCGCTCTTTGGCCGCCCGACGCGCGGCAATGAGCCTGAGATAACTCCAGGCCGCCGTCGGATGGTTGAGCTGGTGGACCCACCGACACATGAAGTCGGCCATGACCTCGGTGGCCACTTCAGTGGCAGACAGGCCGTCACCCAGGACGCCCGCACAGACCGCGTGGATTCCATCCCAGTAGCCGTGCCAGAACTCGCGCCGAGCAGCCTGATCGCCGGCTCTCAAGCCCGCGATCACGTTTTCGGTCCATTTGTCGTCGCGTAGCGCCATTGCCACTCTTGCAAAAGGTGATCGAGTTGTTCTCTCACAAACGGCACCACGTCTCACCAAATAGAGGGTGCGCCGCCTGAAATGGAAACCAACTATTATCACATTTGTTTTTGGAGCGAACGGATTCATTCGACTCATCCTCGTGGACCTGGTGCTATGGGTGTTTCCTCGAGTAGATTCCCTGTCGTGACTTCCTTTGTACGAAAGTTGAGTTTCCAAGTTGACGGAACACTGATCCTGTCGCGTGGCATAACCATGCTGGCAGCAATTGCACTGGTGACCTGTACCGAACCGGAGCAGTGCTACAATCACGCGGACTGTGGAATCTGCGAGGCCTGTATTGCAGGCGCCTGCGAGGCAATCCCACCGGATTGTGCGGGCACCGGCGGATATTGTCCACCCGAGTGCGTTGCTTGCGAGCATGGATGTGATGCATGCACACACGAGTGCGTGGCGGCCGGTGACAGCGAATGCAGCGGCGGTCAGGCGCGCGTTTGTGGGGTGGATAGCAATGGCTGCCGACATTGGCTTGAATGGTCGGACTGCCCCAACGAGTTCTGTGCCGACACGGAGAGCTGCGGTACCTGTATCAACGATTGTTCCACCATTGGGGAGACTGAGTGCACCGACGGGACCATTCGCGAGTGCCGCAGGACAGTCATTGGCAACGATTGCCGCGCCTGGACCAACTCGGTGCCGTGTGTCACCGGTAGCTGTTTCAATGGCGAGGCCTGCGACGTCGCATCCACCGAGCAGGTGGTCACGGTGGAGGGTACCTATGACGTGCGGCCACAGAAGAACTCCATCGCCGTCGCCATGGATGGCTCAGTGCACATTGCCTATGCAATCGCGCCAACTGTGCTGCGCTATGCCGTTTTTGATGGGCAGACCTGGTCGAAGACCTCCGTCGATGGCGTGGGGGTGAGCGCCGATACGGCGGGGTATGATCCCACCATCCTCGTGGCACCAGTGGACCGTGCCCCAACCATCGTCTACGGTGTCGATGATCCGGACAATCCGGGCCGCTTGACCCGGTTTGCCCAATTGCACAACGGCACCTGGAACATCGAGACCGTGTTGGTCGGTGCCAATACCTCCTTCCCGACGGCTTTTCGCTTTGACAACGACGGGGTGCCGAGCGTCATCGTGTCGGACCGGAGCGGCGATAATCTCCACTATGTCCGCAAACCAGGGTCATCTTGGTTGAGCCTGCCGATCCTCGCCGGCATTGAGGCTCCCATCAAAGCCGACCACGCAACAGCTTTGCGCTACACCACACAGAACGTACCGCATTTCTCTGCCGATTACGGAACGTACGATCTGTATTACTTTCTCAATCCAGCCTCAGGCTTTTGGGAGTTCCCTCAAGCTTCGACGACAGGTGAAGACAATCTCGAGCTCGATCGTTGGGACTATCCCCACTTCGCGGACGATGACGGGACCTACCGCCGTTTCAATGGCTTTGCTTGGGATGTATCAACCTACGAATCGAGCACCAGCGCTCTCGAGCCGGCCATGGAGCTCGATGCGAACGACCGCCCCCATATCGCCTATCGCAATACCAATGGCCTCAATTATGTCTGGCACGATGGCGCGCTCTGGCAGCACCAACTCCTTGACGATGGTGGCATCAGCACGGGTCGTAGTCCGGATATGGTCATAGACAAGACGGGGAGGACGCACATCGTCTACTACGATGCGACAGACGGCTTCGACCTACGTTATCTTGTGGTGCATTGGTAAGGTCCGTTCCGTTTCGACTCCTGCAGGACGAACCCTACCCGCCTCCCAGTTTCAATCCAACGACAAGCGCCCCTTCGCCAAGCGTAAGTAGCGCATGGTGAACCGTGGCCCCTCCTTCAACCCCGAGAAATACGGTCTCCCAACCAGTGAACCGCAAACCTCCCTTGATTGTCTGTATTGTGGTTTCCAAGCCTGGAAAGTAAAAGATTCGATAGCCGACGTAGGGTTCAATGACGCCGAAATGTCTGCCGAGTGTGACACCTCCGAAAACAGCACCTTCAAAGTCCGACCACTCATCGGTGTTCAAACTGTCCCAGATCTGGGCTGCCCCACCGCCCACCGTTAGAGCAACGGCGATTCCATGGTTATCCGTATTTAGCAATCCAAAGCGCGTCCAACCCACGGCACTGTAGATTTCGTATTGACCACCGAGTTCCAGCCAATCAGTGATTCCCACATTTGCTTGTCCAACGAATACCGCCTCCGGAAGCGAATTGAACGCAGCGCCCCCAGAAAGTTCAACCTGGCCTGCGCGGAGGTTATCAGCGGGCCTGAGCACCGAAAACGTGCCACATCCCCATGAAGCGAGAGACAAAACGATAAGAAACGAGAGTCGAATCAGAGGTGTCATCTATATTTTTTGCCTTCTCAACCGCTTCAATTGATCGCTTGGCCGGTGTGACGTCAAATTTCTTGAAAATATTCACCACACGATTCTGCACGACACTGTTGGCATGGATACTTCAACAACAAGGGGATGTAGCGTTGCGCGTGGATGCGTGTTGCCTGCGCGCAGGGTTGTGATAAATGCCATCGCGTACGCCCGCAAGCGAATAAGGAGAAGCGACACTATGACGATGTGGCTCGCGCTGCTGGTGGCGGCCATCGGTTCCACCGAGGTTGCGGTCATGCCGCTCTCTGCCACCGAGGGAATCGAGAAAAAGACCGCCGACGCGCTCACCGAAGCCGTGGTGGCCGAGCTTCGCAGCTTGCCAGGCGTGTCGGTCGTCTCCCAGGCCGACATCCAGGCGATGTTGGCGCTCGAGAAGCAACGCGATCTGTTGGGCTGCTCCGAGATCGCGTTGGGCGTGGATTTCCTCGTCTTGGGCAGTGTCTCGCTTCTGGGCGAGAGCCGCATGCTTCACCTCAAGCTCGTCGACATCAAGCGCGCCAGCGTGGCCGCCCAGAGCGACCGGCGGTTGCGCGGAGCCAGTGTCGATGACCTGTTGGATGCATTGCCAACGGTCGTGTCGGAGATGGCGATCAAGGCCCTGCCGCCTTTCGGATGGCTTGGGCTCGACACCGTGCCCCCTAAGCTCGGGCTGCGCATCGACGACGAACCGACGGTGAAAGCGCCAGTGGCCAGTCACCGCGTCAGCGCCGGTGTACACATCGTCACCACCGATGCGCCATGCTTCAAGCCGCTGCGGTTGGAGCTCACCGTCAATCAGGGTCAGGAGCGCCAGGAGACCGTTCAACCCGAGCCGCGATTGGCAAAGCTGGAGGTGCAGCCGAAAACACCCGACGGTGCGCTCGTGCAAGCGGAAGCCCGGCTCGACGGCGAGCTGCTCGGGCCCGCCCCGGGCACGTTTGAGGCGTCGGCCTGCGGCAAACGCCTCGAGGTTTTAGCCGCCGATGGCAGCTCCTATAGCGCCACCGTGGCCCTGACCGAGGGCCGGTCTACCACGGTCGTGGCTCTGCTCCTGCCGAGCGCGGCCGCGGTCGCCGCCGTGGAAGATTCACAGCGGTTTTGGCGGCGCTTGGCGTGGATTGGTGTGGGGGCGCTCTTGGTTGGCGGCGGCGTGGTGCTCGATGTCGCGCCGGCCAGCGCCGACAATCAACGTCTCGACGTGCTCGACGTGGCGCCGGTCGTCTTGTACGTGGGCGGGCCTGTGCTCGGCCTGCTCGGGGCTCTGGGGGTGTTCGAATGACGCCGCGGTCCATGGGGCTCGTTGCCCTGCTCGCGTCCTCGGGTTGTGCGCTCAACGACTCGCAAGAGCGCTTTGTCCGGTTCGATGGCTATGTCGTGGACAAAGACCAGAACCTGGCGTTCGTGTCGCCGATCGATGACACGCAGCGCCCGTTCGCCGAAGCCGAGACCCATTGCACCGGGTTGACGCTCGCCGGCGTAACCGATTGGCGCCTGCCGACCTTGGAGGAGATCACAAACATCCGCGACGAAAGCGCCAAGACGGCTGAGGATCCGCCGTATGTCGATACCGAAGCCTTTCCGAGCACGCCATGCGGTCCGTTCTGGACACAAGGGGAATTTGATTCCGCCAGCCACTGGGTCATCGACTTCTGCAGTGAATCCGGCGGCAGTTTGGCGAATGCTGCGAGCGGGTGGGTTCGCTGCGCGTCGGAGCTGGCCGCGTCCAAGGCCGATCTGTAGGTCGCCGACGCCGCGCGTTCGCGGTGGGCGGCCTGTGTCGCAGAACAGAGCTATTCGCCCCGGTGGGCGGGCAAGACGATCCGAAATCGCGCGCCTTGGGTATACGATTGATCCAACGAAAGGGTTCCACCGTGTCGTTCCACAATCTGACTACAGGTTGCTAATCCAAGGCCTGTTCCCTTGCCGACTTCTTTGGTGGTGAAGAATGGATCGAAAATCTTCTCGGCAATCTCGACCGGAACTCCAGAGCCGTTGTCCTCCAACTCCAGGACAACACTGTCATTGTCGCTGCGGGTGCGAATGTGAATCTTCCCCTTGCCGTTCAAAACATCTTTGGCGTTCTGCAACAGGTTGAAGAGAACTTGATTGATCTGCCCAGGTTGCATCAAGACCGGTGGGATGTCACCCATATCTGTGGTGACCTGCAGGTCCTCAGTGCAAGCGCGACTGAAGATACGCACGGTGCTCGTCACATTGTCACTGAGGTTACTTTCAATCATCTCCGGGGCGTCACCGCGCACATAGAGCCTGAAATCCTCGTGAAGACCGGTGATCCGAGCAGCCGACTCATGAACCGCAGCTATTGCCTGTGGGAGGTCATCCTTCTGATAGTCTATTTCGAGGTCCGCCCACTTCTTGACCAACGCCTCATCCCAAAGGCCCTGCCGTTCCAGCGCATTTCGGGTCGAACCGAGCATTTCCAGAATACCCTCCACCCCAGTTTGAATCGGTTCCATGGTATTTCGAATGACATTGGTGGGGTTATTCATCTCATGGGATAGCTGCGCCAACAGGTGTCCCATCGCGGAAGCTTTTTCCGTTGCAACGAGACGGGTTTGGGCTTCACCCAAAGCACTGAGAGCCACAGCCAGTTCCTTGTTGCTCTGCTTCAACTCATAGGAAGAAACAAACGCCCGGCGTTCGAGGGCATTGCGAATGACGAGCATTGTCCCGACCAGGATTGCTGCGCTCGCGGCATAGAAGAATGCTCCCATGAAATTGCTGCTACCCAGTTTGTCCCGTACCCAAAAGGTCAAGACGAGAACCGTCAATACACTGCCGTAGGCGGCAAGAAGAAAGGGTAAGGTCCACGAGAGCAACAAACCGCCCCAGAAAACCAACGAGAAGCCGAAAACATATGTCGCAAAATTGTCTTCGACATAACCGAGCATGAGAGCAATGCCCCATCCCATCAGACATGGAAGCATTGCAACCGTCACCCTGAGCGAAAAAAGACTGGTCGCTCGCAGGGCAGCCAGAAAAATGACGGTCACCCCAACCATGACCGCTATTCGCACAACGAGGAACATCTCTGCCCATTGAGGTTCCAGCTTGAAATCGATCAAGATCCACAGGGCGTAAAGAAAAATGGTGACTGGGGAAAATATGAGAACGACCCGGCGTTCCCGATGAAAACACGCATCCTTCCAGGCGGTGTCCAGGTCTGGAATATCAATGTCTGTGTGTTTAGGATCCACGAGCTGTTACTTGTTCGGCAATGACTTCAATTCTCTCACCGCAGCACGCATGGACCGCAGCCGCGTGAATTGACCGACCCACTTCTCAATTGCTTCCTTCTCCCAAGGTTTCATGATGACTGCCGCAGACAAACCGCTGGCTTGGGCGCTTCTCACTTCCTCAACCTCAGCGTGAGCCGTAACCAAAACTCTGCCCATATCGGGCTGAAGCTCCAGTGCCTTCTTGAGCACGTCGATGCCGGTGAGTCCGGGCATGGAATAGTCAACCAAAGCAACATCAAAAGTAGTGTTGCGCAAGGCGTCAATCGCCTCCTTGGCGGAGGACACCAGGGTCATATCGTATGTCTTGCGAAAGACGCGTCGCATTGTTTGAAGGTTGCCCACCTCGTCGTCAACGACGAGAAGTCGGGGCAATGTTGTTTTCTGCTCAATAGTCGGCATCAGCCCCTCATGATCCGTGTCAAATTAGTATGTGGACGCTCACGCAGGATGTCCAGTGACATTACAAAACCGACAAAACCACACCTTGGTTTGCGACACCGGCAGGAGCACTTGCGATCGGCGATGGTCCAATCAGCCTACCGCAACGCCGTACTTCTCAAGCAGGCGATCAATGGCCTTCGGCTTCGGCCCCACCTCGCGCAGGTGAGTTGTCAATGAATCAACGACGGATGGATCCAACCGTTGATGCTCAACGATGGCAGTCGCCAGATCTTCAAACACGAACTCCCGTTCGACTCCTTGGAGCAAAGTTGAGGCCAATTCATAGTCATTGGCAACATCGGTTCTAACGCCGGCTGCACGGAGAAGTTTCCTTAGAGCGCTTCGAGGTTGCGCATATACATCAATGCCGACTTTGCCCGTTTGGGCAAATGGCAACCCAACCATTTTCCCCAGCCGCGCTGAAGCACCTGGCCACCATGCCAACACATCGCAAGTTGCCTCCTCCAACCAACCGTTTCCCTTCGTTTCCCGAGTGATGGTGTGCTGGATTTCGTGATGCAGGAGAGTTACGACAGTCCGCCTCTCCGAGTCGGTCGATGCCTCAACGTCAAGGCTGTTGAGAAGCATATGAGTGTGCATGGGGCCTATGTTCACCCACCCATCCTGCTGTTCGGCGGCAGTTCCATCAGGGTTCGCATCACTCAATGGCGTGTTCAACGGCGATATCAAAAGGGCCTTTAGAACCTTGAGATCGAACGGGCCATCAAAAAATGCTTTTGCTCCTGACGTCAACGCATCCTGAAGAAAGTTGATGACGCGATTCACAGCAAAACCATCGTCGTCCATTGACAGTGAAATACCGCGAAGACTCGGCCGACCATCTCTGGGGTCGATACTCAGAGCCGTCGCACCTTCGAGGAGCTTCGATATTGTGTCTTTGAATGGACCCTGCAGCATCTTCTTTGCCGCTGGGGTTTCGGGGTCGATACTCAAAATCTGGGTAGCTGAATCGATGGACAACTTGAAACGTGGTTGGCGGTCCAGCGTGTCACCCACTGTTTGACCCTTGTCACCGACGGGAACGTTGCGGACCCACTTTTTGGCAAGAAACTCATCGGTGCGATCGGCAAAATCCGTCCGTCTGCCCGCGGTTGTGATTTCTTCCACCATCCAAAGGAAGTCCTCTCGAGAGAGCTGAGCCAATCGGCTCAACTCTTCGTCGACGGACTTTCTCAACGAAGCCAACGGGCAGCCAAAAAAGAAGATCAATCTGTCTATATTCTCGTCAACAAAATCAATGCTGCCTGAGCCTCCCAATGTTCGAACGCACAGTTCAGCATACTTGTTGGGTTCGACCCCATATTCGTCCGCGATGCGCTCCGCTTGCTCCTTCGTCGAGTTCGTCTCGTCGTCCTTGTGCTCTGGGCAATTGCGCAGCAACTCGCGGAGTACTTCTGCTGCTCGGCCAACCGTGTCTGACACCTTGCCGCCGGCATTTATCATGTGAGTGACTCCGACAACGTGGCGCGGCAACGCAAATCGAGAACAGAGTTCGTGCGAACATATCGATTGAGAAACCGTGCAAGAATCGTCTTGTCGCCCGTAGCGAACCCTCGCCTGCGAGCCGACCCGGAGCGACTCGACTTGGGTTCGAATATCGCCTTGTCCACGTTCCCGCTCAGCAGAACGGCAACGTCGAAATCCTCTGGCAAGTCATCCGAAAATTTGGTTTCAACAGTTTCGCGAAAGGAGCCCGTCCACCAAGTGACCCCGCCTTCGTGCTCAACACCCACGCAGATCTTTCCAACAAAACCGGGAGGCCCTGGTTGCGAATGCACCAAGGTGTCCAACAGCCTACTCAGCTTCGAAGACTCTGTCTGCTGATGAACACGACACATCAGAATCTCCCCGACAACAGGAGCATCCAGCTCTGCTGCCGTTTCCTTTGGGTGTGATCTTGTTATCGGTAAGGAATCTCGCGAGTTGCGTCTAACGCGCTAGCGCGCTAGCGCAGCACGGGCGGTGCTTGCCAACCTCTGTAGTTCATCTGAGATCTTGTCGGGTGGCAGAACGAGATCGACACAGCCTGAAGCCTGAGCACTCCGGGGCATGTCGCCCACTTCGGCAGACACGTCCTGAGCAAAGGTCGTTCCTCCCTTTGCCTTGATCTGCTTGCATCCCTCGGTACCGTCGCCATCATAGCCAGAGAGGATGATGCCGATCGCTCGCGTCCCCATGGCCTGTATGCGTTCTATGCATGATAGATGTCACGCTTTTGCCGACCATCTGGTTCCTTTCTGTGGCGGGATCCATCGACACTAACGTGATTCCATTATCACTCAAGACCAACTTGTGCACATCTCCCGCGAGGGGGCCGTAAAGATCCGATGAACGGAACCTGCCTCTGCATCCCTGCATCCTTCGATGGTTGACACCTGCCGCCCATTCGTCAAAAATCGCCCCCCCGGATAGATGAGTAGAATAATTGCTGTGCGGTAGTAGGCGTCCCTCGGAGCATGCATTGAAGATCGCTGTCAAAGTGGAATTCCACGACACAGTCGCCGACATTCACCAGCGACTGAGTGAGAACGGTATCCAAACAACAGTGCAGGAACTGTTGGTCGCCACCGGTGTGAGTGATGTAGCCACAAGAGTCAATCTTTCCGCGTTCACCATCGAAGCCAACCTCAGAGAAGGATTGGATGCGAAATCGGCTGGCGTCTTCCTGGGAAGAAGTGCTGCCAGTGCTGAGAACTCTCCCTTCGCCACTCAAACAAAAGCCATCGTTGCGGCCAAAAAAAGAGACTTTTCCCAGTTCCGCTCGACGAATCGCTGGGCTGGCCGGGGTTTCCGGAATTTTGTCTCCGGTGCGCTTGGAAAAAATCCCATCCGGCGTGTCTATGACCGGATTGCTTTCACCAACAAGTGGAATGTCGAGAGGAATTTCACGGATTACTGCAGTATTCTCGGTCAGTTCAAAGAGGAGTTCATCAAGCGGATCACGTGCCACGGTCCTGAGCAGATTTGGGGTGACCTGGGGGCAGGCAAGGGCAAGGCGATGCGGCAGCTCTTCCACCGGGGCGAGATGGACCCCGACGAGCTCAAGCTTTCAGATCCATGATGATCCAACCCTGGAGCATGCGTTGCACTGGAAGTTTTTTCCGAGCACGGCAAAGGACCAGAAGCTCTTTGAGGAATTGAAGGGAACAAAGACCAGCCTAGCTCTTTTCAACTTCCGACATCCCATGGGATCCCATCTAGGTCGCTTGCGCCGCTCTCTCAAGACCTACAGTCAGGACTCACGATTGTTCAACTACACCGGTGACTTCCACCGTCTGCCCATCCGCAAGATGCCGCAGATGGACGTGCTCACCGATATCGTCGGAATTGGCACCTATTCGCGGGATTTTGGGCAATATCTGCAGCAGGTGCATCAGTTGCTGAAGGACGATGGGGTTCTCTATTGCGGAATTGGCTATGACACGAAGTTCTTCATTGAGGACGTAGATGGCCGACGTGAGGTCAGCATCCCGGAGTTTTTTGCGCAAATCCCGGGATTCAGTTTTCGCGGTGATATTCCCACTTTTGCCCTGAACAAGACTGATGAGCCATTCATACCACCGAGAATCTCCACGGAGGCCGTCGTTGCCAAGGATCTGGCCTACCATCCGGTTCCGGATCGCGAAATCACAATTCACCTTTGTTGAAAGCACAAATTGCTGCGGGGACTCTCGTGTTGCCAAGCCTTGCAACCGTGAGCAAGTTGTTGCCAGGTTGTTGGAAGATTTTGGCAACGTCGAGGATTTGCATGCAAGGCAAAGTGTGTCTTAGCCAAACTGGTTGGCCAACAAGGCCAACACCACGAGCATTCCGGATCTGGTACGCGCCGTGCGCGATCGGGCCCTAGGCAATCGGTTCAACCGCGCAACAACGCAGTGACCACGCGGCTGCGGCCCTGCAAATTGCGTCGCCACCATTCTTAATCGCTTGCAGCAACGTTGTTGTTTTCGTCGACAGCGTTAGACGAGCTTCGGGGGAGACACTTGGGCCAGTTGTTGTCTCTTTGGTGCGGTTACGTATATGCACCATGCGGATGCACCATGCGGATTGACGTCGGGGTACCAGTTGTTAATTTGATCGCACCATTTTGCGTCTGTCCGGGACGCTCCAAGGGAGGCTGACAATCGTTGCCAGAAACACCGCGGGGGTTTTGTGTCCTCTACTCGTTGTTGCGCTTGTCGATTCCGTTTCGGCTTCGCCCCTGCACAATTTTGTGGGCGCACTCGACAGCCGCTCGCCGCTCACTCAAACAATCGATGGTTGCGGGCCGGCGACGGCGTTTCACAACCCAGCCCTTCTCGGGAAATGCTCGGGTTTCAGTTTCGGCGTTGGGTATCTGCATACGGATCTAGACATCGACTTGTTGGAACGGCCCATGGGTGCCGACATCACCGAGGACATATACCTGGCGCGGGTCGAGACTTCCAGCGGTGATCTACAGACGTTGCCCAGCAGGCCTTTGCCCACAGCCAAACTCCGAAACTCCCGTGGTGCCACCGTCAACCCTCCCCACCGATTCTTCCTGATGCTCGGTCATGCGGGAAGGCTGGGTGATCGGGTTGCCTGGGGCATTCATGCGGCGCTTCCCCTCGGTCGCGGCCAGCAGCAGCAGAGCTTTTACGTCGATGAGCGGGAACAGTTTTTCAGCAATGCTTTGCAATTTGAGATGTATGGCGACCGTCTGGTGCGGATGGCGGTAGCCGGTGGAATGGGTATCGATATTCTTGACAGTCTGGCCGTGGGAGTGGGTGTAACCCTGGCCACGCATACTCGTGTCCTCAACGAAATCTACATGCCCGACGTCGCCGATCAGGAGTCCTTCTACATTGCTAGCCAGACTTCGATCGATCTGCAGTTGTTGCCCCATGGTGGCGTGAGCTGGGAACCCGCGGACGGCACCCGTTTCGCCTTGACTGTGCATGCTCCCAGCGCCAATCGGATTGCTGCGCGAAACGAGCTCCAGTTTTGGGATTATCCCTATCCTGAAGGACAGGATACGTTGGTGCAAAAGCTGGTCTACGAAGACGGCTATGAGCCGCTCAGGCTCAAGCCTGGGGTGCGGCAGATTTTTGATCTGTTTGATGTTCCCATGACGGTGAGCCTCACGGGCGGCTGGCAGCGTTGGTCAGCTTTTGTCAACCGACAGGGTGAGACGCCGCTGGATCCGTGGGCTGACACCTTTGATCTGGCACTGGGGGGACAAGCGTCATTTGCTGACCACCGAATCGATGTGGGTGCCGCCCTCGTGCCATCGCCGGTGCCATCTCAGGATGGTCGACAAAATTACGTCGACAATCATCGGGTCGGCATCGCCGCCGGCTTGGAATGGGACACTTCCCCGTGGGGGCTCCCACTGGCCATTGGCCTGCAACTGCAACTCCACTTTCTCGTGGGGCGGTCACATGAGAAGCGAGAGACGGCCCTCAATCCAGTGGTTGATGAGTTCCCGGCTTCGGTCTCGGCGAGCACCGGGGCTTCTCTACCGGCCGCAGCAGGTCTGCAGAGCAACAACCCCGGATATCCAGGTTTCTCCAGCGGCGGTTGGTTCTTATCCTCGGCTTTGTTTGTTCGCGGTCGCGAGTAGGAGATTGACGTGCGTTTGACAGCCATGCTTCTGTTGATGTTTGTTCGTTGCTCCGCGCCCGAGCTCAATGACCCGTTTTCAATGAGACCGAGCCCGAGTGATGGTGACAAGCTGGACGGCGATTCTCATGTCGACCTCGGTGACGACGCGAGCGTCGGTGATCGGAGTGGCGTCCAGGGTCTTGCTGGTGTGTGGGCCCGTCTGCAGGTGCTTGTCTCGACGGGTCAACACATCTTCGGAGAGGTGACCACCACTGTGACGTCGACTGAACGGCTGGTAATCGACGAGGGCGACAATGGCTACGTGCTGAGCGCGACACCCTGTGCAGTTGCTATCGAGAATACTCCTGGCGTTGGCGTGCGAAGTATTATTTCCGACGCATATCTAGAAGCGTTGGGCACCAAGGTATCGGGTGCCGAGGTTGTGGGCGGATACTACCATGAAGCTCTCGCCATCGAGCTCCAAGGGGTCAACCTCGCCGACCCCGCGAACGACGAGTTGCCCGACGACCCACTCGATGAACGGGTCATCGACCAGGACGAAGACGGCCATCCTGGGATGACCGTTTTCCTCACCGGCATTGTTTCCGGGGAGCTCTACGTGATTCAGCGAACCTTCACAGAGTTGGCAGGCACTGTCGATGTCGAAACTGGCACCGGCCTTGGGAGTATCACTTGGAGCAGCCAGCAGCGGACTTTGGGGTCAACCCCAGCGACATTGGCCCAGTTTGCTCCCGATGACGGCACGCCAAGTGCCGCCGAGAGCGTGTTTCGGATGCGGCGTGTGGAGTCGAACACCGACTGTCCGACGATTGTTGCCAACGCCGACCAGTGGTTTTGAGGATGGTCGGGGCGCGGGACGCATCAATTGCATGAACTCGGGTTCTCGGTGCAATGGCGGCGTAGGCGGCTAGCAAATTACGTCACCACCAAGCTTAATCCCTTTTTGGCGATGCCAGTGCCAATGCCAATGCCGGCTACACTGTCGTGGCGTCAGCTGAACAGCGCAGAACCCTGGGCGCTATCCACGACGCACGATACTCGACTGCTGTCCAGTCGCAGCGATGAAGGCACCTACCCGTGACCCACCTGGGTCCCGGTCGTTGGGCCGACCTCCCGTCAAGATGATCGAATCGATCCGGATGCAACAGCCGTTGAGGAGCTGGGCGCGAAACTGTTCTACCACACGGGAGAACCATACTTCTCTTGGGGCCTTTTAGGGCCATCGCGTCATTCAGTTCTTCGAGGGGGCATAGCCCACTGGAGGTTGGAGCGGTGCAAGACAATGGTCGGCAAACGGGCTGGGCAACGGATCATTCGATTGCGTCCACAATGGTCAGACCATGCGGCAGATGACGGACGTCAATCGCAAAACAATGGCTTCGAGCCGCAGGGTCAGACGCCAGACTATGGCTTTTCGGTGCACGCCAAGCGGCGGGTGTCTGCCCACGACCGCAAGGGGCTGGCACGGTTGGTTCGTTACATCACTCGCCCGATGGTGTCGAACAAGCACCTCAAACTGCTGGGTAATGGCAACGTCTTGCTCGAGCTCAAAAGGCCTTTCAGTAAACTGCTGGGTACTACGCGGCGGTCGCCACAGCGGCTGAACGTGATTGACCATTGGGTATGGCCGGGCCCACCTGTGCAATGGCAGTTGGGTCGACCACACCGCCGGTGTGTCTGGCTCAAGGAACCGCCGACGAGGTTCTCGGGCAAGTTGAACTGACGGACGAGCTGGTACTTGCGCTGGCGAAGGCGGCTAGCTTCGGCTGATTTGGCTGCGAATTGCTGCATTTGTGCCATCTGAGTGCTCCTTTGCACTCAGATATAGGCACTCTCCCGGCTCTCGACCCAAATGGGAATTTACCCCGTGCGCTTTCTCCGCAGTTGATCGTTCTCTTTGCGGTTTTTCACACCGAGCGGAAGCCCTGAATGGGGTAATGGGGTAAATCGTGTTGATGGAATTATGGGTTGGCAATTTCTTTCGGGCTACCGAGTGAACAGCCTCAGAGCGCGACGCGCAAAGCGATACCGATGTCGATCATCGGCGCGTTGATCTCGAACCCGTTCTCGAGTCCTTCAACGGGGATGGGCGCTAGCGAGTAGCTGTAGTGCAACTCGCCGCTCTCGCCAAAGTGGTAGGAAGCGTACAGATTCAGGTCGATAAACGTGAGCAGCCGCACCGCGTAGTCGAAGCGAGCGAGATACGACTCGTCGCTCAGGTTGGCCAGGCCGCTCAAAGTGAAGCTGGTGTTGTTCCATAGGCCGGGCCGAGGCAGCAGCAGGTAGCCGCCAGCATAGTGGCGTCCAAGGTAGAGCGGCGTGAAGCGGTTGTTCAGCGCCAACCAGGGATAGAGATGGGCGTCCGGATAGCCGGCATCATTGTAGAAGTACTCGACGCCGACGGTGACTGTGTCCTGGTCGGAGTAGCGCGCGGTCAGCTCCAGGGCGGCGGTGCCTTGCAGAATCCAATCGTCAGACCGAGTGACCTCGCGCGGGAGCTGTAGGCGGGCGACGTCGAACGGCCCGCGGTAGAAAGGTGTCTCAACGCCCTTTTGAGCCGCCAGCTCGGCCCTCAGGTCGAACAACCACACCCCGGTGGAGATATCGATGCCGAGTTGGTGCGGATTGTTGTTGCGCGCTGCATAGGTCAAGGCCAACTCGGTCTGGTCGCCGAGCAGCTCCGCGCGGATGGCACCGCCGACGTTCTTGGGATTCTCTGCCTCTTCCAGATTGGCCACGGCGTAGAGGTTCCAACCGAGCGCCTCGAGTGGCAGGTGGAGCTTGATCGCGCTGACGCCGTTGCGCTCATCGATGATGGCCAAGGGATCTCGCTTCTGCCTGTTGAGAAAGTCAGTCGGATTCCAGAAGCGACCCGAGCCCCAGCGAATGGGTTGCTTGCCGATGGTGAGGAAAACTGTTTTCAAGATGTCGAATTTCAGCCAGAGCTGATCGAGCAGCACCTGGGTCCGAACCTGCTCGGCACCATAGGCGTTTAGTGCACCTTCGCGCACCGTGGCGTCATAGGACAATCGACCGCGGGCATAGGCGCGCACCCGGTCGTTGGGTCGGCCATCGAAATAGACGTCGAGCAACGTCGGCGTGTGCCAGGTGTTCTTCTCTGCCGGCATCTCGTCGACAGCGTTGTACTCGAGCCGCGAGTACAACAGACCTCCGAGGTCGAGCCAGTCCTGCTGGGCGTCGAGGCTGCCAGAGAGGCGTTCCTCGAGGGCGGTGCTGCGATCCGCGGCTGGGGCGGATGTCTCTTCGGAGGCGGGGGCACCGAACAACGCTGTCTCGGGGGTGGAGCCGTCCGGCTGGCCCGAGGAGGCGGGCTCGACCGGAGGCTCAGGCGCGGTTGCTGTGTCGTTGCTAGGCGTGGGCGCGCCAAACAGTTCCTCCTCGCGTTCGGCCTCGGCCTGCGCCACCGGCAGAAGCAGCCCTATCAGCAGTGGTAGAGCGGCGCTCATCTGCTCTTGCTCTCCAACCAGGCCTTGGTGAAGATGTTCGACTCAAGCGATTTGAGGTCGACCTTGCGCATGACCACCAGAGTGCTGTTGCCCTTCTCGACCTCGTCGTAGATGCGGATCTCCTGAGGGAAATAGACCTCTTTCCCCTTGTCCTCGCTGAACAGGGTGTTCCACTTGGGGTAGTAGGTGGTGCGCATCAGTTTACCCGAGAGAGCCAACTCCTGCGCCTTGAGGATGTTGATCGTCTTCTCGTCGACCCACAGTCGCATCACCGGGTAGGTGACGTCGGCACCCGGTTTGGCGCGCAGCTCGAGTTGATGCACCCCGAAGGCACCGAGCTTCTCAGCGCCTACGTAGGTCGGGTTGTACTCCTCGGCCAGGCGCGACTCGTCGAAGTCGGACCGCTGCGAGCCGGTGCCGCCGATACGTTCACGCTCGGTGCGTCGCTCCCACTTGCCGACCGACGGGTCATAAAAAAAGAGGTTCTTGTCGAGCCGCAAATAACCTTTGCCCGCCTCGGCCTTGGGACGGGTGAAAAGAATCATCAGCTTGTCGTCGTCATCCCGCCGGTAAATGACCGCCTCGTAGAGCAGGTCGTCTTTGTCGCGCTCCTTCTGCTCGATGTAGGCAAGCGCGGTGTAGTCGCCGGAGTTGCGTTGCCGGTCGTCGATGGTCTTCAAGATCTCGACCATCTGCGGCTCGCTCAACGGCGTTGTCGGCGCAGCAGAGAGGACCAGGACGCAGAGTAGACTCGAGAGCATGGCATCTCCTCATTCGGCGCGGTGAATGGCCGTGACCGGCACCAGCCGCGCGGCACGCACTGCCGGCCAAAATGCGGCGACCGCGGCGACGATGGTGAAAGTGAGCACCGTGCCAATCAACTGAGCCGGTTGGACGGTGAGGGTGAGCGTATCGCTCATCAAGACGGCCCGCAGTGCATCGATGCCCAACGGCACCTCGATGGCGTTGAGCAGGGTGGCGAGCAGTGCGCCACAGATGCCGCCGGCGGCGCTGGCCCCGGCACCGAGCAGCGCCGCTTCGAGTAGAAAGAGCTTGAGCACTTGACGGCGGTGCATGCCGACGGCGCGCATGGTGCCGATCTCGTTGGTTCGCTCGCGCACGGCGATGAACATGGTGTTGACGATGCCGATGATGATGATGAGCAGCATGATGGCGACCAGGAAGAAGGAGATCGAGTCGAGAGCGGTGATCGCCCATTTCATCATGCCGACCTCGTCCTCCCAGGTGGTGAGATCGAGGCGTTGACCGAGCCAATCCTCGCCGGCTACCGACTCGAATTTCATCCAGAAAGAAGCCGGTTGATGGTCCATCAAGGTGTAACCACGCGCGGTGAGTGCGCCGCGCAACTTCTCCATTGCTAGGTTGGCCTGTGCGGGGTAACGCAAATAGACGAGCACCACCCCGGAGATGTCGTCAGCAAGTTGGTACATCTCCCGAATGGCGCTCTTGGGCAGGTAGGCGTTCCAGTTGCTCATGAAGCCAAGATCTTTGGCTACCGCGACCAGGCGCACGTCCATGGTGTTGGTGGTCCCGCCCATCGATTCAGCGCTGAGAGTTAACTCGTCGCCGATGTCGAGGCCGAGTCGCTTGGCTTGAGCGGCGAAGAGCATGATGGTGTTGGGTTGGGCGAGGTCCTCGATCCGACCCAGGATCGCGTCGCCGCCGTTCTTCTTGTAGTCGCGTTCGGGTGCCAATTGAATCTTCTCGAGGAAGGCCCCCTCCTCGGCGATGTCGATGCCGGAGAGCGAGGCATAGAGGCTCGAGGTGGAACTGACCAGCTTGGCCCAGCCGCGCAACCGATCGACGACATGGTCGATATCGTCGGTGTTCGCATCGACGATCTTGCGCAGGTTGGCGACGTCCTCCACCAGCGGCCAGGCATCGGTGGCCTTGGCCTTGTAAAAGCCGCCGACGTTGACATGGCCGGTGTAGAGCACCGTCGAGGAGCGAAGCATTGTGTCGGTGACGCCCTGCGACAGGGCGAGCAGCAGCACCAAAAACAGCGAGACGAAACCAAGGGCCGCCGAAAGCAACAACGTTCGGCGTTTGGCTTGCACCAGGTTGCGCCAGGCCATGACGAAGTACATGCCCATGGCTCACTCCTTGCTTTGCATGGCCACCACCGGCGAGATGCGGGCGGCGATGCGGGCCGGGTAGAAGGTCGAGGCCAGGCTGACCAGAAAGATGACTGCCAGCGCGAAGATGACGTTCGAGGCACCGACTGCGGGAAACAGCCGAGGGCCGGAGAAGACGAAGATCATGATATCGTTGGGGGCCGGGATGCCGGCATGGCCGAGCAGCCCGACGACTGCAGCGCCGGCGACAGCGCCGACGAGGCCGGCGAAGGCACCGAGGATCAAGGTCTCGAGCAGGAAGACCCCCATGACGAATGAACGCTGCGCCCCGAGGGCTCGCATCGTGCCGATCTCATCGATGCGCTCCAAGGTTGCCATCACCATCGAATTGTTGATGATCGCCAGAGCCACGAGGAAGATGATGAAGATCGCGACGTAAAGGACGATGCGGATGACGATGATCAACTGCCCGACAA
The DNA here is from genome assembly GCA_001798605.1 of Deltaproteobacteria bacterium RIFOXYA12_FULL_58_15. Taxonomy (GTDB): domain Bacteria; phylum Myxococcota; class XYA12-FULL-58-9; order XYA12-FULL-58-9; family XYA12-FULL-58-9; genus XYA12-FULL-58-9. The sequence goes on along the minus strand of MGST01000142.1, from coordinate 21,436 downwards.
TGCCAGAGGCCTGTTGCCAATCGACCACCTGGAGATTGAGTCCTTCGGCTTTGCTGACGGCGGCGATCTGGGCGCGGGTCTCGTCGAGGCGGTCGGGGTCCTTGAGGATCACTGCTGCGTTGAGCGCTAGGCCTTGATCGACCTGGGTCGGGTCAAAGCCGTCTGACTCGGCCCGAGCGACGGCCAGCGCACCATCGGCACCGAAGATCTCGGCGTCGTCCATGTCGGTCTGTTGGGCGCGGGTCTCAAGCGCATCGCCGCCGCCAAAGAGCATCGCCTCGGCGTCGTCGCGGTTGACCGCCGCAGCACCGACCTCCTTGCGGATGGCAGAGAGCTCTTCCTGCTTCTCCTTGGTCATAATCCCGTACAGCTCGCGGAAGCTGACAATGTCGAGCAAATTCTGCGCTCCGGCCAAATCAGATTTCTCTAGGCTCTTGAAGCGGTAGATGCCCCAGATGCGCACGTTGAGCGACTTGATGTAACCGCTCTTGGTGTAGGAGCGCAACGTCAGCGTGTCGCCGACCTTGGCTTTGTAGAGCCGAATGTGCGGAGCGACCTGCTCGTAGAAAGCCTTGTGGTGCGCAGCGAGGTTTTCGTCGGTAACAGTGAGTAACGTCTTGATCGTTTCTTCGATGTTCTTGCCCACACCCACCAACGGTGCCAGGCGCTCGACAATGAGCGCCGCGTCTTCCGGTGAGATGTCGTAGGTCACCCGGCGATACTGGCCGGGCAGGCGGCGGGCCTTGTCTTTGGTCTCCGGATCCTGGGCGATCTTCTGGCCCCGTTCGGTCACGGCGGTGAAGATCTGGTCCAGATCGCGCGCCACCTTGTTCTTGAGCTGGTCTTCGCAGAAGCGCTCGGCCAGGAGCAGACCTCGCCTGCCCGTCGGCACCAGCTCGCCGGCGACCAGCTCGAAGCGGTCGAACCGTTCGGCAAAACGATCCAGATCGGTGCCCAGGTTGCGCATCCACAGCATCTCTCCTTCAAGGGAGAGTGGGGCCAGCTTGCCGTCGAGGTAGGTGAGCTCCTCTTCGGGCGTGCGAGACAGCGCCTGCCAGAACGCCTCGCTGCGGACCCGGCGGAGGATCTCCAGCCGCTCGTCGATGCGGACCTGCTCCTCCTTGCGGGCGATGGCGCGGGTCTTGTTCTGCTCTTCTTCTATATCGGCGGCCATGTCGCGGATCTGCTGCGCCAAAGAGTCGATTTCACCGGGGTCGCCAGTCGCCACAGCCTGCCGCAGACGAGTGATGGCGAGGTCGAGCTCGCTGGCGGGCACGTCGGTGTGCAGTGACATGCCCATCGGGATGACCGCCTCGACGTTGTCGATTGCCTCGAGTTTCTTTCGGACAACAGCGAAGTCGGGGATGGTGCCGATCTCCGCATTGCCCATGAAGCCCCCCCCAAACAAGGCCAGGTCGTCCTGGGCATCCGCAGAGTAGACTTGTAGGTGGCCGGCGAGGCTCGCGGTGATGCCACGGGCCATCGCCTCATCGATGGTGTCGAGGATGCTGGTCCCGAGCACGACCAGGAAGGTGCCGAAGACAATGATGCCACCGACGATCGCCGAGCTGACCTTGTGTGACAAGAGGTTGCGCAGGGCCAACAAACGCATGATGCGAAAACGAGCCATGACTTCGCCTCACGCTTTCGCCGGTTGGGCACCGTTGGCAGTGATTTGGCCGTCGACCAACTCGATGACCCGCTGGGCCTGTTCCATGACTCGAGGGTCGTGAGTCGAGAAGATGAAGGTGGTCTGCTCCTCCCGGTTCATCTGCTTCATGAGATCGATGATCGATTGACCGGTCTTCGAGTCGAGGTTGCCGGTCGGCTCGTCGGCGAGCACGACCATGGGCTTGCCGACCAGCGCACGGGCAATGGCGACGCGCTGGCGTTGCCCGCCGGACAGTTCGTTGGGGCGATGTCGGAGATACTCCTTGAGGCCGACCCGATCGATGATCTCCTCGACCATGCGGTGCCGCTCGCCGCCGGTGCTCGTTCCTTGCAATAAGATGGGGAACTCGACGTTCTGGTAGACGTTCAAGACCTGGATCAGATTGAAACTCTGGAAGACGAAGCCCAGCTTGTGCAATCGCAGCTCTGTAAGCGCGTGGTCGTCGAGGGTGTTGGTCTCTGCACCGTCGAGGGTCACCGTCCCGCTGGTGGCCTTGTCGACACAGCCGATCAGGTTGAGCAACGTCGTCTTGCCGCTGCCCGACGGCCCGGCGACGGCAATGAATTCACCTCTGGCCAAGGTGAGACTCACGCCCCGCAGAGCACGGACCACGGTCTTGCCAAGCGCGTACTCTTTGACGACGTTATTGAGCTGGACGATGTCTGACATGGATGACTCCCTGGGCTTCCAGTGCCGCCAGATGTTCGCAGCCACGAAGAGCCCTCCGGCAATCTACTAGCTTGTGGAGCGCACTCCTTGCGCACGAAGGTGTCATGTGAATCCTTTCCCCCGATAGCAGGTGTCTTGCGTGCCCGCAACCGGCAAGCCGCTCAGTCAGACGTGGTCTTGGCGTAGACCCCACGGTGATGTTCATTGTCGACAGCAATTGGCTGCCGGTTTCAACGTCTTGGCCTTCCACTGGCCTCATTGAGGACCCGCCAAGTGCCGTTTCAGTGCAAGGTGGTGCTCGAAGTGACATTCCAAACGTCCCGCCTGTTTTGGCGACTGCGCCAACCCCTTGGAATCACACTTCAAGGCACGTGCCGTCGCTGCCATCTTTTGGCCCATTCTGTGCACCGCCAGTGCCCAACATCCAACAGGGAGTTGGGGAAATGTGGCGTGTTGATGACTTTGCGGATCCTGCGTTCACCAAAGCTCCGACTGTCTGTGCACATAGTTGACCGTTACGCATTTGCAGAGAATCGAGGTGGGTATGTTCCGGCGTCACATGTTTCAACTTGGCCGTTCTTCGTTTGTTGCCCTGGTGATGAGCGCGGTATTCTGTGCTGGCTGTAAATCAGATGGCAAAACCGTGGTGGGCAACAGCTCCTGCGAGGTGCCGGAGGGACTGTGAGACTCTGGACCAGGATTGTGTGCAGAAGGTTTGCGTCACCGTGGCTGACGCGGAATGTGCATCGCGCACAGATTGTGATTTCCCCGGACCCTGTCAAATGGCCCATGGTGCCAGATGCAAAGTCGGCAAGTGTATTTACGAAAACCTTGGTGACATTTACTCTTGCGACTTCACAGCCGCTGGTGGTGCGGATGGCGTCTGCCAAGCGGGTGAGTGCGTTGCTGGGCCACGGATGACGGTGACCCGCTCCGGCAATGGTGGCGGGCGTGTGGTGTCGACGCCGTCGGGGATCGATTGCGGTGCAACCACGAGTCAGTGCGGGGCGACCTTTGGCGGGTGATCAGGCGGGGGATGCTCCGGTATCGCGACGACTTGCGTGCTTGGGTTACTCCGAGTCCTTCAGCCCACCGTTGAATTCGAGTATGGTTCGGGCCGCATCAATTACATGAACTCGGGTTCTCGGTGCAACGACCGCGTAGGCGGCTAGCAAATTGCGTCACCACCAATCTTAATCGCTTGTTGGCGATACCAATGCCACCTCGATGCGACGGTTTGCTTGCCGCCCGCGTTTGGTGATGTTGGGTTGAATCGGGTGACTCGAGCCCATTGCAACTGCAACGAGACGGTCTGGTTCAACTCGCCACAACTTGGCGAGACTTTGCGCCGCCGCAGTGGCCTGTTCTTTGGTCACACGCAAATCGTCGTCCGAATCGCCGCTCGAATCCGTGTGACCCCTGACCTCCAATCTCAATGATGCCTTGGCCTGCAGGAGCTCCGAAAACACGTGGAGTTCCGAAGAGGGGAACACCGACACATTTGCCGAGCGGTTTGTGAGTCGTACCGCCAAGGGTATCGCCTCTCCCTTCTCAAGTCGTTGCAACATCAATTGTGCTGCCTCTGACATTGGAGAGTTCGTCTTGGACAGCAGCGTTGTTGTTGTCGTCGTCGACGGTCCCTTTTCCAGTTCGGTGCGCGCAGTGGGAGTTGCCTGGCCCATGGGCTCATGGCCTCCGCCAACCAAGATTCCGCTTGCAGGTTCGCCCTGGGGAGAATGTCTGTCTTCCCCAGGAAGGTTCGCCGTCGGTTTGTCGGACGCGGTGATCGTTTCCGACAGCGTTAGACGAGCTTCGGGGTTGAGGCACGCGCCCAGCGCAGTACTCCGTGTCGGTCGCAAATCGAGAACGAGATGTTCCGCCATCGCATTGGCTGCGTGTTTGATAGCGAGGTCTGCCGATTGTGAGACGTACTCAGGTTTGACCGAGCGAGTGCCAATCCACAGTACCTCGCCACTTGCCGCCGATAGAACGGTTCCTGCGATCCACAACGATGCGGGTTTTCCAGGCACAGTCTCCCAGGCACCCTGGATGGTGCCAAAGAGAACGCCTTCGGCACCAGCAAGCCTGGCGATCCGGAGGCCGATCTCCGGATGCCACTCGGTCGGCGGGGGAACGTTTAATCGCCTCAACAGGGCGGAGATGTAGGTCCGGTCAAAGGAATGAAAACTCGGGTGCGCATCGAGATGGGCAGAGAAGAGATCCGCAACATCCTCTCCCGCTGAGCTCACCGAAGACAGGTTGGCAAACGGCAAAACAAGAAGACAGGAGCACGAGCGTGGTGATGGTTGGGTGTGATAGAAATCGTCGGTTTGTGGTGAAACGAAAGCGCACGAGTAGGCCAGAGCAGCCACCACCATCGAGGCAAAAGTCAGGATACGGTGTTTCGTTCGCATGGTCATGTCTTCTCGATACGCAAGATCTCCTCTTTGAGTTTGAGAATCTGCAGCACACGGGCAACCTGCGCAACAAAACGCAGGGCTCGCGGGAAACCCAGCTTCACCCGTGCAAGGTCGAGTCCCTGACCGATGGCGATCATGACAACGGAGTGATCGTCCAGAATCGGAATGATGGTTATGTGCTGTGTCGGCATATCGACATGGGAACAGACGCTCACTAGCATCGGATCATCGATAACATCACGATGAATGACCTTTCGGCCTTGGAGCAGGTCGGCAAGAAGACTTTGTTCGACAATCGGCTGATGCAATTGAGCAATTCTCTCCGGCGCTACATCCAAGCGCACACCCCCAATGCCGACGACAGCCCCATGGGAAATGCCGAGAATCACCGCCTTGGGCCAAATCGTTCCGAGAAACGATCGAATACACTCGAGAAGCTGGCGACGATCGTTGACGCGGATCAGCTTGTCCGCGTAGTCGACCTTCTGCGCGGATTCGGGTGCACCCGTTGCAAAGTCCGCAGTTCGTTGAACGTTCAAAAAATCCGTTCGACTCATACTGGAGCCACCGGCAGGCAGGGGCGTACTCTCGTCAGCAAGCTGGACGAAGGTGGCGTCAACAACGGGTGTACCAGAAACCGTCAGATTGCGCCGCTCACGCGGCACACCATAGTACATCTCCAACGCATAATTGAGCGCCACCTCTGTCGCGAGATAGATCTTGATTGGGCAATCGAGCTTGAAACCCAGCTCGTCCAACGCTGCCAGGTTGTTCGGGTCTGACGTGCAGACGTGGAGTGTTTTTCCCGTAACCTTGAGCGGCACAGCGCGGTACTTCTCGGCGATTTGGCGCGGTACTTGGGCAATCACTTCGGGGGGGATGTTGGCAACCTGGGAGTGATCGACGTAGGGGAGATTCAACTGGCGGCTCAGAGTCGTGGCAAGTTGTTCTTCACTCACGAAGCCCATCTCCACGAGATTCGTGCCCAATCGGCCGCCGTGTAAACCCTGGGCCTGCAACGCCTGGCCGAGCTGCCCGACCGAGATCAGCCCCTGCTGAACCAGAATTTCGCCTATCTTCAATATGGGTGCCACTATCTGAGGATCCTACCACAGAAAACAAAAAACGCGATTTGCTGGCCACCCTAAGAACGGTCGCCCACCACATCATTCGATCTTCAGCGCTCCTCGACGACCACCATCGGTAAATGATTACTGACGTCGGCCGCTAAATCTCCTCCGTGAGAGGTTCGTCGTCAAAGAGCTCCGTTCGGTTGCGACCTCCCGCCTTTGCTCGATAGAGAGCTTCATCAGCCGTTCGGATTAGATCATGGATACTCGTGGCTTGATGATTGCCACTGAAACTCACTCCCAGGCTCAAGGTGACAGGTTTGATGTCTTCACCAAAATCGAGAGCAGCCACCATGGTTCGAAAACGTTCGGCAACCTCGATCGCGCCATGCGCTGGCGTGTGCGGAAGAATGATGATGAATTCTTCCCCGCCAAACCGACCCACAATATCGGTGCTGCGGCGATGGGTCGAAAGGACTGAAGCGACCTTACTGAGAACGATATCTCCGACTTGATGACCGTATGTATCATTTACCTTCTTGAAGTGATCGATGTCGGCCATCAAAAGCGATAGCGAGATGCCATATCGACCCGCTCTCTGAAATTCGAGATCCAGAAGCTCCAATACATGACGACGATTGCTCAAATTCGTCAAGGGATCGGTATTGCTGAGCAGCTCTAAGGCGCGATTGCTCTCACCCAGTTCGAAGATTGCAACAAATGCTTTGTACTCGAGTCGTCCGCGAATGGCGACGAATGTCCCGACAATGGCTGTGGCACTACACACGTAGAAGAACGCCCCCACAAATTGGTCGACGTTCTCAGGGGAACTCTGAAGGGCAAATACCGCGGCAAAGACAGCCAGCAAGATACCGTAGGCAACGACATAGAAAGACAACTTCCACGAAAAAACCAGCGCACCCCAAAACACCAACGAATACCCAAAGACATAGATCGCAAAGTAGTTCTCGACGTAACCCAACATCAACGAAATGCCCGCCCCAGCACAGATGGGTACCATGGCCAGAGCTACCCGGAGCGTCAACAAATCCTTGGTCCACCAGGTGACAAGAAGATCCAGTAACAGAAGACCAACAACGACGAGCCGAATGACCAAAAACTCGTGCGCCCATCGAGGCTCAAGCTTCTGATCAACAAAAATCCATGCGAGGTAGAGGAAGACCACCACAATCTGAATGACGATGAGATAACGTCGTTCAACAACGAATGACCGTCTATTCCATTCGGCATCAAGACGATCTTGGGTTTCGGGATCGAATTGAGGTCTCAGTCTCCCTGCCATTCTCTTTCCATTGGGCTGCATTGTTTCGCGTGTGTAGAGCGATCTTCGCAGATCAACCGACCAACTTACAAGCGGCGAATCCTTCTCCGGTCGAGGGCAGAATTACGCCGATCGAAACCCGAGGTGCGGTCGCGTGCTGTTCGGCAATCGCTCAGTCGTCCTATTGTCCGTTAGTCTGGCGGCAGGCAAACCGTTGGGCCGCATAGATTCTTCCCTTTGGACGGTGTGCTGCCGTTCATCGAGTTTCGATGCGAGCAGTGAGAGTCGTTTCCGCTCTTCATGAAGGTCTTGCTCCAGATCCACGAAGGCCGCGGCACGGGCTTCAAGCTGGGCCATCCGATCCTTGTACGCTTCTTCCAGTCGAAGCTCGAGGTCGATGAGACGCTGTCGGGCGGCATGCATTCCCTGTGGTTGAATTCTTTCGTGCTCATGCGCCAAAACACTGCCAACGGGAACAAGGCCGACAGCGATGGCGTCTTGTTGCTGATTCATGGCGACTTGTTGTTGATCCAATGTGTCTTGCAGAGCAGCGAGCTCTTCTGCCTTCAGTTTAAGTTGCCGCTCTAGCGCATCCAACTCGGCTTGCCGGGCCTCCTGCTGCTTACGACGTCTTCGTAGTGTCCTTCTCTCCTGGTTGAGGTCCTGGAGCTTGGCCGCCTTGTTCGAAAGCCGCGCCTCGAGCTCGTTGAGCTCATGCAGTCGTGCTTCCTGCTCCCGCGTGCGCAGTTCAATTGCGCGTCTTGCCTCTTCCTCCAAACTCTGAAGTTTCGTCGCTCGCTGCTCGAGCTCTCGTTCGACGTCATCCAGCTTTGCCAGTCGGATCTTCAGCTGCTCCGCGTGTCTCGCAACAGCATCTCTTTCATGTTCCAAGGCCTTGAGTATCGCTGCCTTCTTGTCGACACAAAGGTCCTCGATGATTCCCCTGTCGGCTTCTGCCGCGGTGGTGTGAATCGAAGGCGAATCAATGGAGTCACACGCGGTTGTTGCGGCGTCGGGACTCGCGTCGGGATTTGAGTCGAGACTCGCGTCGGGACTCGCGAAGCTCGGTTCCCCTTCAATGCCCGTATGGAACGCGTCCGCGAAGCCCGTGAACTCGAGGGCACCGCCGTTGGCGATGACGAAAGAGCTAATGCTTGCAACAGCTTCATCGCTTTGTTCAGCGTGGAACTCGACGCCCATCCCTTGCTCTTCGTCGGGTCCCGCGAGACGAGCTATTCGACCTTTGATGGAGAGCGGCGGTGTCTCGGGTATCAGCTCAAACACCACCACCACTGGTGTGTTCAGGTCCAATCTTCGGGAGGAACGAAGGAAAACCCCATTCGAGCTGATGTCTCGACAGATTGCGCGGCCGTCCCCCTCGGAAAAATAGTAGTGCGCCTGCCCGTCAAACCGCAATCGTGGCGATGAACGATGGTTTCGTCGCCGGCCAACAAGGTTGCAGCTATTGGCAGTGTGGTTCATACTCTTGCTCCACCTTCTTCCTTGGGAGCAAGCGTACACACACAATACCGATCCGGCAAGAATCTCACACGTTCGGCCCTTTGGTCGGAGTAACCCCGGCCGAGCGATCTAAGTGAGACAGTGGAATGTGCCTCACTCACAGGCCTGGTGTTGACTCTCACATTCCTCAATGGTCTCGGTGAGCTTGTTGCAGTCCGCGCCGATCACTATAACACCTCTATTCACGCGGTGGCTCGATCAAACAGGCCCGGTGGAAACGAGCGACTCCTTCTGGCAGCATGGTCACATGGAAATCGATGAATTTGTTGAGCGGCTGCGCCAAGGAGAAATCGTACGCGTATCCACATCGGACTGGGAGAATTTGAGCACTGCGGTCGAGGTCATCGAAAGCCACGACACGCAAATGCGGGGTGTGCTACTCGTGATCAAAACGACAGCCGGAATAGCGGCAGTTGAGGAACCCGACGCTCTGACGCGTGCAATCCGCCCACTGTCAGATCGCTCTGCGGCGTCGCGGTTCGTCGCAGCCCGAATGGCGGTCTACGAAAGAATGTGGGACGGCTGTGGCTGCAAAGTCGACTACTTCGCATAAGAATCCATTGGAGAGCGTGTCAGCGGCCTCGACTTTGTCCACCCAGCAATTCGCTGATCGCCATTTTGACTTCGGCGCTGGGGGCTTCGAAACGACAACCGAACCCATCCGGTCCATGTCGCACGACTTGGACTGCGCAGCCGCGCAGCTCCGACACCTGGTCAGTGCCGGATGAATAGGTGTAACCGGGGAAATAGACCATGGCCGCCTCACCGATTGCCGGCGGATGGTCGGTTACCACATAGGCGCCGGTGGAGCTGAAATCCCGCAGTAGCGCCGAAAAGTTGGTGTCATCGCTCTGATAGACGATGGCCGCAGTCACCATCGTCCGCGTCTCCACACGCCGTTCGTCGACCGCAACGCCTGCCGATAACATGTGAGTGATGGTGGAACTGGCAAAGGCAAGAAACCGGTCGGATGGTTTGTGGAATGCGAAACCAATGCCGTCTGCCTGCACGTGGGTGACTCGTGCGAGACAGCTTCCCGTGTCGTCACGGTATTGAACAGTTAGGCGGAAATGTTCGCCCACCGGCAAGCGATTCTTGGCTAACATGAACACGCCGCCAAGACTCAGATTGAGGGCAAAGCGGGGAATCTGATCTTCCAGGCTAATCTGAACGGCATCGTTGGTGAGATGGACGCGAAAGAAGCCGCGCCTGGGATTGGTAGACAACATCTCTCGAAGCGCAACAAGAATGGTTTCCCTTCGAAAGGGCTTCGAGACCAATCGTGAGCCCGCGATGCCTGCCTGATACAGAGGCATGGCGCGATCCACATGGGCGGTGACAAAGGTTGCGGGCAAGTTCTTGAAACGGGAATCAAGACGCAACCGAACCAGGAACTCCGCTCCCGTCTCGCCCGGCAGAGCCACATCGACAAATGCCGCGTCTGGGTCATTCTCCAAACAGGCCTCAGCCGCAGCCGTGTCACCGGCCTCCAGAACCTCGTGTCCTTCGGACGTCAGGATGGCGGCGATCAGCCCGCGAATGCTGGGGTCATCATCGAGTACGAGTACTTTGGCCATGCTGACCATTTATGCCACGAATGACCGCGATGGGCGAGCACACCACAGATCGAAACTTTGTTTGAAGATCTCCGCGACACCCATGTCAATGTTCCGTAGAATAGTTTCATTGTTGGGTGTGACCCTCATTGAATACAGTGTGGGCATGACCCACAGAGGAGGGCTCATGCGCACCTGGCAACAAAGCCTCACAATTGCCGCAATCGCCTTTGGTTCGGGAGCGTGCGAGGGATCGAAAGAGACGGCCGACACACCCCACGACAAACAAGAGCACTCAATCGAGAAATCCGGCGAGCTCACGGAGATCAGAGTCATCAAGTCACATTCTACCGGCGGAGACGTGATTGAGACCCACCATCGATCTGATGACTCCATCGCGCTCGAAGTGAGCTATCGCAACGAGCGGCCCATACAAATTCGTGCATTCTCTCAAAGAGGCGTGGCTCAATGGGAGTGCGAAATTGGCAAAACACCAAAATGCATCTTGCGTGATGAACGGGGTGCCCCCCTCGGAGAGTCCGAAGTGAGCCGTCGCTCGTTGGCCGCTCGCCAACGTTTGGCTCGCGCCCGGGAGCTGCTCGCCCCAGAAGCGGAGCACGAAGTTGGAGATCATGACCATGGGCACGACAAAGAGCACGGAAAGAACCACGGTCCTCACATCAATGTTCCGCCGCCAAGCGAAAAACAGAAAAAGGCTTGGGATGAAAAACGTGCCAACGCCTGGGCTCACGCTGGTCCCTGGTTTGCGCGGATCGATCAACTGCTCGCGGCCGAGTTTCCCATACTCGTCGCTACCACTTTGGCCAAGGAGGAGCTCTCCACGGGCTTTTCCGTCACCCCAGCGAAGAAGCCTCTCGAGATCCCTGACTGCCACTGAAAGGCATCCAGAGGACGAATCGGCCCTATCTTCGAGCCAGCCCTTACCCACGAGCCAGCCCTACCTGCGTGTCAGGACGCCCGGCACATTCGTGCGGTTGCCCCGGAGCACGTCAACAGCGTCGCCGAGACCGTCGAGTGTGAGCTCGAACATAGGAAAGATCTTCCCGATCGCCCGAATGGTGAAAGAATCCCACGCCCCGCGCGATTCGGGATTGAGCCATACCGAGCGAGGGCAACGGTCACGCAGACGCTGTAGCCACACGAGCCCCGGCGTCGCGTTGTTCTGCCAATAGCTGATTCCACCTCCAGAGACGGTGAGCTCGTAGGGTGCCATCCAAGCATCACCGACAAGAACCACGGTCCAAGTGGCGTCGATTCGCGCGAGCACGTCTTCGGTCCTTGGACCGTCGCCGTAGGCGATGTCGGAGTATAGATGTTCGTACACGCAGTTGTGGAAAAAGTAGGACTCGAGCCGCTTGAAATGACTGGCCGCATGAGCAGCGGAGAACAAGCGTTCGCACAACACCGTGTGCGGATCCATCGTTCCACCTACATCCATGAGTAGCAGGAGCTTTATCTGATTGGTGCGTGGCGGCGCGAAGACCAGGTCGATCTCGCCACCGTTCTTTGCGCTGGTGTCGATGGTCTCCTCGAGGTCGAGCTCCTCGATGCCGTCGTCGCGGGACAACCGACGTAATCGGCGCAACGCCGCGCCAATCTGCCTGGTGTCGAGAACCCGATCGTTTCGAAGATTGCGAAAACGACGGGCGCTGGCAACCTGAACGGCGGAGCGACCACCACCAACTCCACCCACACGGATTCCCGCAGGGTGTATGCCACCGTACCCAAAGGGAGACGCACCACCCGTGCCGATCCACCGATTGCCGCCGTCGTGTCGCGAATCTTGCTCTCGCAGCCTCTTTTGGAATTCCTCGCGCAGACGATCGAGATCCCACATCTCGAGCATTTGGCGCTCTTCTTCCGAGAGCCCGCGAGGTAACACCGGATTCGCCAACCACTTCATCAACTCATCGTCGAGCTCAAATTTGGCGTCAACACCTTCAAAGAAGGAGGCAAATGCATTGTCGTAGAGGTCGAACTGGCTTTCCTTCTTGACCAATAGCGCCCGAGCCAGAGTGTAGAACACGTCGAGGTCGCAACGTGCGTACCCACCCGCCAATGCCTCCATCAAGCCGAGCCACTCGGTCAACGAAACCTTCAGGCCGCTGGCGCGCAGGTGGAAGAGGAACGGCGTGAACATCAACCCAACCGATTGCGCTTGGACCGAGCGCGAATAGTTTGCACCGCGTTGAGGTCGTTCTCCCGTTTGAGCAACACGCCGAGAAAGGGCAGCTCCTGTTCTATCTTGTCTGCTGCGAAGCCAGCATGGCGCAGGGCCGCAATCCAATCGATGAGCTCGCTGGTCGAAGGCCGCTTGCGAATCTCCGGCTGTTCACGCAACCAGTAGAAGACCATCATGACTTGGTGCAACAACTTCTCTTCGACGTCGGGGTGATGAACATGAACGATGTCGCGCATGAAGTCTTGCTCGGGAAACTCTATGTAGTGAAACACGCAACGGCGCAGGAAGGCGTCGGGGAGCTCCTTCTCGTTGTTTGAGGTAATCACCATGATCGGGCGGTGTATCGCCGCGATGGTCTCCCCGGTTTCGTCGACTTTGAAGCTCATGACATCGAGCTCGTGCAGCAGGTCGTTGGGAAATTCCATGTCGGCCTTGTCGATTTCATCTACCAACACCACGCAGCGCTCGTTGGCACGAAACGCCTGACCGAGAGTGCCATATTTGATGTACTGGCTAATGTCGGTGATATCCCGATCGCCAAAACGGGCATCGTTGAGCCGCTGGATGGTGTCGTAAAGATACAACCCGTCGCGCGCCTTGGTGGTAGACTTGATGTTCCAGCCAAGCAACGTGAGCCCGAGGCCTTCTGCCACCGCTTCCGCGAGCCGTGTCTTACCGGTGCCCGGCTCTCCACGAATGAGAAGAGGTTTCTGCAAAGCCACCGCGACGTTGACGATGTCCCGCAAGTGCGCAGAAGCAAGATAGGTCGAGGTGCCAGTAAACTGTGCCGTGCTCATGTTGTCAATCTAGCGGCTGTCGCAACGATGCACCAGCTCTCAATGGTCGCATCACCGTCGCATCGGGTGATCACTTTTGGCAAATCGTCATTGGCACGTTTGTGCCGGCTGGCGTCCGACTTGACCCAACCGACGCTTCTCGGTTTAACGGGTTACTCAGGAGTGCAGCATGAATGTTAGGATTCGCACATTGTCTTTGGTCGCCGTGTCGGCATTCGCTTGTGTTGACAATGCCGCAGACGTCAAGGCCGATGACAACAACATAGCGCCTCAAGCTCTAACGACAACGCCACCGTCAGCCACAAGGACACCCGTTGCTACCGCGACATCTTTGGCCGTCTTTCCTGGCGAGCGGACCTTGTTGTTCTCCCAGGCCCACTTCGAACGAGTCATGCACGAAGGCAAAGAGATCCCAAAACCATTGCCTGCCAAATTGTTGATGCTCACCCCGGAGGGCGATGGCTTCCGCGCCGATATTCTCCAAGATCAAGAGAGTCGCGTGTTTCACAAGGCCATTTGCGTCAAGACGGATGTTGGCGTGCGGCTGCTAACCATTGGCGGAACCGAAGCCATACTGAAAATGTGGCGTGTTGAAGAAGGGGCTTGGAAGGCTGACACACTGTGGAATCCCAAGTTTGGCGGCAAGTGGGACAGACTGCGGGACTTCGAAGTCGGCAATGTGGACGACGACCCCGAGTTCGAAATCGTCATCGCCACCCACGACCAGGGCGTCGTCGCCGTGGCCAATCGCACCGCTGGCGGCTGGGATGTGATCGAGGCACAGCGGCAGGCCAACACCTTCGTGCACGAGATCGAGATCGGCGACGTCGTCGGCAAGGGCAAGCCGAGCTTTTTCGCGACTCCCTCTGCACCCAACAAGGCCAATCAGTCTCAATCTGGCGGTATCGTCATGTTTACGAAAAAGGCTGACGGCTTTGCCCGAACCCAGATTGCTGACTTGTCCAAGAGTCACGCTAAAGAAATCTTGGTCGCCGATCTCGACGGCGACGGCAAACCCGAGCTCTACACCGCCATCGAAGCTGAGCTGAACGGCAATGTCGAAAAAAGCCCTGTGGAGATCAGACGTTTTGTGCCGAGCAAGCGCGGTGCCTGGAAGTCGCAGGTCGTCGCCTCGTTGCCCGGTGCCCGACAATCTCGCGTGCTGCTCGCCGCTGATCTGACCGGCACCGGCAAGCCGGACATTATCGCCACCACCTACAAAGACGGCATCTGGCGCTTAACTCCTCCACACAAACCCAACGGCAAGTGGAGCAAATCGCAGATTGATGCCAACTCCTCCGGCTTCGAACACGCTGCTGGCGTTGCCGACCTCAACGGCGACGGCAAACCCGAACTCTACGTTGCTGATGACGACAAGGATGAAATCCGCCAATATGCTTGGGACGGCAACTCTTTCACTCGCAAAGTCATCCACAAGACAGGCCAGAGTGATCTCACGTGGTTCGTTGCCGCGTGTGCTCCAGAAGAGCTGTGACAATCGAGCTGATGTTGAAAATCAAAGGCGGGGCATGCACCCATTCAGAAACTCGGGTACACTCCTTGGCATGAGACGCTTCAGCTTGGTCATCACGGCTGTCATGGGCGTGGGGTGCGGCTCGTCCAAGAGTGACCTCAAATCACTCATCCGCTGCTCTGAGGACGGCAAGTGCCCTGCTGGCTCCAGCTGCCTAGTTGATCGTTGTATCGATGATGGCACGGTTGAAATGGGTGAGACCTGCCGGTACGAAGAACAATGTGGCGCGGAAATGACCTGCCACGATTACGCATGCGCGCCGGGCTGCTCCCTCGTCTATCACGTGGATGATTGTGCCGATGGCTTCTGGTGCAAGCCACTGGTTGATGGTGACTGGATCGGGGAGTGCGTGCACAGCCAATGCGATCCGAGCTCTGCGGAATTTTGCGCAACCGAATCCATTTGCGTTGCCTTTGCCCCCACAGTCGGTGGGTGTCTGCCCTACTGCCAGTACAGCATTGCATCCAGCGGCGCATACCATGACCTGTGTGAGGACGAAGGCGACACGATCAACGCCTGCCAGTCTCTGGGTACCAACTTGGCTCCCGTTTGCTTGCCTGCCGGATCTATCGAGAGTCCCACGATTGGACAGCCAGGCTGCCATCCTGTCTACAATCCATGTCAGCCGGGCGGCACCTGTGTCGATGTTGTTTGCCGCCGGCTGTGTATCCCTGGTTTGCCTGGTGCCTGCGCCCCAGGCGAAACCTGCGAGACCATGGGAGGCCGATCCGACATCGCCTATTGTCGGGCGAATGCTGGTTGAATCTATTCGCCGACGCAATGTGACGACAAGATGAACCGACGCACAGCACCTGCCAGTGCCTGTGCCTGAGATTCGACAAACTTGTTGGAGCGAATGAGGGCGAGCTCGCGCGGGTTACAGAAGTACCCCATCTCGATGAGCACCCCGGGGCCATTGATGTTGCCCAGGAGATAGAGTGCGCCGCCCCAGTAGACGCCGCGGTTGATGGCACCACCCGAGTAGAATCGGCCAATGGGACGGCCCGAAGCCAGCAGCGCATCTGCAAAGAAGCGTCCTGCCCGGCGTGCGTCGTACAGATACTCTTCCCCTCCGCCAACGAAAACGACAAACCCTTCGTGCTCGGTGCAACGTCGCGACGACTCACCTTGGATGCGAACACGTTGTTGGTGGCGACGGCGGACATTGTCGTGGTGGATCGACAAGACCAGATCCGGTTGCATGGCCTCAATGGATTGAACTCTTTCGTTGAGCGGTAGAGTGTCTTCTGGGCCCCGGGACAGGACCACCTCCAACGCCCCTGGGATTCGTAACTTGCTTTTCAAGCGCGCCGCCAACCGGTCGTTGAGCTCGTATTCCAGTACGCCGAGAACCGCTTTCGCGGCCCGCGAGTCGCTCGGGTCGTGCCCTGGGTCGATGACCAAAACAAATGGGCGTTCGACGAGACACTGACGCAGTGTTGGTGATTCCACCGGATTGCCCAAGTTCCCGCCCCCCGTTTGCCCGAGTTGGGTAGCCTCGTTAAACCGTTGCTCTATCTCCGGCGGCACAGGTAGCTGGGCCTTGGATTCAACAGAGGCAGTGGTTCGACTGACGATCTCCTCTTCGAGTGCAATCAAATCGAACGCCGCGTCGATTTCAGTCCGGGTTTGCAGGTCCATGTCCATCTCGATCTCGAGCGACTGAGTTGACACGTCCGACTCTCGTCCAGACGGCGGACTGTGGACGATAACGAGATCACCCAAGGGGAAATTGCCAAAACCGGTGGGCGCGGTTACCAGGCGAATAACGAAGCCGGTGGTGTTGCCAATGAAGAGATCAAACCGGGGAGACGTCTTTGAGACGGGAAAACCCATGACTTCGGCATGACGGACCAACCGTGATGGCTCAAAACGAATGCCGACATCGTAGGCGACGGGGCGCGCCCCTGATTCCCCTGGGATGGCGGCGGGCTCAACAAAGGCGTGGATTACATTCTGTTGTCGCCAGACCGCCGCGTTGGGAATGAGGGTAACGCGAAATTCTCCAAGCTCGAGGCTGGCCGCGCCACCGTGAACAGGAAACAACGTGGTTAACAGAAAAGAGAGTGCCAGACCGTTGCATTGCGAGTGACGAAGAGCAATTGCTCGGTTGGTATTCAATGCAGCGTCCCGTCCGGTGCTCAGCAAATGCCCGACTCGTGCACGGTTTCGGATCAAGCAAGGCTCCCGCCGTCAATGGTGAAGCTCTGGCCGGTGATCGAGGCGGCGCTTTCGGACGCAAGGTAGGCAACAAGATCTGCTACCTCATGGGGCTCGACGACCTTTCCCAGCGCCGTGCTCTCATCGGCGTCGTGCTCAGTCATTCCGAGATCGACCCAGCGTTGTTTGGCCATGTCGGTCTTCACCCATCCAGGGCACACGATGTTCACTGTGATGTGGCGGTCGGCAAGGTGGAGCGCTAACGCTCGCGTGAATCCGAGCACACCATGCTTTGCCGCTGTGTAGGCGGTCTGATCGGGCACGCCGATGAAAGAGAGAACCGAACCCATGTTAACAATGCGACCTGTGTGGTCGGGCATATGTGGCAGGCACTTCTTGGTGACGTAGTAGGTGCCATGCAAGTTGACGTTGATGATGTGATGCCAGAGGTCATCACGCGTGGTGGGTTCGAGTGGGTTGGACCCTGCGACTCCCGCGTTGTTGACCAAGAGATCAATGCGGCCAAATTCATCAACGGTGACATCGACACACTTGTCGACCGCCTGTTTGTCTGACACGTCACACTCAAGAGGCAGGTCAACGAGCGAAACGTCGAGGTGGGTCAACCGCGTCGCCGTGGCTGCGACACGGTAGCCGTCGGACTTCAATCTTTCAACCACCGCAAGGCCGATGCCCCGGGAGCCGCCTGTCACCAGTGCCGTCTTGTTGTGCATGTCTGTTAACTACACTGATAACCTCTCGTCCTACCACTCGAAAATGACATCAAGTCGTCTCACTCTCAGCCGCCGCCGACCCTGCTCCACCCAGTGATTTTGCAATTGTGTGGCGGGGATGAGGGTAGGTCAACGGGAGGCGTAGCTCCGGGAGACCCGAAGAGTGTCATCGAGAATACCGGCATCCATGGCAAAGAAGGCTTGCAGGGCGACGACACGGTTCACGTAGTTCTGCGTTTCATAGATCAGCGGAATGCCGACGCCGCCACCCACCGACGCAACGGATGCTTCCATGGCCCGTCGACTGGCATTGTAACGAGAGGCCACCAAGCGCTTGTCGCCCTTGAATTCCTGGAACAGGTCGGCGAGATGGTGCACCAGGGCGTCAGTCACCATCATCGGGCTCAAGCGTGGATCGACTTGGTTGAGGTAGTCATTGACCACGAGTTGCACCGCTGTTTCACGCTGCGCTGGGGTTCGGGGCGCGCCTACCCCTGAGACGCTCATGAGTGTCTCTTCCCGTTGCAGGCGCTGCCGGGTTTCTTGCTCCAGATCACGAGCATGGTCGAGCGCCATGTAGATCTCGTTGCGATACACGCGATAGGCTTGGTCGCCTTCGGCCTCGAGCTGTGATGCCTCCCGCAGCAAATCGAAATAGTCGATGAGATGGGCAACATTGCGCTCGAAATTCATCGCCAGGTGTCTACCCTTCTCGGGTCTGCCAGTGTTGACGTCAAGCCCGATGCCGATCTTGTCGAGAAATCTGTCGCGAGATTCCCTGGCCAAACGACGTTTGTTGCCTGCCTGGACAAACTTCTGCCGCTCATTCTTCCAGCTCCATGGCTCATTGGAGTGCAACCCATATCTCCTGCCAGTCGCTTCGATGAATTGGGCATCTCCGAGAGCGCCTGCCTTGGAGACGATGTGCTCGCCAAAGTTTGACTCTTGTTTCATAATCGCCAGGGCAAACATTGGGTCCACTGGCCAAGTGTCTTCGTACTTGTCGATGGCGTTGCTGAGATAGGGCATGTATTTGCGCGCTTCCGGGTTGTAACGCAAAAAGCGCTCGAAATCGTAGCTGGGAGTTTCTTGCTGAGCGCTCTTGAGCTGCAGTGTTGCGTGTCCCAACATAAACACGAGATCAGCGTTCTCGTCCTCGAGGGCATGCAGATGATTCTGGAGCTCGGTATTTTCGTGGCCGAGCGCGGTGACCTCCAGTTGATGTTGCGCCGTAAGGTTTGCCACCTCTTGGCCGAGAACTCGCCCGTCGTCGTCGATGCCGACTCCGATCCAAACCCCTGCGGCCAACAGTCCAATCCATGAGACCAGCTTCAGTGTTGTTCGCAACATGTTACACCTAACCTTTTTGCCGGCACTGCAATTGCTCCTGCGAGAATTCCTAGATTAGACGGGGATTTCACCTCCCCATTCATTGTAGGCACATGCATGCGCATGAGCAACGGTGACATCCGCCCACCACGCCCACATGATCGCTCCGGATCTTCCGATGCATACGTCGTTGCGGTAGTGTTTTGCGTCCGTTGCCAAAGGAGATCCAATCGTGGCCAAGTCGATCGTCGTAACGCACAATGGCAAACAATCGATCTTTGGGTTCGCCAAGCTCGACCGCAAGAAGCTCTATCCATCGCGAAAGCGGGTCGTTCTCGACAATGACGAGCAGCCTTGCATTCGCGCAGAACTCACGCGGGATGGCTCGATTTTGTTCCATTTTGGCATGACCGGCCAGGGGTATTTTTGTAACGACGGCAAGTGGGTGCCAAACAGCACGCTCGTTGGCCTCGATGATCAAGGCAAGGTCGTTGAACAGCAACCGTCAACCCTTGGGGAGCCTCAAGACCTGGAAGGTCCGGTCGAACCCGAGGAGCTGTTGGACCTCTCCGTTCTCGCCGTCTACATGCTCGATCCAGAGAATCTCGACCAGGATTTGCAAAAGGAGATCGAAGCGGGCAAGATCTTCCGTTTTGGATTCAACTACCGCGCCGATTTCCATCGGGAGACTGGCTACCTCGTGGCCAACGATCAGGGTTGGTTCGCAATCGTTGGTAATCCCATCCGCCCCGAGTGGTGCGAGTTGGAAAAACCTGCTGCGGCCACCTTTGAGGACGATGACGACAATGCCGGACTCGATCTCGACTTCGACATGACCTGAGAGGAACCCCATGCTCAACTTTCACCTATCCAACTCAGCAGACCGCAACGCCACCGTCTCCATAAGCACACTGCGCGCCCCAGCCGCGCCGCAAATGGGACTACCGGACGCAGAGGTTACATTTCGTCGTTTCCTCGCAGCCACCCGGGAAACATTGCACGAAACGCTTCAGTCGAAGCACGGCGACGACTACGCTCAAGCGCTGATTGCTGGGGACCCCGAAATTGACATGGAACAGATCGGTCGAGAGTTGCCAAGGGCCAATGTAGTCTATCTTTCGAGCAAGGGTGAGGTGCTCTATGCTTCTCCCAAGATTGTCGAGGTCATCATCAATCCAGATGGGACCGAGAAAGAACGGCGTGACCCCGTCGACGTGCCAGGCAACGTCAACGATCAACAGGTGCCAATTCATTGGACCGGAAAGAAGATGAAGAAGCAGGACGCCGTGCGCAAGTTTGTGTTTCAGCGTTCCATCCAGCTACGCCATGTCGACGGTCTCACTTACGACTTCATGTATGGCATGGCCAAAGAGCTGCACGAAGAAAATGCGATGGTGCTCTTGGGCGGTGGCGCCAAGGGCAAGGACCCGCTGATTTTTCACGCCAATGGCTCACCCTATCATGGTTTTCTCGAGGGACGAGTTGACAGCCTGCGCTACCAGCTGCTCCTGCGTTTGAGTCACCTCGAGCTCAAGCGACCTGCATGAGGGTGTGGCTGGCGACTGACTGCCCGTTGAACACCCTTGGAACATGATTGAGACACGCAAGGAGACATGATGTCACTCTTCTCCACGAAAGATTCCAGGCCACTCGGCAAGGGTATTCATTGTCCCGGCAGCTCCATAACTGACAAGAAGTTGTCGCAGATGGTCTCAGGTTACAAGAAAGCCGTTGCGAGCCGCTATCGCGCGCTGATGCCAGACGAGATTGGCTTAATGCCCAGCGGCAAGATCTTGGTTTCGAGAAAAGTCGATGGTGAGCAATGGTGTCTCATTTTTGACGAGCACGACGGGTGTTTCTTTGCGAATCCCAGTGGTCGTATCATCGCGGGAACCATCCCCATACTCGAAGAAGCCGCCCAGTTGAAGAAACGCGTCAAGGGACGCACAGTGGTTGCCGGTGAGCTGTACGCGCTCAAGGACACACGCCGACCGCGCCATGGCGATCTGGCCCAAGCTCTCGCCGGCGAAGCAAAGGCTGAGGTCGATCGCCTTCAGTTTGCAGCTTTCGATCTCGTCGCCGGTGGCGATGATCAGGCGCAGGCACCACTGATGG
Source organism: Deltaproteobacteria bacterium RIFOXYA12_FULL_58_15 (assembly GCA_001798605.1). Lineage (GTDB taxonomy): Bacteria > Myxococcota > XYA12-FULL-58-9 > XYA12-FULL-58-9 > XYA12-FULL-58-9 > XYA12-FULL-58-9. The sequence goes on along the minus strand of MGST01000142.1, from coordinate 374 downwards.
AATATGCCGATCGCCTCGACGTGCTCGAGCGCATCTTTAAGGGCGGCAAGCTGCTCAACTCCGTGCAAACCGAGACCGTGTCGTCAAACAAAGACGTCGCCAAGTTGTTCGATCAATGGGTCGACAAGGGGGACGCTGAGGGCATCGTCGCCCGCGCTGTCGGCGGCATCACTTTCAAGGTAAAGCCGGCCGCAACCATAGATGGCGCTGTGATCGGTTACACGCTGCGTACCGAAGATGAGACCCAGGTGAGCTCATTTCTCATCGCCCTGTTGCGCGAGGACGACCACTACCATCTCGTCGGTCATTGCGGCAATCTCGGCAACGAACACGAGAGACGCGATCTTCTCAACAAGGTCAAAAGTATGGGTGTC
>MGST01000141.1 GCA_001798605.1 Deltaproteobacteria bacterium RIFOXYA12_FULL_58_15 | reverse complement strand
CGCCATGGAGGAAGTGCTCACCGTCATCGTTTGCACCCACGAAATAGCGCCAGCGCGCGAACTCGACAAAGGCGTCGTCCAGTGTCGTTCCGGCCAACGGCGAGGTGAGGGCGGTGAGGAAGTTCGGGGTTTGGCTCGTGTCAGCTGCCGCTGCCTGCCAGATGTCGGCCAGCAGGCTGCCGTCGCCCTGGCCGTAGGCCTGGTCGAGAAAGAGCATTAACAGGGCCGAGCCGGCCCCGTAGAAGTAGCGATCGGGGTCCGTGAACATGCAATTGACGCCGAGGTTCGGGTGCGCTTGGAAGGTGGGCAACGCTTTTTGCATGAAGGTACTCTCGGTCGGCCAGCGCACGACCGTGACGGCGACCGCTGACGGCTGGAAGGCGAAAGCGCTCTCGTGACAGTTCGCGGCGTTCTCGGCTGCGACTGCCAGGCCGTAGGAGACGAACATTTCGAAGAAGCTGTTCGGACTGGTGGTGGGGATGACGACCTTCGAGGCGCAGGCGTTGGATCCGGTCGGTCCGGCGGTGGCCTCGATGCGGTTGGTGTTTGAACTCGGATCGAGCACGATGAGGAGCCCGGGCACCGTCGAGCCGTCCTCTTGGCTCACGAGCGGCTCGGGGAAGCCCATGTTGGTAATCTCGGCGTCCCACGCCGCCTCCGCGTACCCCAGGCCGCGGTTGGCGACCGTTTCGGTCGCCGAGCCAAGGTAGTAGACGCTGATCGGCAGGCGGGTGGAGCTGACGTGCGGACCGCTCGGCACCTGTGCGGATACGACGAAAGGCACGGCCCAGACGAAACCGAAGACGAGGAGAGCACAACGGTGACGGTTGATCAACAACGCGGATCTTGCCATTTCACGCCTCCATCTACTTCCCGCGGGTCGGCGAACAGCACCCACTCGTGCCCGCAACGTAGCAGTGGCGATTGGCTTCATCAAGGCGGTCGTTGCGGGATGCGTTCCGTAGATTGAAGCTTGCCGATGGGATACAGTCCGCCTCTTGTTGTGCAGACCGGCATCACCAGGACGGCAGGGGACCCCCCATTTCGGGTAAGCACCCTCGACTGTGGTCTAGTTTGCCACCTTTCGATATGGTGACGTCATGTTGCCGACCGTGCTTCTTTGTTGCCTCGCGGTTTCTGCAGATGCCGAGTGGGAAGTTCCCTTGGACGCGCCGATGGTCATGCATGCTGCCGCACTCGATCACGAGCTCGATGGCGAAATAGAGCGGGCTTTCGAGCTTCTGCGCGCTGCCATCAAGCTCGTTCCCGACGATCCGATGATCGCCTTCGATTTGGCGCGGCTCGCCCTCGAACAGGGGAGCAACCAATTTGATGATGATGTCGAGAGCTTCATGGGCATTGAGCCAAAGAATGACGACGCCCGGGTCCTGCGCGCTCATGTCCTGGTGCGCCAGGGTGAGCGACTGGCGGCGCGGGAGCAGCTCGATGCGATGATGGTGCACTCACCGGACCTTGGCGAGGCGACCCGATTGCGAGATTTCCTTGTTCAGGCAGGGACCCAAACGCCCACCCATTGGTATGCTGCGAACCTGCAGGTTGGCGTCGAGACGGATACCAACGTCACGGTGGCACCTGACGCGTTGGCCGGCGAGGAAGGCGTCGGCGTTCGCCTTGCGACTCAGGGCGGTCTGACGTTGGTACCGGTGCGGGGCGACACGGAGCTCACCGTCAATGGCGTTTTCAAGTACGCCCCACATCTCAACAACCGGGAAGATTTTGCAACCTTTGATGTTGCATCGGCGGCGGCTTTGGCGCGTTTGCGCAGGGTTCTGGGACCCGTGATCTTGACTGCCCAGGTGTCCGGCAACGAAGTCACCATCGATTCTTTCCAGACTCAGTTCATGCGTGACCTATTTGGTGACTTTGAGCTGCGTTATCCCACGAACAGCGTGCAGCTGGCGGTTTTCGGTCGCGGCGGTTATCGCGACTTTGCCAGCATCTCAGACGGTGCGTTCAATCCTGAAGGGGACCGCGACGATCGGGATGGAACGCGATATTCCGCGGGCGGTTCCTTGGATTGGCAAAGAGGCCAACTGGGTGTCAGCAGTCAGATTTCCTTTGAGGGAGCGAGTACCGACGGCAAGAACCAAGATGAATATGGCCTGGAATTGGGGGTCCACCTGCGCTGGCGACCTTTGCCATGGCAAGCCCGCCTAGGTGTCAACTATGCCCTGCGGCGATTCCCCGAGAGCATGTCCGATGGGGACAGTAGGATGGACAACCGATTTACCGCTTCGCTACACTGCAGTCGGGTACTGCACGAGCACCTGGCGGCCTTCGCCTCCGTGGTTTGGGTGAAGAATCTTTCGAACCACGAGTACGACTACAATCGCCTGCTCATGCAGCTAGGAGTGATGGCACAATGGTAATCCGCAATCTTTCCATCTTGGTGCTTGTTTGTGCTATGCCGAATGCCCTCCTTGCCGCCCAGGCAGCAGCATCCGCGGGATTGTCTGCCGAGCCGGTGGGACGTGTGGTCGCTCTCAGTGGTGCGGTCGCGGTTCAGCGCAGCGACGCCTCGATGATGGCCCTGGCCCGGGGCGACTATGTCGAGGAAGGGGACATCATCGAGACCCAAGAGGCGAGCAACGTCCGACTGTTGATGCGCGACAAGAGCGTTTTGGCTCTGGCGGGCAACAGCAGATTCGAAATTGCCAGTTACAGCGTTCAACCGAAGGACAAACGACGCAAGGCCAAGCTGAAAATCTTGGTGGGCAAGCTCTGGGCCTTTGTCACCGAAGCGGTGCACCCCGATGCCACCTACCAGGTGGAGACCGCCAATGCCGTCGCTGGTGTGCGCGGAACAGAGTTGGTGTTCGACGTCGCTGCTGATGGTGCCTCCCAACTCACAGTGATCGAGGGCGAGGTTGAGGTTGATGCCGACGGAACCCAAGAGACGCTCGGTGCACGAGAGAGCGGCAACATCGGCAACTCCGACATCAATCTGAAGACAACCTCGGAGGAGGAGATCGCCAACCTTCGTGAGGGGGTGCGACCCGAGCAACAACTCGACACAGAGAAAGCCGTGGCTCGTCTCGCTGCTACCCGCAAAAAATCGGAGAATGGCGATCGGGACAGCACCGACGCACACCTGCGGGAGGAAGGGCAGCAACGAGCCGAAGGGGACGAGCCTGGCACTGGCGACTCGGTCTTTGAAGATGTGGTCGATGGAGGCAACAGGAATTCTGCGGATGGCGGGCCGGCGCTCGAGTTCTTCGACTCCGCAACCATGGCCCGGGTGCGAGTGCGGGTGGAGGTGCGGCAATGAGAACCTATACCAAAGCCATTTTCGGTGCCGTGTTGACCGCAAGCTTGTTGGCCTGTGGTGGCAGCGGGGACTCGCGGGTTCGCATCGATTTGTCGGCGATCTGGCGGCAGTCGGGACAAACGGTGGACACCATTTTCGTGCGTGTGTTCGCCGAGGACGGAATCCTAGAGCAGGAACAGATGCTCGTGGATACTGCTGACAGCGTGGAGCTTGAGATCTTTGCCGGCTCAAACCTTCGCTTTGAGGTAGAGGCGGTGTTCAGCGACGGGGGCACAAAGACCCCGAGCCTGTGGGGGGAGCTGGTTCGCACCGTGGATCCTGGAGAAGCCATTGTCGACTTGCTCATTCCAGTCTTCCCTGCGGGGGGCATTGTCGGTGGGCTCACCACCATCGATTCGACCTCCATTCCATTGGGGACCGTGGTCATCGCCCAGGCGCGCAATGCACGGGCCGACGCTCCCGCGTCGCGTCAGTTTGCCATCGACAATGCTGCCTACTCGGGTACCTTGCCCGATGGCGGCTATCTGATTTCGGTGACCTTCACCGATGCCACCGGGTTGTCATACAATGGCAGCTCTGAAGTGACTGTGATCAGAGAGCAGATCCTCACTGTGCCAATCCTGTTGAGTCCCTGAGGCCATCGTTGATCGCCCTTTGGCTGGCGTCAAAAACCGAATGGGGTGAGGACGATTGTCGCAAAGGGACCGATTTTCTTCGCCTTGGCTGCAGCGGCGAGGGCCTTGGGCAGTCCTTCCTGATGACCTGCGCCCATGACGACGATGCAACTCTGATAATTCTTCGCAATCATGCGTTCGATCACCTTGTTGGCAGCCACCCGTTCGCGATGAGTCTGCGACACCCTCGCGAACTTGGATGATACCTGTTGCTCCATTTTTGTGAGGTGCTTGCGTCGCCGCTGTTGGGCTTTGGTGAGTTGACGCGCCTGATTTTCAGAGTCGCCAACATGGACGATGCGATCCAGCTCGCGATAATACGCGATGTTGGTGGCCACCTCGTCGGGCCGGATGAGGCCGTCTATGATGCGGCGAGCTCGGGTGCTGAATTGCACCACTGCGTCCGCGGCGTCCGCGGATTCCTCACTGCGCAGCTGCAGACGCAAAGTGTCCAAGCGCTCAAGGGATTGCTGCAATGGAATGAGGGTTTGGGCCTCGTAGGTTGGGTATTCGTCAAGCCACATCTGGCCGAGAACGCCGACTTCATCTGGTTGGGATCCGGGGTCGAGGGTGGCGAGCTCGCGCTCAATCTCCCGTAACTGCCGCAGGAGCGCGAGGGCCTCCTGATTGGAATCAGGGTCCTCAATGCCAAACCGGTCGAGTTCGATGCGGCCCTTGAGGCGGTTTTGGGCAGCGCCGACACCATCATAATAGATAGCGGTCTCGCGCATGGTGGTGTCGAGCACTCGGGTGATGGTGTCGAGGTCGGACTGCGCACGTCGGGAATCACCGGCCAAGGCCAACAGAACGGCGCGCTTGCCCCGCATGAGCTCACCGCGCCAATCGGCAAGTTGGCGCAGCTCACTGGAGTAGGGGATCACGTCGCGGATGTTCCCCTCACTGCCGAGGCAGAGTGTTCCGTGAACGACGGCGAGTCGTTGAATCAACCCATCGATCCGTTCTTGCACCTCGCGAATCTCGCGTCCAAGTGTGGTCCAGGCAACTGGGACGGTATCGTCACGATGATATTGGGGAATGAAGAATACCCAGCGAGGCGCCAAGGGTTCGCCGCGTAGCGGTTGAAGCCAATAGGACTTGCCGTTGTCTGGATGGGCTGCGAGGGCCTTGTGGTGCTGCGCCGCACTTATGGACGTAACGGGATGGTCGGTGATGGGGGACACCTCGGGCAAGAGTTGGGCGATGTCATCGTGCGGCAGTTCGCTACCAGCGAAGATTAAGAGAGTGATGAGAGAAGCGATGTCCATGGTTTGATGTCGGGCCGGCTAACACTATAGTCCCCTTTTGGGATGATTCCTCCTCGGAAAGGACAGCCATGGCAGATAATGTGCCGACCCGTGAACAGGCGTGGACTCTGTTGACCAAGTACAACGAAACCGATCGGGCACGGCGTCACGCCCTCGGGGTAGAGGCGGTGATGCGCTATTTGGCGCGCAAGCAGGGCGAGGACGAGGAGGTTTGGGGCGTCATCGGCCTAATTCACGACCTCGACTACGAGAAATTCCCGAACGCGCACTGCAAAAAGACAGAGGAGATCCTCGTCGAGCACCGGTGGCCGCCGGAATGGATCCGCGCGGTGGTGTCACATGGCTGGGGTTTGTGCTCAGACGTGGAGCCCAAGACCACGTTGGAGAAGACGCTCTACGCCGTCGATGAGCTCTGCGGCCTGGTTGCGGCCACAGCCTTGGTGCGACCGTCGAAGTCGGTTCTCGACATGAAGGCAAAAAGCGTCAAGAACAAGTGGAAGGACAAGCACTTCGCCGCTGGCGTCGACCGCGCACTGATCGAGAAGGGTGCGGCCATGATGGGAGTCGAGCTGGGCGACCTCATTACCGACGTGATCATGGGTATGCGTGAGCGAGCCGCCGACCTCGGACTTGCAGGTACTGTCGAGTCCTAGAATGCTCGACCCCGAATCTCGGAATGAAATTGTGTCCAGCGTGGCTTACGGTGAACATCCCCTGGTGTTGTCGCTGTGTGGGTGTGACGCGGATAACCCGCTTGGGCAATTGGCAATCGAAATAAGAGAGAGCTGCGGCGCGAAGGTTACGGTGGTCGCGGGTGATGCTGGGCTCTGCCGGGCAGCACCCGCTTTGGGTCTCTCCCGACGTGGTGCACCGCAACTGTTGTGGAGCTTTGTGCCGGAGTCAGGTTACGTGCGACCTTTTGTTCGCGGTGTTGAACTGTTGACTTGCGGTGAGCCAACCACACAGCTAAACGAAGACCACGAGGCATTGGCCGCTCCGGTGAAGGTCGAAGTTCTGACTGCGGCTGGTTGTCCACACTGTCCCCAAGCAGTGATGTCAGCGATTCGGGTGGCCGTGGCTCATTCCGCAGTGCGCACAGAGGTCATCGACATAGGCATCCACAAAGATATCGCCGAGCGGTTGGGGGTGCGCAGTGTGCCATTGACCGTGGTGGACGGGGGCTTGTCGATCGTCGGCATACCCACCGCCGAGGAATTGGCGAAACACATCGCCGGTCGTCTTCGGCCCGATTTCAACAACGAAGTGTTCGTCTCCTTGATGTCCTCGGGACGGTTGTCCGCCGCCGTTGCGCTATTGCGGGATAAGGGCGCAGAGCCTTTGGTCACTGCCTGGCAAGGGAGTACCACCGCCGATCGCATGGGGCTTCTGCTGATTGCCGAGAGAGTCTTGGAGATCAACCCGCGAGCTCTCGACAGTGCTGTGGTTGAACTGATGGCGTTGGTCGATTCCGGAGACGCCGCCCTGCGCGGGGATACTGTCGATCTGCTCGGCCAAATCGGCGACCCCCGTGCCCGCCCGGCAATTGAAAGGCTTCTCGCCGACCCCAACCCCGACGTCGCAGAGATAGCCAAAGAGGTGCTCGAAGAACTCGTACACTAGACCTGTTTCAACCGCGTGTTTGCGCGGCCTGGACGGGACAGGACTGGGCCATTGCCGAGCGGGTGCCGCACATCTTGCCCCCCAACGAGCACAATCGCTTCTACTTAGAGACCAAGGCGCGGCGATCTGGACATCTGATTGATTTTTCGGATCGCACGCAGCTCTCGGAGCAGGGTGATGCGGTTGTTGTGCGAGGAACGGACGATTAGATCCTACGTGCACTGTGCCGCGAGTACGAGAGCGGGCCGCGGTGACCGCTGTCTCAGTTGGTTGGCCGTGCGCGGTGCCGGTACGCCACCTCGAAGCCAAAGGGCCGGCCGATTTTTTCCAAAGTATCCAAGGTTGGATTGCCGGCGCCACGTTCGAAGTCGATGAGCACTCTCGGGCTGAGTCCCACCAGAGCGGCATATTTCTTTTGATTCAGTCCCATGATGCGCCGGGCCCGACGGATGGTGTCGACCATGCTTAACTCGCCGCGCTCCATTTCTGCGAACAGGTCCCGGCGGGCGGTGACAGTGTCTTTGGCCGGCTTCATGGGCGGCTCTTTCTGACAGGCTCGATGTCGTGCAAGCTGCAGCGAACGTCTTCGATACGTCGGCGCAAACGCTCAACGAGCATGGAGTCGGCACCACATTCCAGCAGCAGCTCGGGGGCGTCGCTGAGGCCATCGGCCATGATCCGCAATGCGGGTCGTAAGGGCACTGGGTCGGCCATGAGAGGCTCGACCATGTCTACGACCCCGGGCCAGGAGGGGAAACCCATCGACTCGACGGCGGTCCAACGGCAACAACGGGGAATACCGGACTCGTCTAGGAACATTGGGGCAAAGTCGAATAGGGGGGACAAACGCATGGCTCCATCGGTGGTTTTGAGCAGGGCTTGGTTGCGTGCGTGGTTGTCGGTGTTGCCGAGTGCGACACTCAATATGTCTCGTTTCACCAGCTCGATGATGTCGGCGTCAGGATTGGTGGAGAAGTCGGCGAGTGCTTGTACCAGACGTTCCTGGGGGATGCGGGCACCATAGGCGGCGACGCCAGCGAGGGAGCACAGTGATTCGAGTCCATAGCGCTCGACGCCGTCGGAGGTGACGTGGCGATCGAAGCGTTTGACGTACAGGGTGTCATCCTCGAACACTGGCTCGGCATGAACGCGCAATCCCATCCTGTTGGCGAAATGCAAGTACGCTGACTCGTTGCGCAAGATTTGGCGGTCGCTGTCGCGATTGCTGCGCGGCCACTTGACCAACCAATGTCTCTTGGCCTGCGCATCTGCGAGAGCGCCATCGGCATGCAACAGGCCGTCCAGAGCTTCGGTGAGCAAGAACTTCGGCGACTCTCCATGTGCGCCGCTGGTGCCGGCCACGCCAGCGCGATGCTCGTAGGCGTACTCGACGAATTGCGGATCGCGGCTGCCCACCTGTGCACGCGTGAACCCTTGCGCCGACGATGGCGGCGGCTCGCTCGGCAACACTCGCAGGTTGCCAGGTGGATGGCTGGCACCCCGCAAGATGAGTTGCCAGTCGGCGGATTCGTCATTTTTGAGGCGCAAGGCCGCGACCCATGTTCTGCGAGCGGCTCCAGCGGGCAGGATGTCGAGCATGAAGGCCGGCCATGGGCTGCCGGTGTGCACGTCGAAGTCGACGGGCAGGCAACACGAGGCAGCCCGATGATCCCTTGCCCCCAGGTGTTGCAGTGCATAATCGTCGTCGTAGGTGAAATGGACGCGCCCCCGGTGGCCCTCAACCACCGAATCGCCAACCGATTCGAGCTCTGCCACGGGGTGCCACGAACCCCCGTGGTGAATTTGTAGATGGCATTTCACACTACTATAAGTACACTTTTGTTCTCATATAGCAAATAATATTGTTATTAAAGTGGTGTGTTTGTTCTTCAGTTCGATTGATCCGATTGATCCGTTTGATCCGGTCGACCCGATTGATCCGATTGATCCGGTTGATCCGTTTGTTCCGTTTGTTCTGTTTGTTCCGTTTGTTCCGTTTTTTCCGGTTGATCCGATGGCGTCGATGGTACGGACTTGGGTTCCACAGTAGTTGCGGGTGGAACATCTGACATGTGGCCCAAGCTTGCCAGCCAACGCTCTGCGACCGCGCGCCAGTCGAAGCGTTGAACGGCAAGCTCGCGCAGGGCGGCGCGGTGTTGACTTGCATTGGCTAACCCGACGGGGACAGCTCGGGCGATGTCTGCCACCACGTTTTCTACTCCGCGGCGGAGCTTCATCGTTTCTGCGGCTTTGGGATCGATGACCTCCGCGCAGGCATCGATGATGGCTCTCGTCCCGGCGTGGTAGGTGGCGATGGGCCATGTTCCACAGGCGAGCGCCTCGAGAAGAACCTGTGGACCTGTTTCTGGAATTAGGGAAGGGAAGACCGACACCTTGCAACAGGGCAAGAGGCGTTTGAGCTGTTTGTGGGCGAGGTGGCCGGTGAAGAGAATGCGGCTTTCAGCCATTTGTCGGGCACAATCGAGGTACTCTTGAACGCGGCGCTGGCGTTTGAGTTGGCTCCAGTAGCTCCAGGCCTCCGGCCACTGGGCGTCCTCCAACACCGACCCCCAGCGAAGGATGGCTTCGATCCAGTCGTGTCGGCCCTTTGCGAGGGCGTGCACCAAGATCTCCAGGACTTCGCGGGCAGGACCGCTTCCGACGATGACCAGTCGCGCATTCGGCACTTGGCGTAGGATCTCGGGGAACGCCATCACGATGGCGACAACTCCCTTGGCAGCGTTCAATCGACCCACAAAGACAATGACCTCATCTGAGTTCCAATTGACCATCTCCAAGCGATCCTCAAGACCGGCGTCTGGTGCCTCGCTCCAATAGTCAGACTCTCTCTCGAGGTAACCCTGGAGTTTTTCCCGGTGTGGAGCGTTGGGCAACACGTGGGTGTGGTCCATGCCCAACGGTCGGCCCCGACGTAAGTCGTTGAGATCCTCTGTCATGGCCGAAACGGCCGCATGACGCTGCGCGGGCTCGAGGGGCGCGAACGTGGTGGTGTCGACCGCGAGGGGCAGTTCAACCAGGCGTTGTTTCAGATTGGGTACGGAAGCGAACACGTCCAGGATCTGATGGCGCAATGGGGAACCGACACAAAGCACTGCTGCCGCACTGGCCAGAGCGTCCGCTGCGAGTGCCATCATGCGAGGGTCACGCAAAACGCCGTAGTCGATGTCAGCGCCGTGGGGCATCACAGCATACGGCACGCCGGTTTCGGCGTGAGCCTTCTGTGCCACCGTGGGCATGAGCACGGCATGATTGGCATGCAACGCTGTCAATCCGTGCGCGCGAATGACTCGAGTTACGACGGCAACGTTTCGGTTGATGTAGTCTTCGAGGTCTTTGTCCGACAGCTTCGGCATTGGCGTCGGACGGGAAAACTCCGCGTAGTGTTCTTTGACAAATACCGGCAGGACTTCGCTCAGTTGTGGCTTGTGGAGGATCACCTTGCCAGGGTAGGGCGTCTGCGCTTCCCAGAAGGTGACGGGTTCGCCGTCGGGCGGATAGCGATACGCTTGAGAAATGAAGTCATACTTCTCGGGATGGTTCTCTTGGCAGATCAGGTGTACGTCACGCCCTAGACGGCATGCTGCCGCCACCATCTCTCGGGTCCAGATGTTACTTCGCGATCCGTCCAAATAAAAACCGTGCAATACGCCTAGCATCGCTCGGGTTTAGTCGATCTGCGAAGAGATTGTAAGATGCTTCTTTGGTGCGACACCTATCTCCAGCCACGGCGCGAACATACCGTCATTCGGGCAGAAGACCAAGATCGGATTCGTGAGGCCGGGTGAGGCGCGCCGCCCCTGCGCGGCGCCCGGTGCCGCCACCGTGCCACGAGCTCGGCTTCGGCCCTGACTGCGCGGCCGTGCTGTTTCGGTTCTACCTCCAGCGGGTTTCGGAAACGACAGGCCTACGAAACCGGCTGCCCGCGCTCGCCGCGTCGGTCGAGGCCAAGGGCCGCGCGACTGCACGCTTCTCGGCAAGGCTCAACGACGAGCTGCACGAGCGCCTCCAGCAACTCGAGAAGAGCAGCGGGCTCAACAAGGCCGCCATCGTCAAAGGGATCATCATGCAGATGAAGCAGGACGTTCTGGATAACCAGCGCCCGGCCCTGCAGCGGGATCTGAAGGAGATCCTGCGGCTGGCCGCGTGAGTTCAATCTGGAGGAATGGCTCGATGGGATTCTGGAGGCTGATTCTGCTCGTAGATTTCACAGGGATCACGGCGCATGCATCCCCCCGCCAGTGCTCAAGCCAGCGAGACCAGGTATTCTCTGACCCGTCTCTCTGTCTGGTCGTAGGTGGGAGTGTATTCGAGCGTCGCGATTGCCTGGAAATCCTCACGCAGCACCGGCTCTCGTTCGTCCAGGCGGGCAAGTATCA
>MGST01000140.1:10737-11116 GCA_001798605.1 Deltaproteobacteria bacterium RIFOXYA12_FULL_58_15 | reverse complement strand
CAAGGGTACGCTCGTTCTCAATGTACCTGGGGAGACCTTCGAGCTTGGCCCCGCCGACGCCATTCTATTTCATGCTGATGTTTCGCATAGTTACACTTGCACAGGAGCAGAGCCGTTCGTTGGCACGTCGTTGATTCTTTACACCTGACGTGGTGACCACTTCGGGGAGACTGATTCACCGCTGGAAATACGGGCGGACCTGTTTGACAATGAGAGTCCGGTTGGGCGGGATGAGCTTGAACTCCATATCGAGGGCGAAGGTCGCCGGGTTTTCGCCATACAACACAGCGTAATGTTGGGCAACCTCGCGGGAGGCATCGAAGAGCGTGAGGATCTCGGCGTCGGTCATCACAGGGGTTTGTGGCGACAGGCTCGAGTA
>MGST01000140.1:9051-10702 GCA_001798605.1 Deltaproteobacteria bacterium RIFOXYA12_FULL_58_15 | reverse complement strand
GGATGACGGTGAAAACCTCGGGGAGAATACCGCCTACCGGGTTCGTGACCGATTCTTCTCCGAGTTGCACGTTGACATAGAAGCCGCTGATTGCTGGATTTGCAATGCTTTGGGTGATGAGGACGCCGTTGGCATCTTCATCGGGGAAGGAGCGGTGTACGGCGACCCCCATCTTGGTGGCTCGGTGATCGATGTTCCAGTACTCGCGTTCCTCGAAGGCCATGAAGGTCCAGACGCTTGCCCAGACCTTGCGCACTTCTGCGGAGGGCGGCTCGTCCGTGCCCATTTGCGCAGAGACAGAGCGATACAAACCTGCGCCCGAGAAGGTTTCGAGGTCCTCGGCGTTGGTGCTCGAGCGCAGACGCACCCGTTGGTTGCCGCAAAGAGCAAAGACCTTGTTGTCGAGGGCCGCGGCGAAATCTGCCAAGACCGCATCGGTCTCGGTTCTGAGGTCGGTGTGGTGCATGGTGTACCGCAGGCCATTGAGGGCCGCCTCGCGCATCAGGGTGTCGGTGGCGAAGTCCGCATCGGCAAGAAGGGTGTCAATGTGCTCGACCACGGTGGCTGACGCCCCTGCCGAGCTTTCACACAGCGAGGTCGCCGCCTCACAGGCAGGCGTCGCCCTACCCTCCGCCAGGCAGTTCGCATGGGCCCCAGCGCAGTCCGCCGCGTCGACGGTCGCGGCGCGGACAAACTGGTCGTAGTAGTAGAACGGAATGGCAAAGCCATCAGGGGTGGTGTCACCGAGCATATTGTGGAGCTCAGCGATGTTTGCCGCCTTGGCACCCACGACGTTGGCGTCGGGGAAACCGAGATCGGCAAAGTCCAACAGACCGGTGGTTGTGAGATCGGCCACGGGGACAAAGGGATCGGGGGGGGTGAGGGTTGCCCAATAGGCTTCGGCCAGAGCGAGGGACACTTCGTAGAGCTCGAAACCGCTCTGGTTCACCTCAAAACACACCAGGGCACCGATGAAGGGTTGCACCCGCGCGTCTGTGGACGCGTCGATGAGGGCCAGGTTGGGAGTGCCGCGCGCCCGCGCCGCAACGTTGACATGCGCCAACGGGGTTTGTAGCTCCTCGGAGATTGTGCCGCCGACCAACGGCACCTCGTTGGGGAGCCGGCTCAGCAACAGGATGTCGCGCAAGGACACCGGCATGGTTTGCAAGTCGTCTGGGCTCACGTAGCTCAAGGTGCCACACGCCTTGCCGGGGTTGAGCAGCTGCATGGTAATGCCGCCATGCAGCTCTTCGCGGCTCATCCATGCCGCGTGCCACTTGGCAAAGAGGCGTTGTCCGTCCCCTCCTTCTTCTGCGAGGGCGCGCTCGTGGGTGCTGGTCGCCGGGACGTAGAACAGGCGATGGCTCGTGCCCGACAAGGGCACGAACAGCATCCTCTCTTCGATGAGTCGGTGCGCGACCTGCGCCTGAGCCGGGGTGAGATTGTCGCTCGGGAAAAACTCCAAGGTGAAGGGCGAGCTGACGTCGACGGTATCGCCCGCTACGGCTCCCTGGGCAGCGTTGGGATCGGCGAGGAAGCGGCTCGTGGCTGCCCGTCCGGGATAGAAGACCACGGTGCCAGCCATACCCTGCCTTTGTTCCCCAAAGTACGTTTGCGCCTCGTAGTCTGCGAGGGAGATGGCGCGACCGAG
>MGST01000140.1:3082-8874 GCA_001798605.1 Deltaproteobacteria bacterium RIFOXYA12_FULL_58_15 | reverse complement strand
CAAGTCGGCGGAAAAACCGGTCCTGTAATCTTCGGTCTGCGCAAAGGCAGCCAACGGCTCGAGGGCAAGCGTGAGGTTGGCGTCCTTGGCGCAATGCTTCTGGGTGGCTTGGGTGCGAGCGGACTCGGCGACAATCTTGCCGCGATACCCGCGTGATTTTGCCACCACCTCGAGGGGACTCGGGGCCCTGCCCAGTGTGGCTGTGCCAGCGTCACAGGCGACGTTTGCGCTCGACTCGGGACAATGGGCGAGTTCGATCGCGGCATCCCCATCACTGGAAAAGACCGCCAAAAAGTCGCCGAGGGGCATGCCATCGACGGCACCGGTCACCTCGACAGTCGCGGTGCGGTTGCCGCAAGGCTCGACATCGTTAGGACAACCAACGCCCAGCAATGCCAGAAACAGAACAACGGCCGGTGCTCCCACCTTGGAGTGGGTGTTGGAATTGACGTTAGTGGTCATCATGGCCCCAGGTCCCCCGGGCATGGCAGAAGCGGGAAGCTCGGGTCGCTCACCTGGGCCTGCCAAGGGTCCAAAAACGGTGGAACGCTGCCGTTGGCCGCCACTGGGACGCAAATGACCGGCAAGGGTGGCGGTGGCCCGCCAGATTCGCGGGTGCAGCCGTCAGTGGCAAAGGTGTCATAAACGCCGCAGGTATCCACCGTGGCCCCCGACTGACACACTCTCAGGCAATCCGGGGGTGCGCAGACGCGCCCCCCGAAAACCATGGAAGAGTGCCAAATCCCATAGAGAGTGCCGTCAAGCAGGAAATGGAGCGCTTCGACGTGGTGATTGCCGCCCCAATCGTAGTTGCCAGTCGTCTGCTGCACACCAGTGGCGGTCTTGACCCAGGCCTGGGTGGTGAGGGTGGGCCTTGGGACCAAGGCGTTTACGCACCCATTGGGCGTTGCCTGGAAATAGACTTCCACGTCGAGCGTGCTGTTGTCGATCTGACAGACGTAATCGACATCCCAGAAGCTCTCGCTGGCACCGTCGCACGGGACGGTGCGCAACTGTGGCACCCGAATGGCGAAACCGAGCTCGCTTGAATCGCCGCCGTTTGCGTCACCGTGATGTGTGTCACCCTGATTGGCGTCACCGTGATGGGCGTCACCCTGATGGGCATCGCCGTGATTGGCGTCACTGTTGTCGTGGTCGCCAATTCTCGTGTCCCCTCCGGTCCCATCACCATGGTAGATCGGGACATACGGGTTCGGGTCGTCTTCTGTGCACGCCACGGAAAACAAGGCAGCAACCGATATGATCAGTGCGCAGGTCGTTTTCATCTTTGCCATCCTTAATCAGTTCAATTCACGATCAATTCAATTCACGGGAGCCAATTGTGCAAATACTGCGCCATACTCGCAGCAATCGAAAATGCGCTAATTCCGCCATTGCATCACGGCACGGACCCATTGGCCGCAAAAGTGCTGCCTACGGACAGCTACACCCGTCCCATGATTGTTTCGGCAGAACGTCCAACGAGTTGCGTGGGTTGATCCCGTGGATATCAGCCATTGCCGATTCTGTGGACTACCCCACCAACTCGAATTCAAACGGCGGCTTGAACCAGTTTGTCTAGCATTTCAGCACTAATAGCCCCCTGCCTTTCGACGACGACCTTGCCATCTTTGACGTCGATCACGGTGGATGGTGCCTGGGGTTTGAGATCACCCTGGTCGACAAAAACGTCGATTCTTGCGGCGAAGTTCTTGCGAATCTGGGCTGGTGAGCTCTCTCCCGATTTGCGCTCACGGTTGGCGCTGCTGACCAACAGGGGATTGCCCACCTTGTCGACCAATGCCCGCATCAAGCCATCGGCGGGCACCCGCACTCCGAATTTGCTCTTTTTCCCGCCCAGTTGTTTGAGCACCTTGCCGGGCAGATCTGGGTGGGGCTTGACGCGAATGGTCAGCGGCTCGGGCCACAGTTGCTTGGCGAGGTGCAGGGCTTGGGGATCGGCGTGGCCAGCGTTTTGTACCTTGGCGTCATTGGAAACAAAGACAAGAACCGGAGCCTCGTGTACGCGACTCTTGGACTGCATCAGGGCCATGACAGCATCGGCGTTGGTGAGATCTGCAACGATCCGGTAGCTGCCCGCGCAGGGCAAACAGACCAAACCGCCCGATTCGATGACCGCCGCAAGCTCTTCGCACAGGTGTGTAGGATCGCCCCCCTCGCTCCACGTCAACGTCTTCATTTACGCTCCGATTGGTTGGCACAAAAGCATCGCCATTATCGTCGGTATTGCAAACAACTGAAAGGGGTAGTTTGAACGGTGAAAACATCGCGATCGCAAAAGGACACCGGTCGTCGACACAGCAGCGACATGTAACGAATTAAGTGCTAATATACGATGATTTAGAGGATTTCTATAATAACCAGCATGAAGTAATTTTTAAGGATCGAATCCCCTTGACAACGGGTCCTGGTCGCGGCATTGCCGGCACACCCCGCGAAAGAGCCCATGCACATGTCACCCAACCCACGGCAAGCGTGCCCATCGTCACCTGAGCAACGGGGAATGCGGGAGGAGTGTGGCGTTGTCGCCGTCTGTCGTAAGGAGCAGCCCGCCGCTGGTCTCGTCCATCGCGGATTGTTTGCATTGCAACATCGCGGTCAGGAGGGTGCCGGTATCGCCACTTGGGACGCCGACGGCATGCACTTCCTCAAGGGCAGGGGCCTGGTGGCCGAGAGCCTGCCGACCTACAAGGTCGAGCGACTGACGGGGAACATGGGGATTGGACACGTCCGCTATTCCACCGTGCCTTCGGATCGCACCGAGAACATCCAGCCGTTTGTCGCTACCCTACCCTTTGGCCACATGGCCATCGGTCACAACGGCAACCTGAAGAACCAGGCTGCCCTACAACGGGATCTGGAGTCCCGGGGCTCCTTGATTTCCACCAGCATGGACACAGAGCTCATGGTCCATCTGATGGCACGCTCCGGGGCGGACAGCCTGGAAACGGCCCTGCATTTCATGGCCTCACGGGTGCAGGGTGCCTACTCCTTGGTCATCCTCCTGGAGGGCCGGCTGTTTGCCCTTCGCGACCCCTGCGGTATCCGCCCCCTGGTTCTTGGTCAGACCGGCGACGGCTTCGTGGCCGCTTCGGAGACCTGTGCCCTCGACGCCCTGGACGCCAAGTACATCGGCGAGGTGACCCCCGGCGAGTTGGTGGAGATTACCCCCAACGGCTTTAGACGCACGTTGCTGCTCGAGCCGGGGCCGCTCGCACCCTGCGTCTTCGAGTTGGTCTATTTTGCCCGACCCAATTCTGTGGTGTTCGGCCAGGCCGTGCAGAGCGCCCGGGTGCGCATGGGGCAGCAGCTGGCCATTGGGGATGCCGAGGAGGGGCTAAGCGCACGACCCGACATCGTCGTCCCCGTGCCTGACTCGGGCGTTCCGGCGGCCATCGGTTACTCCCGTGAGAGCGGCATTCCTCTGGAGATGGCGATCCTGCGCAGCCATTACGTGGGTCGCACCTTCATCCTGCCGGATCAGGACTCCCGGACCCATTCCATTCGTCTCAAGCTCTCCGTTGTCCGAGAGATGGTCGAGGGCAAGCGCGTGCTTCTGGTCGATGACTCGATCGTCCGCGGCAATACATCGCGCAAGATCGTCCAGATGGTTCGCGAAGCTGGGGCGCGAGAGGTCTGGTTGCGCGTCGCCTCACCGGCACTTGGCTGGCCCTGTTATCTGGGCATCGACACGCCATCCTACGGGGAGCTCATTATCAACCGACACACAAGTGTCGCCGAGGTTGAACGATCCCTCTGTGCCGACAACCTGCGCTATCTCAGCGTCGATGCGCTCAAACAGGCCACCTCGAACGCATCGTTCTGTTTCGGCTGCATGACGGGAGACTACCCAGTATGAACCGGCCCCCGAGCGACCACCTTTCGTACAAAGACGCTGGCGTTGACATCGCCGGTGCCGACCTCTTGGTAGAAACCATTACCGGCTTGGCGAGAGCCACCCACACCGCCGGGGTGGTCAAGCACCCGAGCGGCTACGCTGGCCTGTTCCGTCCCAATCTCGACGGCATTCTCGATCCGCTGATCGCTGTGACCTGCGATGGCGTCGGTACCAAGCTGATGGTGGCCCGTGACGTCGGTGACTACTCGGGCCTCGGCCAAGATCTCGTCGCCATGAGCGTCAATGATCTGCTACCTCTCGGTGCCAGGCCCCTCTTGTTTCTCGACTACCTCGCGAGTGGCAAGCTCGAGCCCCGAGTCCTTGAGGAGGTCGTCGCCAGCATTGCCCGCGCCTGCCAGGTCGTGGGTTGCGCCCTCATCGGCGGCGAGACAGCCGAGATGCCCGGCCTCTATCCCCCGGGGGACTTTGACATTGCAGGGTTCGCCGTTGGCATTGTCGATGGAAAACGTTTGCCTGAGCCCAATGTGGCGGTGGGTGACGTTGTCTTGGGCCTGCCGTCGTCGGGGGTTCACTCCAATGGCATTTCCTTGGCGCGCAAGGCGTTGTTCGAGCGCGGCGGTCTCGGGGTCAATGAGCCCGTGGCGTCCCTCGGTCAGAGCGCAGGCGCAGAGTTGCTTGAGCCCACGGCGCTGTATGTAGACCCTGTGCTGCAACTCCATTCCGAGGTGGGCTTCAAGGCAGCCGCACACATCACCGGCGGCGGACTGACCGGCCGCGGCGTCAAGCTTCTCGCCAACGAGCAGCGCATGGTGATCGACAAGAGCAGCTTTGAGCGGCCCGCCATTTTCGGGCTCATTGCCGAGACCGGCAACGTCACTGAAAAAGAAATGCTCAGCACCTTCAACATGGGCCTGGGCTTTCTCGTCATTCTCTCGCCAAACAAAGCGGAGGCGGCCCAGAGCCTCAGTAGCGACTGGCGCAAGGTTGGTGTGATCGAGAAAGGAACAGTTCCCGAGGTGGTCCTTGCCTGACACAGGCGACATCCACTTCGCTGTCCTCGCCTCGGGGCGTGGCTCGAACGCCGTCGCCTTGATGCAGGCATTCGCGAGCGGCTTCATTCCGGCGAAGCTCAGGTTGGTCATTTCCGACAAAAAGGGGGCCGCCGTCCTCGACAAGGCGGCCGAGCACGGCGTCGCCACCCTGTGCATCCCGAGCCATGGCATCGCACGTGAGGAACATGAGCGCAGAGTGCTCGCCGCCCTGTGGGGAGCGGGTATCGATCACATCCTGCTCGCCGGTTACATGCGCATTCTTTCACCGTTTTTCCTGCGCCAGTTCACAGGTCAGGTCATCAACATTCACCCGGCCCTCCTCCCCGATTACCCCGGCATCCATGCCGCCGAGCGACAATGGGAGGCGGGTGCCAAGGTCGCCGGTGCCACGGTCCACTTCGTCGACGAGGGTGTGGATACGGGCAAACCCATCTTGATGGGCTCCATCGAGGTACGTGGTGACGAGGGGCCCGAGGGCCTCGCGTCGCGCATCCTCGAAGAAGTTGAACACGTCATTTACCCGCGGGCAGTGCGATTGTTCATCGATCGTTTGAGCCGCGAACACGACGCCCAAGCTCACGGACAACCAACATGACCCACGACAAACCAGAGAACGGCAAGGTGAGACGTGCTCTCATCTCTGTTTTTGACAAGACCGGCCTCATCGATTTCGGCAAGGCACTCGCTGCGGCCGACGTTGAAATCTTGGCCTCGGGTGGAACCGCTCGCACTCTCGAAGAGGCCGGCCTGTCGGTCATGCGGGTATCGACCTTCACGGGTGCCAAGGAAATCATGGGCGGGCGGGTCAAAACCCTGCATCCCAAAATTCACGCCGGCATTCTCGCCGATCGTCGCAAGGA
>MGST01000140.1:663-2997 GCA_001798605.1 Deltaproteobacteria bacterium RIFOXYA12_FULL_58_15 | reverse complement strand
GCCTCCGGGGCCACTCGCGAGAAGCTCATCGAGAACATCGACGTCGGTGGTCCGACCATGATTCGCGCTGCGGCCAAAAACGCCGATGGGGGGGTGACGGTCCTCACCGACCCCGCCGACTACGCCGCGGTCATCGAGCAGATCCAATCCACCGGCACTGTCACAGAGAAGATGCGCCGCCTTTTTGCCGTCAAAGCATTCCAACTCACCGCCGCCTATGACACCGCCATCGCCAACTGGGGCGAGACGCAGTTTGCCGACAGCAAAGACGCCGCTCCCCTCCCCGCACGGCTCGAAGGTTTCGTCCGCAGCGAAGAACTGCGCTATGGCGAGAACCCCCATCAACGCGGTTTTCTGTACCTGTGTGAGGGTGAGGACCGCGGCGTCGCGCGAGGCGAGTTGCTCGCAGGCAAGTCCCTCTCTTACAACAACTTCATCGACATGGACGGTGCCTACCGCACCGTGTCGGGTCTTGGCACCCCAGGCTGCGCTATCATCAAACACACCAACCCCTGTGGGCTCGCAGAGGGTGCTAGTCAGCTCGAAGCCTTCGAGCACGCCCTCGCCGGCGATCCGGTGTCCGCGTTTGGCTCGGTGATTGGCTTCAATACGCCGCTCGAGGCTCACACCGTCGCCAAGATCAAAGAGACCAAGCTGTTTGTCGAGTGCATCGCAGCGCCAGAGTTCACCCGCGAAGCCCTGGAGGCACTGGCCAAGCGCACAAACCTTCGCCTGCTGCGCGTGCCCAAGGGCGACCCGATGCCGCGTTGGCATGCCCACCGCATCGGTGGCGGCATGTTGGTCGAAGAGGTCGACGTGGGCCCAACCGATCCGACGGCCTGGGAGGTGGTCACCGAGAAGAAACTTGAGACCGGTTGGCTCGAAGAGCTCGCCTTCACCATGCGCGCCGTCGCAGCGCTCAAGTCGAACGCCATCGCCATCACCAAGGACCGCGCCCTGCGCGGTGCCGGCACAGGCCAAATGAGTCGCGTCGACGCCACAGAGCATGCGATCAAGAAGGCCGGTGAGCATTGCAAGGGAGCGTTTCTCGGATCCGATGCATTCTTCCCCTTCGATGACTGCGTCAAGCTCGCCGCAGCGGCCGGCGTTGTCGGCATCGCTCAACCCGGTGGTTCCAAGCGCGACGAGGACAGCATTGCCGCGTGCAACGCCCTCGGCTTGGTCATGGTGTTCACCAACCGTCGGCACTTTCGGCACTGATGTTTTCTGCCCTCCTTCGATGGAGGATGGAGTGAGGCATGAAGGTCTTGGTCGTTGGCAACGGTGGGCGGGAGCATGCACTGTGCCGCGCATTGGCGAGCGCCGAAGATATCGAGATCTTTGCGGCGCCGGGAAATGGCGGCACCGGTGAGCACGCTCGAAACATCGACATTGATGCCGAAGACATTGCCGACCTCGTCGAGTTTGCCCAAGACCAAGACATTGACCTCGTGGTCCCTGGGCCGGA
This sequence comes from Deltaproteobacteria bacterium RIFOXYA12_FULL_58_15, assembly GCA_001798605.1. Lineage (GTDB taxonomy): Bacteria > Myxococcota > XYA12-FULL-58-9 > XYA12-FULL-58-9 > XYA12-FULL-58-9 > XYA12-FULL-58-9. Next base: position 1,529 of record MGST01000140.1, on the reverse strand, counting down.
GGCTTCTTTGGTTATGGGCCTCGGCGATGCCCTCGCAGAGGTATCCATCCCCTGTTGTGGGCCGAGCCAGGTCGCGGCGCGTCTCGAAGGCTCCAAGGGTTTCATGCGGGAGCTGTGCACCAAGGCCCAACTGCCCGGTCCAAAATACGCCATCGTCGACAACCCCGCTGCCTTCGAGCAGGCGCTCACGACCTTCGCGAAAGTGCCGGTCATCAAGGCCGATGGCCTCGCTGCGGGCAAAGGCGTGTACCTACCTGAGGGCTTTGATGCGTGCGCTCGCATCGGCCGCGAGCTGTTGGATGGCAAGCTCGGCGACGCTGGGAAAGTCATCGTCCTCGAAGAGCGGCTGGTCGGCACCGAGGCGTCGTTGTTCTTTGCCTGTGATGGGAAGACGGCCATTGCCCTACCCCACGCACGGGATCACAAACGTCTCAATGACGGAGACCAAGGTCCAAACACCGGTGGCATGGGCGCAATCAGCCCCAACCCAATGATCGATAGCCATTGGGTCGCTACGGTCAAGCAGAGCATCATCGACCCGATCTTGGCGGCCCTCGCCCAAGCTCACGCTCCGTTTGTCGGCTTTCTCTTTGCCGGGTTGATGCTGACAAAAGACGGCCCCAAGGTATTGGAGTTCAACGTTCGCTTGGGTGACCCTGAGGCCCAGGCGGTGTTGCCGCGATTGATGCCGGGTAATCTCTTGAAGATCTGTCAGGCTGCCGCGACTGGCAAGCTCGCAGAGGTTGAGGTCAAGGTCGACCCACGACCAACCTGCGCCATCGTCATAGCGGCAACGGGATATCCCGACTCGCCGCGCAAGGGCGACCTCATCGCTGTCGATGGTGAGTTTGCTACGGCGGATCGCT
>MGST01000140.1:0-603 GCA_001798605.1 Deltaproteobacteria bacterium RIFOXYA12_FULL_58_15 | reverse complement strand
TCGCGGCGGTGGTCGCTCGCGGAGCCAATGCTGCCATGGCCCGCGAGCTCGCGTATGCAGGTGTCGAGCTGGTGGCGCTCGCAGACAAGCATTTTCGTCGCGATATTGGCGTTGACCCAGAGAGTTGAAAGTCGAAGGTAACAATGTCAGACAAACCACTCGTCAGTCTAATCGTCGGCTCCGCCTCAGATGAGTCGGCCATGGTGCCCTGTCGCAAAGCGCTCGACGCCTTTGGCATAACCCACGAAGCGCGAGTCCTCTCGGCCCACCGCACCGCCGATGAGCTCGTAACCTACGTCAAGGGACTCGAGCCACGCGGCGTCAAGGTTGTCATCGCTGCCGCCGGCATGGCTGCGGCCCTTCCAGGGGTTGTTGCCGCATATACCCGTCTGCCGGTCCTCGGGGTACCTCTCGCCGCTGGGGCGCTGCAGGGATTTGACGCCCTGCTCGCCATTGCACAAATGCCTGGAGGCGTGCCTGTGGGCTGCATGGCCGTGGGTGCCGCCGGCGGCAAGAACGCGGCATACCTCGCCGCACGAATTCTGTCCTTGTCTGACCTAACCATTCGCGAGAGCCTCGACAAGGTCGTCGAGGCAGACAAGC
>MGST01000139.1 GCA_001798605.1 Deltaproteobacteria bacterium RIFOXYA12_FULL_58_15 | reverse complement strand
AGGCCGAACATCGAATAGAAGATGTAGAAGGGGATCATGGTTTTGCCATGTGTGGCAAGACTGGTGGCGGCGGCAGCAAAGGATGCCACCGCCGGGCGCATCTTTGCCGCGAAAGAAGTGATTGAATCCCACTTCGTAGAGACTCGCAGACGATGCATAGGTGGAAATGTGGCCACCGAGTCCACCGAAACGCAGGTTAGCCCGGGTCACCATGGCCATGGCATTCCAACGAATGATGCGTCGAATTCGCTTCTCCATAACCTCGTCACCAGGAAATTCGGGCTCGTCCTCCGGCAGGATGGTGTTGATGTACGGCGTCTGCAACAACTCAGACAGGCCAATGTTGAGCTCGCGGGCGCGCGACAGCACCTCTCGCACCACGTAACTCGCGCGCGCTCGACCGTCTGTGTGAACAATGTCGTCAAGGGCTTCCACCCACTCGTGGGTTTCATCCTTGTCGACATCAGGAAGTGAACGAAATCCATCAAACATGGTCTTTCCCCATGGAGTACATGCTCGCTGTTCGAGCCAACTTGGTGACGTTCGATCGAAAAAGGTCAGCCGACATCCCCAGGAGGATAATGTTGGGATGACAGGCACCGCTGACAAGGGGGCTTTCGTGTTGCAGTTGGATCGGCTGCCGCGATCCGCCTATGCTGGATCCCCGCGAGGCCCATCCACGAACCACGGAGACCATGCATGCTCGACCACCTGCTCGATGACAAGGCCAAACAGATCCGCGAAGAAGCTCGAGAGCTGGTTCGCTGGGTTCCTCGGGACATGATCCTCGCCATGGACAAGGACGAGATCCAGTTCCCCAAAGAATTTCTCCAGGAGGCAGGACGGCGCAATCTGTTAGGTTGTCGTTATCCGCGCAAATGGGGCGGTCGTGACCTCGACTGGGTGACTACCTGTGCAGTGATGGAGGAGGTCGGCACCCTCGGCTACATCTTCGCCTGCGTCTTTGGCGTCGGTGCCGAGCTCGTCTGCGACGCCATCGTGCAACACGGCACGGACGCTCAAAGAGCCAAGTATGTCACCCCCCTTTTGCGTGGTGAGAAGTTTGCCGCGGAGTGCCTCACCGAGCCCCGCGGCGGCTCCGACTTTTTCGGCACCACCACCACGGCTCTCGAAGACGGCGACGGCTTCGTACTCAACGGCCAAAAACGATTCATCGTCGGCGCCGAGGGAGCTGACTATTTTCTCGCCTATGCACGAACTGACCCAAACCCAGACACTCCGGGGGAGAAGGCACTCACCTGCTTCATTGTCGACCGCGGCCCCGGGGTCACGGTCGATTATCTCTACGGACTCATGGGCTGCCGCGGCGGCGGCGCCGGACGTGTTGTCTTCAAGGATGTCCACATCCCCAAAGGCAACGTTGTCGGAACGGTCAACGGTGCCATCGCAGTCTTTAACACCATGATGATCCCCGAGCGCCTGGGTACTGCGGCGATGACCATAGGCGCGGCCCGCCCTGCCCTCGAGGTAGCCACCGACTACACGCAGAAGCGCAAGGCCTTTGGCCAACCGATCAATCGCTTTCAGGGCGTGAGTTTCCAGATTGCCGAGTCCGCGATCCAACTCGACGCCGCTCGCGCCATGGTCTACGTCACTGCCCGCGCGGTGGACGCTGGAGCGGATCCGGCCCGCATTCGGCGACTCGTGAGTGAAACAAAGAAGCTGGTAACAGAGAACTGCCAACAGGTGGCTCGTCATGCCATGCAGGTCATGGGAGGTATTGGTTACACCAACGTCTTTCCCATCGAGCGGATCGTCCGCGACCTCGGCCTCGCGTCCATCTGGACTGGCACCAATGAGGTCATGAGCATGATCGTCGCACACGAATGGTATCGAGAGCGGGCATTGAACAAAGCGAGCGCCCCACACCGCGACTTTGAGGCGGACGCCGCCGAGGCCTCTGCACCCGGGGAGAAGATTTTCTCCTGAGACGCAGACCCGCAGGCATGGCAGGCAGCGGCAGGCAGCAGCAGGCAGCGGCAGGCACGGCAGCGGCAGGCAGCGAGCAGATGGCCTCGCCCCTGCTCTCGTGATACTTAACTCGCCGCCCATGCGTACTTTTGGTCAATTCATTCTGCGCACCCGTTTTGCCCTCGTGGCACTGATCGCCGTCATCAGTGTCATCCTCGGACGTGGTTTGCCTCGGCTCGAAACCAAAGAGGACGAGACCACCTGGTTCAGCGCGAGCAACCCGGTTCTCATCGACTACAAGGAGTTCAAGGGCCTTTTTTCTGCGACGAACTACACCGTTGTCGCTTGGTCGGTCGAGGACCCCTTTGGCCCCGAAGAACACCGCTTCACCAAGACGTTCACCTCCGAGCTCGAGAGGCTGCCGCATGTCGAACAAGTGCTCTCGTTGGTCAATGCCGATCATATTCGTGGCACCGCGGATGGCATCGACATCGTGCCGATGATGCCCGAGCCCACAAAGAGCCCAGACGAACGCTCAGCGCTGATGCGGCGGATTGCGGACAATCCACTCGTCACACGGCATTTGCTCTCGGACGATCATCGCACAATGGCGGTGGTGCTTGATGCGCAAACCCGCGGCAAAGAGGAGCAGGGCACATTCATCACGGCTTTGCAGGAGCTCACCGCCCGGCATCAACAATCGAGCGGCAGGGCCTTCCACGTGGGTGGTGAGATCATCACCAACTGGGAGGTCGAAGCGATGATGCAAGCTGACATGAAGCGGTTCTTTCCCCTATCACTTCTTCTCACGGCTCTGGCAACTCTCGCCCTGTTTCGTCGATTCTCGTCGGTCATCTGGCCGGTGGTCTCGGTGTCGTTGGGACTAGGCTGGACCCTCGGCCTCAAGGGTTTGCTCGGCGTACCCCTGACACCCGTCTCCAGCGCCCTTTTCGCCCTCATCACGACCACCGGCGTCGCCACCGCTGTTCACCTGATGAGTCACTACCGCCTTGAATCTGCCCAAACGCCCGACAGAGCGGCGGCCATCGTTGCGACATTTGAACGAGCCGGCAAGCCCTGCCTATTCACAGCTGTTACCACCATGGTCGGCTTTGGGTCGCTCGCCACGAGCTCTATTCTCGCGGTCCAGAATCTTGGACTGTTCGCGGCTTTTGGCATTGTCAGCGTTTTCTTCATCTCGTTGGTCATCGTTCCTACCGGACTGTTGCTGGTACCTGCTCCAACAATCTCCAACGAACAACCGAGCTCCCTTGACCGAACCCTCGCCGCGATTGGCCGTTACAACGTGCGCCATCCCAAGGCGGTCATCCTCGTCTTTCTTGCGGCGACCATCATCTCGGCGGCAGGTATTCCACTCATCCACGTCGAAGGCTCGATGTTGCGCCACTTCAAAGAGAGTACAACCATCCGCAAGGACGCTGAGTTCCTCGATCAACACCTCGCGGGCGTCTCGAGTTTGGAAGTGTTGGTGCGGGGTGCCCCCGGATTTGCCAAAGAGCCCGAGACGCTGCGCAAGCTCGATGCTTTGCAGCGGCACGCCGAAGAGAATGCCAAAGTCATCAGCACCAGCTCTCTGTCGGACTACGTCAAGCTCATCAACCGCGCCTTACGCGGGGATGATGCTTCGCAGTATGTCATCCCGCAAACTCGGCAGGAGGTGGCGCAAGAATTGCTGCTATTTGAAATGTCTGACGGTAACGGCGTGGAAGATGTCGTCAACCCTGAGTATGACATCGCCCGCGTTTCCATCCGCACCCGGCAGATGAACGAGCGGGAACGCAATGCCCTCATCGCCGACGTGCAATCCCATGTGCAATCTTCGCTGGGTGCCAAAGTGACGACAACAGGTTTCGACATCCTCACCAGCACCGTCAGCCGCGCTATTTCCTCGACGATGATCTACAGCCTCCTCCTCGCCTTCGCCGTCATTCTCGTTTTGATGATGGTCCTATTTGGCATCAAAGGCGGACTGGTCAGTATCATCCCCAATATCTTTCCGATCGTCGCTGTCATTGGCCTTTTGGGATGGGGCGATTTCGGTCTCAATGCAGCCACGTCTATCATCGCCTCGGTGGCCATCGGCATCGTGGTCGACGATACCATCCACTACTTCACTCACTTTCGGCACAACCTGGGCCTGACCGACGATCCCGTCGTGGCAATGCAGCGATCCTTGTTGGACGTTGGCAAGGCCATGACGTTCACCACCATCATCCTGGCTCTGGGCTTCGGCATCTTCCTGAGCTCAGGCCTCGCCATTTTGTCGAACTTCGGTTTGCTCGCGAGCCTGGCCGTTATCATGGCCCTGGCAGCAGATCTGTTTCTCGGCCCGGTTTTGCTTATCCTGATCCGGGTCTTTCGCGACAAACCTCAGGACAATCGCACGACCTTCTGGCCGAAGAGCTGATCGACACGGATCAGCAACTCATCGGTAGGATTGACCTTGAGGGTCTCGGGCAACGCAATAACGGTCTCAAAAACGTGGGGGTTGGTGATCGTAAGACGGGCAGGGATATCACCCCGATTGGCAACCAGCAACTCCTTGAGGCGTTCTAGCTTGTCGTTGTTGAGGGCGTAGACGGGAACGGCCATCTCCATTCGCTTGGTCTTGCGGGCCCGCGCCTCCGAGAGCGATTCGAAACCTGTGGCCCGAATCTTCACCTCGGTGCCGCGTTCATCGCCTTCGAGCATTGGAGCGCCGCGCACCAAGATCGGGTCGTCTCCCTTGATGATGTGCTCACACTCACCGAAGACTTTGCTGAAAACGAGAACTTCGCAATGCCCGTGCAGGTCTTCAATCGTAATGAAGGCCATGCGTCCCTTGCCATTCTTGAGCGGCCGTTCACGCAAGGCCGTAACCACCCCGCCGAGTGCGATTTCGTTGAAACGCTGACTCGGTTTGTCGGCCATCGCCGCAAGCTGAGCGGTGTTGACACTGCAGAGGCGGGGAAGATCGGCGGCGAAGCCATCCAGAGGATGGCCACTGACGTAAAAGCCCAAGGCTTCCTTTTCGGCGGCAAGGCGTTCCTTCTCGAGCCACTCATGGATCTCGGGATAGACCTCTTCGACGGTGCTCGTCGGGGTGCCCCTATCTTTGCTGTTGTCGACTGCAGCGAAGGCAGCAAACAGACTCGTCTGCCCCGAGAGGCGGTCTTTCTGCGCCGACTGGCCAGCCTCCAGGGCCCTGTCGACAGCCGCGAAGAGCTGCGAACGCGGTTTGCCGACACAATCGAATGCGCCACATTTCACCAACGCCTCAATGACCTTGCGGTTGACCCGTTTGAGGTCGACCCGCTCGCAGAAACCAAACAGCGAGCGAAAGGTACCGTCGGCCCGAGTTTGAACGATGCTGTCGATGGCGGCGTCACCGATCCCTTTGACAGCTCCGAGTCCAAATAGAATCTTGGCCTTATCTCCGACACGCACCACAGAGAAGTCTCGTTCGGAGAGGTTAACGTCGGGGGGCAAGATCTCGATGCCATGCTCACGAGCACTTTGAATATATTTGACAACGTTCTCTTGAGCTCGCATTTCTGTGGACAAGAGCGCCGCCATGAACTCGACCGGGTAGTAGGTCTTAAGAAATGCCGTTTGGTAGGAGATAACCGCGTAGGCGGCAGAGTGACTCTTGTTGAAGGCGTAGCCCGCGAACTTCTTGATCAGCTCGTAGAGCTCGGTGGCGGGTTTTGCCTCCCACCCACTGCAGTCGACCGCGCCTTTGACGAACTTGGCACCCATCTCGGCCATGACATCGGCCTTTTTCTTGCCCATGGCCTTTCTGAGTTTGTCGGCCTGCCCCATGGTGAAACCACACAGGTCGACGGCGATACGCATGACCTGCTCTTGGTAGACGATGACGCCATAGGTGGACTCGAGGATCGGTCCGCACTTGGAATGCGGATACTCGACTTTCTTTCGACCGTGTTTGCGATCGATGTAGTCTTCAACCATGCCCGCATCGAGGGGGCCCGGGCGATAAAGTGCGACGCCAGCCACAATGTCCTCGAAGCGGTCGGGCTTGAGCTTCTTGAGCATCTCCTTGAAACCGCTCGATTCCAGCTGAAACACGCCGTCGGTGTCGGCCGTAGCGATCAACTTGTAGACCTTGGGGTCATCGAGGGTGAGCGTGGTGATGTCGAAGTCACGGTTGGGACCCATAGGCCCCACATCTTCCCGTTTCCGGATGTGGCGGACCGCATTGGCAATGACCGTCAGCGTCTTGAGGCCGAGGAAATCGAACTTGATGAGGCCAGCCTCTTCGACCTCTTCTTTGGCGAACTGTGTAACAAGCTCGCCGTCTTTGCCACGACAACACGGCACATACTCCCACAACGGTTTGTCGCCGATGACAATGCCTGCGGCGTGGATCCCGGTTTGGCGGTTGAGTCCTTCGAGGGCACGAGAGATCTTGATGACCTCTTTGTAGATCGGCTTCTCCTCCTGAATCGCGCGCAGCTTGGGCTCGAGCTCGAGAGCCTGATCGATTGTTACCTTCTTGCCATTGATTAGGCCTGGAATGAGTTTGGTGAGCTCATTGACCTCTGCGAACGGCAGCTCCAATACACGCCCAACGTCTTTGATGACGCTCTTCGCCGACAGTTGCGAATAGGTGACGATCTGGCCGACGTTCTTCTTGCCATACTTCTCCGTAACGTACTCGATGACCTCACCGCGGCGATCCTGACAGAAGTCGATATCGAAGTCGGGCATCGACACGCGCTCGGGGTTGAGAAAGCGCTCGAAGATGAGATCGTTGGGAATGGGGTCGAGATCGGTAATCTGCAGGCTCCAGGCCACCAATGATCCTGCACCACTGCCACGACCTGGCCCCACCGGAATATCCTGCTCTTTGGCGTGACGAATGAAGTCCCAAACAATTAGAAAATAACCGGGGAACTTCATGCGATTGATGACCCCGAGCTCGTAGTCGAGGCGTTCGCGATAGAGCTTCTCGTCGATGGGGTACTTCGCCGCCCCAATGCGGCGAGCCAAACCTTCGCTGGCGGTCTTTTCGAGAAAGCCCTCGAGGGTGTAATCGTCGGGGGTTTGGTACGCCGGCAAGTATGTCTGCGACAGGTCGATCTCGACGTTGCAATTCTTTGCGATGCGCACTGTGTTTTCCAGTGCCTCGGGAGCAATCTTGCCAAAGGAGCGCCACATCTCTTCGGCGCTCTTGACGTAAAGAAGATCAGAGTGCTGCATGCGCTGGCGGAACTCTGCGAGCGAACGACTCTGCTGAATACACATCAATACTTCATGGGCTGCGGCGTCCTCGGGTTTGAGGTAGTGAGCGTCGGCTGTGGCCACCAACGGGATGTCGCAGGTCTTGGCGATGTCCATGAGGACTTCGTTTGCACGAGCCTGTTCCTTGTAGCCGTTGTCTTGTAGCTCCAAGAAAAAGTGTCCCGGCTCAAAGAGGGTCTTCATCTCCAGCGCCGCAGCCCGGGCTGCGTCAGCACCGTTGCGCAATAACGGTTTGTTTACCACTCCACCCAGGCACGCCGACAAGGCGTAGAGCCCCTTGGTCCTTCCCTTGAGCAGCTCGCGATCGATCCGCGGCACATAGTAGAAGCCCTCGAGAAACCCCACGGAGATTAAGTATTTGAGATTTTTGTATCCCTCGCCATCTTTGGCCAAAAGGATCAAGTGGGCGCTGTCGCGCTCGGTGCGATCCTTGCGACCGCGGGGGCCAGCGACGTACGCCTCACAACCAATGATTGGTTTGACGTCCTTCTTCTTGGCCTTCTTGAAGAAGTCGACGGCGCCGTACATGTTGCCATGGTCGGTGACAGCTACAGTGTCCATCCCGAGTTCTTTGACCCGCGGAATTAGGTCCTTGAGGCGGATCGCTCCGTCGAGGAGAGAGTACTGAGAATGCAGGTGCAGGTGGACAAACCCAAGGTCGGCCATGTGTTTCTTGATCTCCCTTTGCGCGCACAAAGAAGAGAGGGGAAGGCCCTTCCTTCGTCCTCGGGAACTCTGGACCGATTAAATTGCCATCAAGGCCCGACAAGAATCCAATCAGCCCGACGCCCTCATCTGATGTTTTGACAGATTCGTCAACCCATGGTGACGTGAGACTCACGGGCAAAATGCACCTGGCTGGATTTCTGAAGGAAGTTGAGGGCGAAAAGGCTAGGGAATTTATTTCGAGGAATCGCTCGACGATCGCCCATGAAGGAACGAAGTACTCATGTTCTGGAAGTGCGGTCTTTGGCGCTGTTATTGCGTATACTAAGTTGAAAACCGGGTGTGACATGAAAAGCCAACTGACCACAACCTCCCTCATTTTGATCTTCGCTGCCCTCGGTTGCACTGAAGATAGCCACCGCTGCACTGACGACTGCCCGCCGGTGGTGCCGTGCGCAGATACCGACGGCATCTGTCCTGATGCAGTGCAGGTGAGTGAGCTGATGGCAAAAAACGACGGGGCCTGGGTCGACAACGCACTCGAGGCTGATGATTGGATCGAGATCGCCAATACTGGCGAAGCTCCCGCGTCCTTGCTGGGCTACAGCATCAGTGACTCACAAGACACCTTCCATTTCTTGCCCCCCACGACCCTACAACCTGGAGAGGTGATCTTGATATGGGCCGACACACAGATGGGACAGGGCCCGGACCACGTCAACTTCAAGCTCTCCTCGGACGGCGAGACCCTTTTTGTGTGGGCACCCGATGGCCGTTTGGTGGACAGAGTGGCATTCCCCGCGCTCGCTCCCAATGACAGTTACCGCCGGGGCCCGGACGGAAACTTTGCAACCTGCCACTGGGCCACCCCCAACGGTCCCAACGGCGACCACTGTGGCCCACCACCGCCCGTGGAAATTCCAACCGGCATCGAGTTTGAGCCGTACGATTGGCCCGATCCCTGGCCCCATGCAACGATGCCGCTCACGCTCAACGAGCTGGCATTGCGGCCCGCCACCTTCATAGAGGTTTTCAACACGAGTGCAGAAGTGATCGACCTCAGTGAATACCAGATCACCTTGGCACCACACTCTCCCGGTGCGCCGTGGCCCAATACCGCGCTGGGTGTGTCCCTAACCTGGCCGCAGTCATTCATGGAGGCTGGTGAGCGCGTTCTTATCGAGATCGATTCCACCGATGTGACGGATGTTGCGAACAATGACTTCGAAGGGGTGGTGACTCTGTGGCATGGTGCCGATGTCATTGATCGCATCGACTTCATGGCATGGCCCGAGGGTTCAACCCTGGCAAGAGTGCCCGACACGACGGGTCTTCCTTGTTTTTGCAGCCCCACTCCACTTGCAACGAACGATGCCTGCGAACCACTCCAAGCCCGTGTTGTGAATGATCGCCTGCGGCATTTTTACACTCCCGGAGATTTCGCAGCACTCGCCGAGGGCGGCGTGGCGGTGGGCATGGAGGTGGTGAAGTTTGTCGTCGACATGGAAGCGGGCGACGTTGTTCACCTCTTGTCGTCAGAAGCTTGGGATCTGCACTACACCTTCATTCGTGAGATCATCGATGAGGATCCGCACCTCGACCGCTGCGACCCAGCCGATAATCAGGTTTTTTACCAAGGTTGGGTAGCGTTCAGCCAGCGTGAGTACTTTGCTGTGGACACCCGCCGCTATCTCCTGGGCACCCTCGTGCACCATGCGGGCAGCGCACTGCACACCGTCGAGTTTGCGCCGGGCGACAAGATCATCGCACCGCAAATGCTAAGGGCGTTTTTCGACGTCGTGGCCAACACGCAAAAGCCGAATCACTGGTTCTTGCGTCCGCAGGGCAGTCAACAAGTCGAGCAGATGCTCCTCATCGATGGCGAGGCCCCGATCGTCGATAGCGATGAGCCATTTCGCGGTGTCACCTTTCAACCGTTGGCGGAGGGCATCGCCTACGGTGTGTTGACCTTCGTCCCCATCGACCAACTCCGTGACACTCCACTCGGTCGCCAGGTCATTGTGGTAACCGACCAAGTCCCCAACGACATTCCCCTGGTCGGTGGACTCATCACCGAGGCATTCCAGACTCCCTTGGCCCACGTCAACGTCCTGTCGCGTAACCGCGGCACCCCCAACATGGCGCTGGTGAATGCGCGATCTGATCTGAGAATCGCTCCTTTGTTGGGCACCCTGGTGCGCTTCGAGGTCGCTCCGGGACAATTCACCGTTCGGGCTGCAGAGGCCGCGGAGGCCAAGGCTTTCTGGGAGAGTCAAAACCATGGCGGTGAACCTTTGATCCCGCGCCTCGACACAAGCGTCAGAGGAGTCATTCCGCTGTCGGATCAAACCATGGCCTCACTGCCGGTCATCGGTGCCAAGGCTGCGGGTCTCGCCGAGCTCGGTCGGGTTGTCTCGACCCGCCAAAGCTGCCCAGGACCTGTCACCACACCGCATGCAGCCGCAGCCATTGCTGTGGTCCACTCCCTCGAGCATTACCAGACGAGCGGCGCTGCCGACTTGCTGGCCGTTGCCGAAGCCAACCCGGAATTCGCCTCAAACCCTCAGGTGCGCGCGCAGATGCTTGCCGAGGTGCGCCAAGCCGTCTTGAACAATCCCGTGGACGCCACCCTCCTCAACTCGGTCGAGACCTACATCAATGAAAACTTCGGCGACGTTCGCGTCCGCTTTCGCTCGAGCAGCAACACCGAGGATCTTCCCGGTTTCAATGGCGCTGGGCTCTACACCTCCGTGCGTGCGCAAGTAAGCGATCCCGACCAGCCTGTCGACGACGCCATCCGCACTATTTGGGCAAGCCTATTCAATGCCCGCGCATACGACGAACGTGCCCTGTTCAATATCGACAACTCGAAAGTCGCGATGGGAATCCTCATTCATCCGAGCTTTGTCTCCGAAGAGGCAAACGGCGTAGCCATCAGTCGCGACATCTTCGAGCCCATCCGCTCCGATCGCTACTACATCAACACCCAAGTCGGCGAAGCGTCGGTCACCAATCCGGCAGCGGGAGTCACCACCGAACAGCTCACCTATCGGTGGGGAACGACGCCGCGCGTCCTCTATCAAGCCCACAGCAGCTTGCCACACGGCAATCCAGTGCTCAGCGAGGCGGAGGTCGACGTCGCGGCTTGCACTCTTCGTGCAATTCACGACCACTTCGAGCCCATCCTCGACCCCATGGGGGACAATCGTTGGTTCGCCATGGACGTTGAGTTCAAGCTCGTCACTCCCGGTCGGCAGTTGGTCGTCAAACAGGCCCGCCCTTACTCATTCGGCAACGCCGACATTCCCGCGGACTGCCGGGAGTTCTAGGGACAGATTTCTAGCGTCGGCGTTTCCTGCGGCCCTTCTTGCCATTCTTCTCTTTCTTGCCCTTCTTGCCCTTGTTGCCCACGCCGGCCTTGGCCCCAGACTCCGTGCTGGAATCGGCCCCCATGCCCTTCCAGGCTGCGTCCCAGCCGTTGCCCTGGTCGGCCCCACTGCCACCGCAGACATCTGCCATGTTGAAGATCGTCAAAGGTCCCGTGGTGCGGCCGTCGGACAGGGTCACAGAAACGGCGTGGATATCGCCGCGACGGGTCTTGCTACATATGTCACCGGTAGCCATGCGGACCCGCAAATCACCGTAGTCGCACGGGTCGAGCATGTCTTGAACCCACAGCTCTCCGTAAGCGTCTGCCATGGCCTCACGGATCTTCTTGAATGCCGCGGATTTTTCGATCCAAGCCTGATCGGCTCTGGAAAAAGATCCTGCTGCGACCTGACGCCGCTCATGGGCGGAATCCGCGGCCTCGAGCACATAATCGATGCTCTTGACCCGCGACGGGGAGGCCTTCTTGTCAAGCATGGTCATCGAGACGATCAACGACTTGCCTGAATAGGAGTACTCGGACACCAGCGCATCATAGTAGAGCTTGGTACGAATCTTTTCCTGGTGCTCGGCCGCACTCTTGCGGGTGGGTCCAAAGGCGCTGTCGTCGCTCCTTTCGCCGAGCAAGGAGGCCGTGAGAGCATCTGGACCATTGGTGACATACTCGATGGGCAGTACGAAAGCGCGATCCTCGACCTTGAATGCGTAGATACCGACCAACCTCCCGTTGGGACCGAAAACGCCAGCGCCAGCTGAGTTGCGACCAACGTCGAGGTCCGCCTCGATGTATCCGATGCCGCCACTGTACTGCCAGCGAACCACCCGCCCCTGTCGTACGGATGCGTTGCCATCGTCATCAAACACCAAGGTCACCAAGGCATCGCTCTTGAGCAAATCGCCGCTCGAACCGATGTCCGCGGCCAGTATGCCATCGCCATCAGTGCGCAGGAGGGCCACCTCGTGCTCCGCGTCGCGACCCACCACCTTGCCAGTCACAACTTGACCGCCGCCGCTGACCAATCGGCCCGTCCACGCTTCACTCAAAATGTCGTGGGTGGTGAGAACGTGTCCCTCGGCGATGGCCACACCACCGGCAAAACCAAGGCCGTTGCCAACTCGCACGACGGACTGTGTGGCCGCCTCTTGGGGAGTTTGGCTACAGCCAACACAGAGCAACAACAACAGGACGCACCGCATCGATAACAGCCCTTTGCAATGGTGATGCGTTAGACAAGCATGATCGGCAACCCAACTCAACGGACGATCCGCAACGTTTCCGCCAAAAGTGCGATATTGCTATGGACGCCCCTCATCTGGGCAGGAGACAGAAATGTCCAAAGTAGAAAATGCAGCAGGCAAATTGGGCGCAGATGCAAACCCATACACGCGGTCGCTCTCTCACGATGAGCAAAGACTTCGAGACATCGCGCAAGAGCTGGAAGGGAAGAAGTCGAGCACCTACAGAGGCATTCCTGTCACCAAAAGCGCCAAAGACCAGTATGTTGATGCCATCCGGACCAAAGCGAGCAAAGGTTATTATTTCCAGACGGTGATGAAATGGATATACAAGTCCATTCCCATCAATAGCCTTACACAATCTCAACTGATCGATGGCGGCCTCATTGGTGGGGACAAATGCGTCCATCCCCCGACCGACTCGCTGCGAATGCTCCCCGCAATCGTTAGCTCAAGCAGAACAGAGAAGACCGAGGTCTCCCCAGAAAACTGCGTGGACATCATTTCGGTCAACGGCATCATGACAACCGCTGAAGACCAGTACAACAGCATGCACAAACAGGCCGACTGCTTGTCTGCGCCCATTGATTCCGAGAGTGGTCTACCCTTGGGCAAACAGGCCGAGTTTCGTGGCGTCCACAATGGAACCGACGGTTACATTCGAGATCTGATTCAATGCTTAACCGACAAGTTGTTTTGGGGCAAAAACCTTGCTGTTGCTACCTTGCGGGAGAAGATCATTGACCGTGTTGGCACGGGCAAACCGGTCAACATATTGGCACACAGCCAGGGCGGCATCGTCACAGCTCGCGCTCTCACGGAAGTGCGGGTCATGTTGCAGGAGGGGCTGGGATTGAGTCGCCAAGATGCCCTCGAGTTCATGTCCAAGACCATTAATGTTGTTACTCTCGGCGCAGCGGCCTGGCAGTATCCGAGTGGTGCCAACTATCTACACGTTGCCAATCAGAGCGATCCCGTCGCCATGTTTGCGGGTGCCGGAGTCGAGGACGGCTTACCCCATGGTACACTTGCCAAAATCGGCCGCGGTGCTGCAAAGCTCGGACACAAATTGCACAAGGTGTTACCGACTTTGACCAATGACTACAAATTCCCCTGGTACTTTGGTGCTGGCAAGGACACACCCAACACCAAAGACATTGTTGCGGGGGAATTCTCCAAACACTGGGGAATCAAGATGATGGTAAATCATTACGTGGATGGCCCCTACGCTGAGTATCTGCGGCAAAATAGAGAACCTATCATGGATTTCTTCGCTACGGCTGACATGGACGTCTCCGCAGTTGTCGCCCAATACATATCGCCCAAGACATGACCTTCGAGGAAGCACGGCTGCTCGTCAGGGAGTATCTTGACACCCTTGGTCTCGACAGCCCAGGTCTCAACAGCTCGGGAATGGGCGGGGCGGTGGTTGGAGATCTCGAAGTCTATTTCGA
This sequence comes from Deltaproteobacteria bacterium RIFOXYA12_FULL_58_15, assembly GCA_001798605.1. Lineage (GTDB taxonomy): Bacteria > Myxococcota > XYA12-FULL-58-9 > XYA12-FULL-58-9 > XYA12-FULL-58-9 > XYA12-FULL-58-9. The sequence goes on along the minus strand of MGST01000139.1, from coordinate 30,975 downwards.
ATACGCGCCCAAGCACACTTCGTGCTCTTGGATTGGGCTACAGACCGCCAAAGATGTTGACGATGCAGGCTCTTGGCTTAGGGCTCACGCTCGCATCTACACCTTCATGCGCGAGGCCAAACCCGAAGTCCTCGCCGAGCTACAAAAGGCGGCGCAGAATCCAAACATCCCCAATGCTGGCGGCGAAATAACCTACATGTCTGAAAACCATGGGTTGTTCTTGAGTCGCAGCTACGACGAGGCTCCCGCCGTCAAAACTTTCTGCCGCGACATCGAAGTCCTGATGGCGACGAGCCGGCACTGGCTTGAGAATGTGGTCGAAGAGTGTCTCGAACGAGCCCGAGGTCGCGCCGTCACAAAAGCGTAGCCAACCCAATCGGACCTGCCGTCTAACTCTTCTAATTCATGGCCGCTTGACCTCGGCAGCCGCACGACAAAAGATGCTTCGGTCGCAACCGGGACGTCAACTTGCAACAACGGAACTGACATGGCCAAAGTCATTGTGTTCAAGCATGGAGCAGCGGGTGAACCGCCGTACCCCACCGACTTCGACATTCTCAAGAAATGCGTGTTGCAGGTCACCGACATCAAGACCAACCGCAACAAATATTACGGGCTGGAGCTGCATCGCGGCAAAAAAGATGGGAAAGAAGTCTTTCGCGTTTTTTCCCATTATGGGCGCACCGACGACTTGGACACCAATCCCAACGCAGGGCAGAAGGAATGCCGCTATTGTGACGATCAAGTACATGCCGAGTCGGTGTACGACAGTCTCTATCAACAAAAGACCTCGGCAAAAAAAGGCTACAAAGAGTTGTCCTTGGCATCGACCAAGATCGGCTCACAAAAGGGCGTAGGTCAGAGCTCTGGGCGTTTGGATCAAAAAACCATAGAGATGCTGGACGCCCAAGCAGCCGCGGACAGCAAGACCGACAAAGTCAAACCCAAAGCCAAGCCCAAGTACGATTTGCCGCTGCCTGAAGTTCAAGATCTGGTGCGCTACATCTATTCAGAAGCGACCACCGCCTTGACCAAAACTGTCACCGCGACCATCACCGCCAAGGGAATTGAGACACCCCTCGGCGTCTTGACCATCGGCCAAATCGAGAAGGGCGAAGAAATCCTCGCAGAGCTCTACAGAGAATTCCAAAAGAAACAACGTGACCCCAACATTATGGAGGACCTCTCGGGCGAGTTTTACACCCTCATCCCTCACCGCATCGGCCGCAGCCGCGCCGCGATCCACGATGCCATCATCGACACCCTCGCCGATTTCGAACGCAAACAAGAGACCCTGCAGCTCATGAAAGACATGCTGCAGGTCAACGGCGAGCAGGGAAGCGTCTTGTTCGACGAAGAGGTGGGTGCCCAATACGCAGCGCTCGGCTGCGTCATCGCTTCCCTCGACACGAGAAGTGACAACTACATGGAGCTTGAACGTTACGTCATCAATAGCCAGATGAAGACCAAAGACGTCAAAGTGAAAAACATCTTTGCTATCCGCCGCGAGAGCGAGCACAAAGCTTTCACCGCGGACCTGCGCAACCACCGCATGTTGTTCCACGGCTCACGCATCAAAAATTGGGTGGGTCTCTTGTCGCGCGGCATCTTGTTACCCAAGATCGCCGTTTCCCTGGGCGTCAATCGCACCGACGCTGGTTGGCTCGGCAATGGTATCTATTTCGGTGATGCCGCCTGCACCGCAGCGTTCTACACGACCCCCGGAAAGAAGAACACCCGAGTGATGGTGCTCACGCGAGTGGCCCTCGGCAAAGTCAAAGACTTCACAAAAATCACCTATGGGCTCACCGAACCACCACCGGGTTACAACAGTTGCCACGGGGTACGCCGAACACCGCAGGTCAAATCCGAGTTCGATGACGATGAGTTTGTGATCTACGACGCCCACCAGCAACGCATGGACTACCTCGTCGAGTTCACTTGCTCTTGCTGAGAGGTTGCCGGTGAGCTGGCGGAGACTCTATTTCCTTGCTTGACTCGGACAGCAAATTGGCCAACGGATCAGTGGCACCGGCATTTCAGCTCCCAGGGACCATGGAGGCGACAGATGTTCGTCAAGATTGTTCTGGTAGACATCAATCCCAAGATGATCGCCGCCTGGAAGGAGACCTTCGAAGAACACCCCGAGGTCGAAATCGTTCACGGCTCCATGCTCGAGCAAAAGACCAGCGCTTGGGTGTCGCCAACCAACTCGGCGGGACGGATGGATGGTGGACTCGACCTGGTGATCAAGAACCACTTGGGACCAGCGGTTGAGACTCGCCTTAGACAAGAGATCCATTCCAAGCACAACGGCGTCCTGCCGGTGGGATTTGCGACCTGCGTCGACACTGGAAAGAAGGTGCCTGGGCATTTGATTTCCACGCCGACGATGATCACCTCCTCGGAGGATGTCAGCGACACCATGAACGTCGCCCTCGCCTGCGCTGCCGCATTTCAAGCGGTCAACATGCAGAACATGCAAACGCCGGGGAGCATTCGCTCTGTGGCGCTGCCGGGACTCGGTGCCAACACTGGCCGCGTGCCCGCAGAAATTTGCGCTGATTTGATGTGGTCGGGCTTCAGCCTGTTCCGTCGTCGCACATTTGATGACTTCGCCACCATGCGCAAAGCCCTCGAAGAGGAACTCGGCGATCTCGGACCGGTGACCGGCAAGACCCAAGTACCGAAGATCACGATTGCGTCAACGGCTTCTGGGGGCAACGGCCACTTTGTGCCCGGCTCCATTGGCCCGGGGCTCAAAGACTCGGACGTCGATTTTGACGACGATGACGATGACGAGAGCAACGACGATTTTGATGACGATGACGACTCTGATAACTGACGTCACGCCTGAGAGGTAGGCAGAGCAAAAAGCTCGCCCTATGATTGACGCAAAATGGCTGACAAGAGCATCAAGCTGTACAACCCGCAGGGTGCCCACAGGGTGGTGGTGGTCTCCTGTGCGCCAGCCTATGCCAACCCCAGCCGACAATTAATCCAGGTCGCTCAGGGCAAGAGCTCAAGAGAGCTGAGTCATGGCACAGCCTACGGCCCCTACCTCGAGCCAGAGTTGTCGAGAACCTTTGACCAAATCGTCGGTGAATTAAGAAGTCAAGGATACAGCGAGTCTCTCATTGCCCTCGACCTCGGGGAGCTCAAACACAAAGACGCACGGCGACGTGCCCGTGCCGCCGCTCGCCTGGGACGCAAGCGCAACAAAGACGCCGTCCTTCCGCTCATCAAGGCGCTCGATACCGCCGTGGATGATTCATGCACCATCGTCGATGCCCTCGGCGAAATCGGTGACCTGCGCGCCCGCGATGCGGTGCGCACGTATGCTGACCGCAAGCTCCTGAGCCGTCGCCGCTCCGGGGTCGAGGCCCTGCGCAAGCTCGACGACCAACAGGCCCTCACCACTGCATATGAGCGGGCGCGCGAGTACCTGACCGACACCGTCGTGCAAGCTCTCGATGTCAAGGATATCGACGGCATGGTGAATGGGGCCATGAGTATCCCCACCCAGAAGGTCGGGAGAGCCCTCGATAGCCTCTACGAGCTCAACACAGAGCACGGCAACCTCGCTGTTGAACGGGTTCTCGGCCAAGTGACCCTGGGACAACCCGGACTCTGGCGCTATGCCAAGAGCATCTTCAAACGCGCGGTGTTGCGGCGTGACCACGCCATGCTCGGTTTTTTGGCGCACCAAATCGAAGCGGAAGGTCGCCACAGCACCGGTGACAAAGCCACGGTTAAATCCGGCTACGACGGGCAGAAACGATCCACCAAGATCTTTGCCCGCAAGACGCAGCAGTACATGCGCCGCGCAGCGTGGCGTCAACTGCGCACCATCGCCCATTACCAACCTGGGGAATACGCCACCGCCGCCGCCCATGCGATCATCCACTATGATGGTGAAGACACTGCCATGCCGCGGGGGGCTTATGGCCGCTTCGCCACCTGTTACCTGTTGCACCAGGTACTGTGGGGCAAGAGCCATCGCTTCGAACTCAACTCTCGCAACCTGAAGTTCCGCTTCCGCGGCTCACCCAACGTCAAACCGGCAACCGGGGTGCGTGAGGAAGCCTATCCCGAGTTGTGGGACATATCACCGGAAGCCTATTTGCTTCTCCTCGGCCGGGGTCAACTGCCGGAGGTGCACCTCTTTGCCGTGGATGCGATTCAGGCCCGACACGTTGGGATCATTGAAAAGGCCCCGCCAGACTTGTTGGTGGGCATGCTCGCGGCCCCCTACGAACCCACCGTCGACCTCGGCATCAAGGAGCTCGAGCGGCGCTTTGATCCTCACAACCCCGCGTGGAATCTCCTCGGCCTGCTGCTCGCAACTGACCGCGACTCGGTGCGGGAGCTCGGTCATCGTTGGCTCGAGCTCACAAGGTCGCTGTGGACCGCCGACATCGAGCACACCCTGGTGTTTCTCACCGCTCTGCACCCGAGCACCCGTGCCCTGGCGGCCGAGCTCACCTGCGCGGCATGCGCCCACTTGGCCCTGCCGCACAAGCAGGCCCTCGCAAACCGTGTGCTCGCACAGATCCGCAAGGAGGAAAAACAGCCCGGCGACCACGCCGCTCTGGTTCGTGTGGCCAGCGAGGCCATCGCAGACGAGCTCAACGCGTTGGTCACCACCGCAGATCTCTTGGCGCTTATCGAAACGGGATCTGAGTCTGCCAAGTCCTTCGCCGGGCATTTACTCAAAGCCCGTCCTTCGGCCCTGGACGACATTGGCCTCCTAGGCGTCGTGGCACTTGCACAAGACAGCATGCACGCAGTTCGCCAAGCTGCGGCGGCGTTGCTTAAGGGTGCCATTCTTGAGCTGCGGCAAGATCCCTCGGCGCTGTTTGCCTTGGTGGAGAGCAACTGGCCGGATACCCGCGAAGCGGCATTCTCGATTCTGCGCGACGACATCGACATTGTCGCCCTCGGTCTCGATGGCTTGCTGGGTCTGTGTGATTCGAACCGCGTCGACGTGCAAGCGGTCGGTGAAGATCTGGTGCGCAAACACCTCGACACCCTCGATGCGTTGGCCCTCGCCTACCGTCTGTCAGAACATCCGCACCCCTTCATGCACCGCTTTGCTCTAGAGTTGGTGGAAAAACACCTCAAGGCAGGTTTCGTTCCCCTGGCCAAGGTCGAACCCCTGTTTCGCGCCATCTTGCTCAATATGTGGCCATCGGCACGGGACAAAAAGCGCGTCATCGATTTCCTCATCGCCCGCGGCTTGGCAGACCAAAATCAGGCCGAGGTCTCAGCAAAGATTCTCGGCGACTTTGTTCGCACCAAGACCAAGCGTGACTTCGAACGAGCTCTCCGCGGTCTCACCGAGCTCAAACTCGCTTTTCCGGAGATCAACTGCCAAGTGCAGGTGTTCGGAGGTGATGCGTGATCTTTGAGGCCCAATACCAAGGCCAAAGCGCCGTGGTGAACACCCTCAAAGACTCGCGGGCAGCCTTTGCCACCAATACTCTGCGCGAAACTTGCTTCTTCTCTGGCAAGGTTCGCTCACCATTGCCCCTGCGGGAAGGTTTGGCCGCCCTTTACGACGTGGTTGTCTCTGACTTCAAATACCGGCCGCGGGACCACTTGGAATTCCAAGAGTGGCTCGAAGAACAGGACCGCAACTTCCTCGCCAAGCTCGGCCTGCACGATTCCAAAGTCCTGCAACGCCTCGAAGAGCTAGAGGTTCGCCTGCTCGAGCTCGAGGGTCTGCGACAACAGCGGCGCAAGCCGTTTAACAAGGCGCGCAAGGCCTTCTTCGAACACATCTACACCGATCAATACGAGCTCGATTACTTGCTCGACCCGGTGATTACGATCCACCCCGACGAGGTTTCCTTCGAAGCTTTCTCCCGCGATGAGAGTTCCTACGCCCGCCTCGCTGCATCGTACGACATGTTCGAGAAGGTCGACGAGTTCGAGTGCGGTACCACCAACATCGACTTCTCGGCGCGCTTGCACGACGAGCTCGATCGCATGCGCTCCTATCGTCAAACCCAACTCGATATTTCCCCGAGCGGCTTTGGCGTGACTAGGAGCGACGCCGGCAAAAAGAAGACCCACAAAGAGAAAAAGATTGAGCTACCCGATTCGTGGCTGATGGGTTTTTTGCAGGTTCACTCGGTGATGACCATGGCGATGGCGCACCTGTCACTCACGCCCGTCGACCTCTACAACATCATTCGTTTCCTACGCCTGCACCACACCCACACTTCACCGCGGGCCCTGCGTTGGGAGCTCACTCCCGGGAAATCCACCAAGGTTGTTCTCGAACCGTGGGAAACGACAATCGAGCTCAGCCCGACGTCCATCTACAAGGGCGACAAACCTCAATCGATTCGGACCTGGGGCCGTGACCGCTTGCGCACTCTTGCACGCATGTTGCCGGTCGCCGAGAAGGTCGACGTCTACCTCGCAGGCTTTGGTTTGCCCACCATGTACGTCCTTGACCTCGGCGACATGCATTTCACCCTGGCGCTGTCGGGATGGACCGACAACGACTGGACCGGCACCGACAAGTTCTCCCTGGTCACCCGCCGCCTCGAGGTAAGCGCCAGCGACCTGTCGAGCGCCTACGAAGCCCTACGTAACGAGCGCCGCGGCACCTACGCACAGATTGGTACGGTCACTGGATTGGGGGCGGAGAAGGCCAAGAGCGCCCTGTCCTATTTGTGTCAGGTGGGCCGCGCCATGTACGACCTGCGCGGTGGATTGTTCCGGCATCGCGATCTGTTCTTCGAGCCCTTCTCTGCGGCGAAGGCCGTGGCCATGGCCGAGAGGGCCGCCGAAGAGAGCAACCCGCATGCCAAGGCAGGTCGGCAGATCTTTGAGACCGGCAACGCCAGGCTCATCGCCCGCCGGCCGGTGAAATCGGGTTGGAAACTCTCGGGCAGTGCAAAAGGTACAGAAGGAAAACGGGTGCGGCCGCTGGTACACGTCGACCACGAAGGTCACGTCATCGAGGCGACTTGCACCTGTCAATATTTTCAAAAGAACAAGCTCACCCAAGGACCGTGTGAGCACATTCTCGCGCTGAGATTGGTACATATGGCTCGGCTCGAGAAGGAGGATCGTTTATAAAGTGTTTGGAATCTGGACGGTAGGCTCGTCGATTAGCCATTTGTGCGGTGTTACGCCGTGCTGGCCGGAATGCTTGTCATTCGTCACGAGCCCGTTCGTCACCCGCGGACAATGGACTGGTGTGCCCGCTTGCTGGGTCGTGCCCTTCGGGCACCGCGGGCTCACACCAGTCCATTGTCCGCTTTAGTGGAACGGTCACGTCGTAGGATGTTCGTAAACGACGGGCCTGCCGTCCGATTCCAGATTGATTTTGATTGAGACGCAGCATGGACGAAGGCGAGAAGAGAAACCTGTATAGACGCATCGTCGCTTCGGTGCCTGAGGACATGCTCCTTGGGCGCATGCGTGTCTATGGGTATTGGCCGACCGGGGTTCCGATTCCCGCAGATCCCGCCGACGAAGTGGCACAACGCAAAGAAATCGAGCGGGAGATCGCCAAACTGCAGTCTGCCCACTCCACCGCCAAAGACCCGGACAAGGCCCTTGCCGAGGAACGTAAGAGGCGATGGGACGAGAGCAAAAAGCGCCGAGCAGAAAACAAGAAGAAACGCGAAGCAGAAAACAAACAGCGACGCGAGGCATGGGACATCTACCGCAAGAAGACCGTGGTCCACGCGGGCGAGGGTGTGTCCTCAGGTCTGCAAGACGTCTTGAGCGATACCGATGCGCTTGTCGCCCGCGGTTTGCCGGTGATGCATTGTGCCGCCGATGTGGCGGTCATGCTCGGATTGCCGCTGCCAACGTTGCGTTGGCTCACCTTCCATCGCCGCGCCACCGCGTTGGTCCATTATCACCGCTTCGATATCCCGAAGAAGACCGGCGGTCGTCGCCTCATCTCGGCCCCCAAGGCAACCTTGAAGAAGGCCCAACAGGTCGTGCTCGACAATATCCTGTCGCGTTTGCCCACCGAGCCCGAAGCCCACGGCTTCGTGGCACAACACTCCATTGTCACCAACGCCGCCTGCCATGCCGGCAAGGCGGTGGTCATCAACGTCGATCTCAAGGACTTCTTCCCGTCGATTGGTTTTCGCCGCGTCCGCGGTTTGTTCCAAAGGCTCGGTTACTCGGGCCAAGTGGCCACCATGCTCGGGCTGTTGTGCACTGAGCCGCCGCGGATAAAAGCGGAGCTCGACGGCAAGGTGTTTCATGTCGCCCTTGGCGAGCGGGTCCTACCCCAGGGAGCTTGCACCAGCCCGGCCATCACCAACACCATTTGCCGCCGTCTCGACCGACGTTTGGTAGGACTCGCCAGCAAACACGGTTTTACCTACAGCCGCTACGCCGACGACCTCACCTTCTCCGGCAACGTCCCCAAGAAGGCTGGGCGACTACTCCGATCAGTCCGCGCCATTCTCGAGAACGAAGGATTTGCGGAGAACGGAAAAAAGACCCGTGTCATGCGCCAGAGTCGCCGGCAGGAAGTCACGGGACTGACTGTCAATGACAAGCCTCGGGTGTCTCGGGAACAGCGGCGTGAGCTGCGGGCAATCTTGCACAACGCCGCGAAGAGCGGACTCGAGAGCCAAAACCGCGAGGGACGTTCTAACTTTGCCTCTTACCTGCGCGGTAGAGTCGCCTACCTGAGCATGGTTGAGCCCGAACGGGCTGCGCTGCTCAAGGCGACCCTCGAACGCGCTTTGGCAAAGAGGTAGAACAGATGGACACAAGGAAGTCGGAGTCGAAACCGACATCTCAAGATTCACAACCTGAGGGGACCGCCGATCTCAAGATCGAACAGTTGCCGTTGGGCAATGGGATTGCCCCAATCCCACAGTCCCCCGTCAAGAGCCCGTTGACGCCGCTCCAGTCGATGCGAGTGGGCACCGTGCTCGGCGCTGCCATTGGCGACGCCATGGGACACCCCACCGAGTTCATGGGTTCAGTCAAAGCCATTCGCGAGAAGTATGGCCCCGAGGGCGTCACGGACTTCGAGCTGTATTGGGAAAAGGATGGCAAACGTTTCGCTCCCTACACAGACGACACACAAATGGCAGAGGTGGTGCTCCGCTCTCTTCTTACCAGCCGCGATGCCAGCGAAGATCTCGAGGCCGCCATGGTGCGCATGGGTCGGGGCTTCATTGAATGGGCAGACCACCCCCAAGGTGGCCACCGCGCCCCTGGCAACGCATGTCTCTCTGGATGTCGAGCCATCAAGAACGGCATCCACTGGTCCAAAGCAGGCGGCGCAACCGCAGGTGGTTGCGGCTCGGTGATGCGCGCCTATCCTTTTGGTTTGGTGTTTGCCGATGACTTGCAGCGAGCCGAGCGCTGGTCGGTCGCACACTCCAAGCTCACCCACGGTGATCCGATTGCCCTCGCGGCGTCTGCCGCCATGGCTGTTGGCGTTGCCCTGCTTGCTCGCGGCGAGTCGCTCAATACGACGCTCTCGCAGATGGTCGCGGCGGCCTGTCGTTACAGTCCACGAACCGCGGCAATGATGGCCACCGCCCTAGACGATGCGGAAGCGGGCGTCGGACCCTCGGTGACGTTGGAGCGATTGCAGGGCTGGGCTGCCCATGAAGCGATCGCCGCGGCGGCTTATCTGCTTGCCCGCAACCCTGATGATCCGAGAGCGGGCATTCTCGAAGGCACGAACACTCCAGGCGACAGCGACTCGCTTGCAACCCTGGCCGGCGCATTGATTGGGGCCCGCTGTGGCGTCGAGCGATTGCCACAGCCGTGGACGCAAGACGTAGAACGCGCCAATGAACTACGCCAATTGGCCCTGCGCATCTGAGCGCACCGCGACGCCACTCTATCCCACCTCGTCCTACATGATCCCACGATCAACCACCTTGGGCTGATTTCACTGCGCTTTTTTTCTTGAGGATCGATGTCATGAGTACGTAATATTGCGCCACCCACGGGTGTGCATTTGTGTGATCGAGTATTGGTTCGTGGGAGATTGTGAGTATACGATGGTTAGGGCAGGTCTGATCGGGTCGCTCTTGTTGTTTGCCGCATGTGGTATCGATGCGCTGAAATCTTTTCCACCGGCCCCAGCACAACCTGACATCTACACCACTCCCACACAGTACATGTTTGGCGAGCTTCTCGAGGGTGATCGTTCAGAGCCGGTCGCCATCATGGTGGGCAATGCTGGGTTGGGCGATCTCGCCGTTAGCTCGGTAACAATCTCTGGCGACAACGCAGGATCGTTCTTCATCGCCGAAGACGCCCTCACCGGTGCAACCATAACCGCCGGCGGGCAGGAATTGACCATCATCGTGGGCTTCAATCCCGACGGCCCTGGCACCCGCCAGGCCTGGTTGGAAATTGGCAGCAACGACCCCGACGAGAACCCCGCCAAGATCGCATTGCATGGCCTTGGTGCCATTGACGCCGCCGGCCCTGTTGCGGTGTGCAACGCCACCCCCACGTCGCCCATCGCTACCATTAACGCGGTGACCTGGAGCGGCAGTGATTCCTTCGATCCGGATGGCTTCGCGTTGGTAGGTTACCGCTGGCGCATCATCGAGAAACCCGAGCAGTCATGGACACCGATGCCCAACTGCGCCACACAACCCGAGTGTGGTCCGTTTCTTCCCGACGTGCAGGGTAGCTACACCGCCGAGCTCGTGGTGCAAAACGAAATTGGTTTGACCGATACCTGCACCGTGACCTTCAACGCCTCCTCCGCTGGTGACGGTCCTGTGGCAGTTTGTGGAGTGACCCCAAGCCTGGTTCGCCCACCTTTTGAAACAGCGACGTGGATCGGCAATAACTCCTACGACCCCGATGGCTTCGCAATCACTCGTTACTCCTGGCGCCTGAGCAGCAGCCCGGCAGGCTCTGCGGTAACCATGCCCACATGCTCTACGGCCAACTGCGGTTCCTTCGCACCCGACATCACCGGAACCTACGTGGGTGAGCTAACTGTAGAGAACGCAGTTGGCCACACCGGCACCTGCAGCGTGGAACTGGTGGCCGAGCCCATTGAGTCACTCTGGATCGAAATGTATTGGCAACACAGCGGCGATGACATGGACCTGCATTTGTTGTCTCCTGGAGGCCTCCCAAACACCTCCGGCGATTGCTACTATGCCAATTGCGTGGGAAGAAGCCCCAACTGGGGTGCCGCCGGTGTGAATGACGATCCCTCCCTCGACCTTGACAATATTCCCGGCACCGGCCCGGAAAACATCAACATCAGCGCCCCAGCACCCGGCACCTACAAGGTGTTCGTGTATGACCACCCCAACAGAACCTATCAGAGCGGCAACGCCGTCACTGTCAATGTCTATGTGGACGGTGCCAGTGTCTTTTCCGAGACCCGCACCATCTCCGGTGAGCGCACCTCAGAGTACTTCTGCACCATCGATTGGCCCTCAGGTATCGCCACACCGCTGTAGTCCGACCTGGCCCGCTGTGGTTCTAGGCCGCTCTAGGCCTAGACCGCTTTCGTCTTTATGGGATCGGATCTTTGGGACGGTAAGAATGACGCAGGCGCGGCGCCAGCGCTCCAACTGGCGCGCGCCGCGCTGCGTCATCGATGAGTCAGCTCAGTTCAAGTTGAAACCGGTCTAGCTAAAACAAATCGAATTGCTTGACCTTCTTCTTGCTCTTTTTCTTGGTGGGCTTCTTGTCTGCCTTGGACTTGTCGGTCGTCGCCTTTGCCGTTGCCTTCGCCGCCTTTGCCATCGCAACTGGTTTGACCGCAGCTCCACCGACCAACGCCAACAACGCAGCTTCATCGACAATCGCCACGCCGAGGCTCTTGGCTTTGGCTAGCTTGCTACCCGCTGATTCTCCAACCACCAAGTAGTCGGTTTTTTTGCTGACCGAACCTGTGGCCTTGCCACCATGCAACTCGATAAGCGCCTCGGCATCGGCACGGGATAAGGTTGGTAGAGTGCCGGTCACAACCAGGGTCTTGCCGGCCAGCGCCCCGGTGGCACCTTTTTGTTTGGCGAGATCGAACTGCAGGCCAGACTTGCGCAGCTTGTCGAGCACCTTGGTGTTGCTGCCGTTTTTGAACCATTTGTTCACGGCTTTGGCAATTTGCGGTCCGATTCCATCGACCGCCTCAAGCTCACTCTCTTTGGCGGCGGCAATGGCATCAATACTACCAAAGGTCTTGAGCAGCAGCTTGGCGACAGCGTTGCCGACAAAACGAATGCCTAACCCGGTCAACACGAGATCCGCGGGCTGCTTCAAACTCGACTCGATGCCAGCAAGAAGATTGTCGACCTTCTTCTTCTCGAACCCCTCGAGGAGGAGCAAATCTTTTTCCTGGAGCAAATAGATGTCTCCAAGGTCTGCGAGCAAACCCTTCTCGGTAAGAAGCGACGAGGTATGCGAGCCGAAGCTCTCGATGTCCATGACTCCACGGCTGGCAAAATACTCGATGCGGCGCACCAGCTGCTCGGGGCAGCTCGGATTGTCGCAGTAGATAGCAACTTCTCCTTCGATTTGAGTCGCTGGCCCTCTGCATGCCGGACATTGTTTGGGCGGCTCAACGACTTTCTCTTTACCCTTGCGCACATCAGTAATCGGGCCGACTACGTAAGGGATCACCTCTCCAGCGCGCTTGACCGCGACGCGATCACCAATTCGAATGTCCTTGCGGGCTATCTCTTGATAGTTGTGCAAGGTCGCGTTGCGAACGATGACCCCACCAATCTCGACCGGCTCGAGCACTGCCACCGGAGCGAGCACACCTGTGCGGCCTACACTCACCTCAACTGCAAGTAGTGTGGTGATCTCCTCCTGCGCTGGAAACTTCATGGCCGTCGCACCACGCGGGTCTTTACCAACAAAGCCGAGGGAGTCAGCTAGAGGCCGATCATTGATTTTGACGACGATGCCGTCGACCTCGTAGTTGATCTGATTGCGCTTGTCGTCCCAATCCTCGTAGGCCCCAACAACCTCATCGATATTTTTGCAGTAGAGGTTGTCTGGGGATACGGGAAAACCGAGGCTCTCGAGGTGGGCCAGCCGATCCTTTTGTTCGGCGGGCAGATCCACGCCCTTGGACGCAACGATATCGTAGCAATAGATCGCCAGGGGTCTTTTGGCAGTGATTGACGAATCGAGCTGGCGCAGCGACCCCGCCGCCGCGTTGCGGGGATTCATGTAGGCTTGCTCGCCAGCGTCGATGCGGGATTTGTTGAGCTCCTCAAACTTGTCGAGAGGGAAAAATGCCTCACCACGAACAACGAGATATGGCGGGGTCTTTATTTTGCTATTCGGATCGACAGGAATGCGCTTGGGCAAACTGTAGAGAGTGCGCAGATTCTGCGTAATCCCTTCACCCACCTCCCCGTTGCCGCGTGTGGCACCCTCGACAAAGACACCATCGCGATAGGTAAGCACGACAGTCAGTCCATCGAGCTTGGGCTCAACCATGTAATCGAGATCAAGGGTGGCGTTGGGCAGATGTGGACCGATGCGGGTCCGCCAGGCACGCAAATCGTCGGCTGAGAAGGCGTTCGCGAGACTCAGGATCGGCACCGGGTGCTTTACCTTCTCAAATCCCTCGAGAGGCTCGGCACCAGCACGTTGGGTTGGCGAATCGGCCGACACCAACTCAGGATGTTCAACCTCCAACTCTCGCAACTGGTGATAGAGCTTGTCGTACTCTTTGTCGGAAATAACCGGCGAGTCGAGCACATGATACCGGTAAAGGTGGAAATTGACCTCGTCTCTCAGCTTGACGATACGTTGCTCTGGGGTCACGGCAATTCTCCGCGAATGAGGTGCAAGCTTGGATAAGGGTTTCCCTCGCCGCCGTCAACGTGCGCGCTTTCAACCCTTGCATCTCCCATTGAATGGAAACAGATGACGCGCTGCAGCATATCAACACACAATTCATCGCACACAGTTGAAGCGCCGTGCGGCATGCGACGATGAAACGCCGTGCGGCGTAGCCAGATGTGCAGACGTAGTCTATAGTCGCGCACCAGGAGGCGCAGATGCCGACTCATTTGTCCCGCTTTGCATCCATTCTCGTGTCATGCGCTGCTGTCGCGACGGGCACAGCTTGCTCAGATGGCAGTCCCTTGGGCCGGGTCACCGAGTGTAAGTTTGCCGGCGACTGCACCGACCCTGCTCCCTGTGAGAAGCAAGAAGGTGCAGAGTGCCTCGACGGCGACTGCGTCTATCCTGGCAAAGCTGAGGGAAGCCTGTGCGGGCCGGGGGAAAGCTGCGTCGAACAGGTATGCATGAGCTCGGAGTGCGTGGTACGCGTTATCGCCGATGGCGCCGACTGCCAACACGAAGATCCCTGCGTTGCTGCCGCCGCATGCAGCGACGGGGTGTGCACAGCCGTTCGGACCCTCGATTGTAACGACGACAATCCCTGTACCGACGACAGCTGCGGTGTGGGCGCGTGCGTCCACACGGACAACACCGCCTTGTGTGACGACGGCGACCCCTGCAGTGTCCTGTCCGAGTGCCAAGAGGGTACCTGCATTGCCACCGCTTTCTTCGACTGTGACGATGACAACGCCTGCACCGCCGACAGCTGCAACGATGGCCACTGCAGGCATGATGACATCACCGGCGACTGTGACGATGGCGACCTGTGCACCACCGCCTCCGAGTGCATCCATGGAGAGTGCACAGCCATTGCAGAGATCCTCTGCGACGACGACAACGGCTGCACCACCGACTCCTGCATCAATGGGGACTGCTTCTTCGTCGACAACAGCGACCTCTGTAATGATGGCGACAACTGCACGCCATCATCTGCTTGTTTTGAAGGAGAGTGCGTGGCCACCTCCGAGTTCACCTGTGACGATGAAAACCCGTGTACCGACGACATGTGCAACTCCGAGAGCACCGGCTGCGTCTTCACGGCGCACAACCGCTCCTGCGACGATGGTAACCTGTGCAGCACCGCATCCGTTTGCTCCGCCGGTAACTGCGAGGCAACCGCCTGGCTCAACTGCGACGATGACAACGGCTGTACAGACGACGCCTGCGTGGATGGCGTCTGTGACAACGTCGACAACGATGACCTCTGTGATGACGGCGACGCCTGCTCCTTGAGCTCCCGTTGTTCCGAGGGCGGATGTAGGGCGACCATCTGGCTCGACTGCGATGACGACAACGCCTGCACCGATGACAGGTGCGTCAGCGGCCTTTGCGAGAACATCGACAACCGCGTCACCTGCGATGACGGCGACGCCTGCTCGACAGCCTCCCAGTGCCAAGACGGTGGCTGCACGGCCATTGCCTGGATGGATTGCGGCGACGACAACGAGTGCACCCAAGATGTTTGCAGCAACGGCGTATGCAGCAACCCCGACGAGCCCTCGACCACCCCATGCGTCTCGTGGAACCCTGAATGCTCACCCCAGGCATACTGCGGCGAGGGTGCTTGCTATGCCGCCTCTGGTTGCGATGATGCCCAGCTCTCCGCGGTTTATCGCCACACTCTGTATTTGAACAACACCGGGCACGTGAAGTGTTGGGGATACAACACCTACGCTGGCTGCGGACAGGACCCCACTTCACTGCCTGCTGTGCCCACAGCAATGGAGGTGCCCGAGCTCAGCCACGTGGTGTCGGTCAGCGCTGGCGACTTCAGCAGCTGCGCTCTCATCGGCGACGGCACCGTTCGCTGCTGGGGCTGGGGCGGCTTTGGTATGCTCGGCGATGGGATTGATGAGACCACGCACATCCCCACATACGTGTCGGGCATCCATACAGCAGTTGCCCTCATTTCAACAGATGACAGCACCCACTGCGCCATCCTTCGCGATCGTACTGTTTGGTGTTGGGGCCAATGCAATGGTGGGCAGTGTGGGACCGCGCCGGCACCGAGTAACCAGTACGTACCAGAACAACACCCAACCGTCAGCGATGTTCTACAACTGGGCGGCGGTGGCGATGCGCATATTTGCGCCATCGAGAACGACCGCACGATGAGCTGTTGGGGTGAAAACTACTGGGGTCAGCTCGGCACCGATCCCGCAATCACAGACCCCGGGGACGGCGGCATCAACCTCAGCACTGTGCCCTTGCCTGTCGCGGGTTTGGCCAACGTCATTGGGTTGGCGCTTCAGGGCGTCGGCTCCTGTGCTCTGCTCGGCACCGGGCAGGTTCGCTGTTGGGGACATGGCAGCAATGGAGAGTTGGGTAACGGCAACACTTTCGACACCCATGTGCCCCAGACCGTCATCCGCGAAGACGATGACAAACCTTTGGAAAATGTCGTCCTCATCGCCTCTGGGTACTACAACACCTTCGCGCTGTTGGAAGATGGCACCCTATACGGATGGGGAGGCAACCTGAGCGCGGCGCTTGGGGATGGCACCACTTCGGCTCACCGCAAGGCAATTCCAATCCCCGGACTCGGTGATGTGGGTGTGCGCGACATGGTTTCTGGCGTCAATCACTCCTGTGCCCAACTCCTCGACGATGACACCCTACGCTGCTGGGGCAACAACAGCGACCACCAGATGGGCAACCCGGCCTACACCGACAGTATCATCTACACCAAGGTGCAACCGGTGGGCGTTCCCTAACGCGATGGTGTCACGAACCTTTGCTCTCCCACTGTTCGGCACGCTGAACCGAAAATCCGTATTGTGTCCCGTAGTTTTCCCGCTATGTTAGGCCCATGGCCAAGGACTACTACGCGACCTTAGGGATAGAAAAGACCGCGACCCCCGAGGAAATAAAAAAGGCATTTCGTAAGAAGGCTCTGGAGCATCACCCCGATCGCGCGGAGGATAAGGAAACTGCGGAGGCGAAGTTCAAGGAGATCAATGAGGCCTATGCGGTCCTCAGCGATGAGCAGAAGCGACGGCAGTACGACATGTTCGGCTCCGACCGTTTTCGTCAACAGTTTTCTCAAGACGACATATTCAGGGGGGCCAACGTCGGCAATATTGAAGACATCCTTGGTGACATGGGCTTCGGCGGCGATGTCTTCTCGCGCATCTTTGGGCGATTCTCAGGCAGGGGACGACCGGGGCAACAATCCCATGGCTTCGAAGGAGGAGGCTTTCCCGGATTTGGCGGTTCTCCGCACGCCCAACAGCAACCCCGCGCCATCTCTCACATCACCGTGGGTTTTCATGAGGCGGTCAATGGCAGCGAGCGATCCATTGCCATTGGGCCCCCAGGTGGCCCCTCCCGTAATCTCAAGATCAAGATCCCTCCGGGTACTCGCGACGGCACTCAACTGCGGCTCAGGGGTCAGGGCGGCGCTGCGCCGCCAGGAGGACAACCTGAAGATCTCTATCTCGAGATAAGAGTCGCCCCACACTCCCGTTTCAGCTGGCGTGGCGATCGCGACTTGGAGATCGAAGTCGCCGTCGACGCCATCGAGCTCATGCTCGGCACCAGCATTGCGATCCCCACCCTGCAATTCGGTGACAAGCGAATCAAGATCCCCGCCGGTACCCAACCCGGAACCTCCATCCGTCTCAAGGGTTTCGGTGTGCCAGGCTCGGACTCGAGATCTGCCGGAGACCTCTACGCCGTCATCCGCGTCAGCATTCGCGAAAATCTCACCGACGAGCAGAAGAGCGCCCTCGAAGCCCTGCGGCTCCCGTCAGACTGATACAGCCAACTGAGCGCAAGTTACCACCGTCCTGGGCCCGAGCCCATTGATGCATTCGCCAATTATCCTCAAACGCTTCTCGACATCCAACCGGAGCTCAGGCTGGTGCCCAACGACGGATCTCGGAACTTCATCGGCTCTTGCCAAATCCATAGCGTGCAGGTTGAGCACCACAGATTTTTGCTTGGCGAGCGATGACACCAACAACCGCCGCAGTGCCCTGGGTGCGAGAACCAGGCTCGCACCCGTGACTGGCAATCGCAGTGGCGTTGCAACACTGATCGGCAACTCGACGAGGTGCCGTGTCCCTTTTACATAGGGGTTCCGACCTGGCCGATATGGCTGTCTGGGAGCGATCAACATACCAGCCGACCCCTGCATTGAGGCCGACGTGCGTCCGAGTAGACGATAGCCTGCGAGCACTGCGGCCTTGGCGAAGAAATACGGCGGGCTGGGCAACACTGACGACGAATAGGAGAAACCGAGCGTCTCGAGTGCATCCAACACGGGCTCGCTCAAGTGGTAGCCGGGCGCACGAAAGCCGACAGGCCTCGCACCGACCTCCCTTTCCAGGATGTCGCGGCTGCGCCTGAGGTCCGTCTCGATCGCTGTGGGTGGCCGTCGCGACAATCCGTAATCGTGGACCGACGAATGGCTTGCCACCTCAAAACCCATGGCGACGAGACCTCGCAGCGTGGCTGCCGTCTGGGCGGTCACATCACGCGCCACCACAAAGAGTGTCCCACTCGCTCCAGCGCCCTGACAGAGCTCGACAAATCGCTCCAGTGGACGACCATACATCTGCTGCAGCTCGACGTCGGCGTCGAGTTCGACTCCATGAATACTGGCGTACTCCCTCGGCCCATCAAGATCCAGGGTGATTGCGACCGTCGCCCCGTTCATCGGTGCACGCGAATGATCCAGATGAGACGGCCGAGGTCGAACATGACATTCGGGACACGTCGCATCAACCCAACCGACGGCGGACGTATCTCCCGCAAGTGCAACGGTATCTCACGCACGTCGAGGCCCACACGGCCGGCGCGAATCACCAGCTCCGAGGCAAACAGGTTTTGTTCGACGATGCACGACGCAACAACGGGCAACAGCCGCTCGCGCCGGAACGCCTTGAGCCCATGTGTGTCGGTGCCGCGAAAATCCAGGGCGAAGCGCAACAGAGAGTTCATCACCGCGGTCCCTTGGCGCCGCAACCACGGACGCGCATCATTGCTGTGCGGATGGCGTTTCGAGCCAACCACCATGTCCGCGCCCGTTTCCAACAGTGCAACCGCGCGGTCATAGAAGTCGACGTCGCCAAGATCAATCTCGTCGCAGATGACGTACTTTCCTGACGCGGCCTCAATACCACAGCGCAAGGCGCGGCCGTAGTTCGGCTCTCCGATCTCCAACACCCGAACCTCGGGCAGCTCGGACTCTAGGGCCGCGGCGATCAATCTTGTTGAGTCGGTGCTGCCATTCTCCGCCAAGAGAATCTCAAAAGAATAACCGCGCGTTTGCAAACGCTGGTGCAGCGCGCGGGCTGCGGTATCGAGAATCGCCTCCTCATTGAAGATAGGAATGACGACAGACAGCAGTGGTTCACCCATTTCGCAGCTCACGGACTCTTTGGGCGGCATCCCGCCCTTGTATCATTGCCCCCTCCATTGAATCATATGTCCAAGCACCGTATCGACCTACAGATACAATGCCATGCTTCCCGAGCCAATCGAGCACAGTGGCCCGTGATGCCCCATAGGCGGCATCCATAATTACATAGGCGCACTCAATGAGAGTGCGCCGCAAAACGACGGGCTCCTCGTTAGCGCCAAGCAGACCCACGGCCCGCATGCCAGCGATGATCTCTGCCGTCGAAACCGGGCACAAGGTGCCCCGACGGTGCGACACCTCGACATAATATGAGCGATGCCCCGACGGTGCCAACGTCGACAGGACAGCGCTTGCAGATCCGGCCCGATAAAAAGGGATTTCGGATTCAGGAAAATAGATCCAATGTGCGCTTCCTGGTGGGTTCGTCCCTGCAACCCCGACGTCCCAGTAGGTCACACTTGCGGCGTGAAGCAATCCAGCCGCAGCCACGATAAGGCCCGGTGGCGAACGTAGCATCCCAACCAGGTCGGTGATAGGAAGAGTCGAAACCAGGCTGCGATATCCAACCGTGGTGCCATCACTCAATCCAACAGTACGCTTCTCCCAGTCGACAACGACTGCTGAATTATGCAGACGCACATTGACGTCGAGCTTGAGCTCCAATGCTCGTGGCAGCCGTCCGATGCCGCCACTCTTTGGATACAAAAAGCTCGCGTTGTAACCGAGAGTCCCATTGGCGTCGGGCATGACCGCGCCGAGCACCACCTCCTCTGGCGTTGGGATTGGGACAAAGCGACCGCACCACTCATGGGCCATTTGGTTGGGAGGAATCGTCCACAGTTTGCGGTTGTACGGAATCATGAAATGCTCGGCGATGCCGTTGCCCATTTTCTGACGAATGTATTCCTCGAAAGACTTCGGTGGCTGGTGCTCACCGCGCACAGCGGCCTCTCGCGCCTCGAAGAATCCGAGCACACACTGTGCAATCAAACGAGGGTCGCGGCCGTAGGTGTTGGCTTGAAACGGATAGGGCGTTCGCATGCCGCCCAGATGTACTTCAGAACGCCGATTGATGGTGAGCAACTCACCCGGGAGAAGCTCCTCGACCAACGATCTGATCTTCTTGTCCGAGAGGTGCAGCCAATGGCCAGTGCAGTCAAAGGTGAACCCACCATGGGAGCTCGACCGTGCGGTGCCACCGACCTCTGCTTCTCGCTCAATAACAATTCGCTCACCATCCAGATGGTACGCACACGACAAGCCAGTGAGCCCGGCCCCGAGAATAACTGTCGGATGAGTCATCGTGTCGCGCTCGCCTTTTGTTGCTCACAACCTCTGTTACACATTGCACGACCAGCAAACGCGCGTGTTCACGGGGTGGTGACGCGAAGCACCTCTTTGCCAGTCATCTTGTAGACACAATTGCGTCCATTTTTCTTGGCCGCATACAGCGCCCGATCGGCGGCCTGCAGAAGTCCCTGGGCGCTGGAAACCTCGCAATCATCGACACTCGCGACTCCCATTGAAACCGTCACCTGATACGCGGAGTCATTATCCCCGACCTCGGCCCTCTCAATCTCGCCCCGCAGGCGCTCCGCGGCCGCGGGAGCACCCTCTGCGCAGGTTTCGGGCAGAATAAGAACAAACTCATCACCACCGTAGCGGACCGCCATATCCACGTCACGAATACCGGCACTCAACAACTCACCAACTCTGTTGAGTACCCGACTGCCAAAAAGATGGTCGTGGGAGTCGTTGACGTTCTTGAAATTGTCGACATCGAGCATCACCACCGACAACGACCGCTGGTAACGCATAGACCGATAATACTCCTCGTCCAACCGGCTGTGCAAAAAACGCTGATTGTAGAGCCCCGTGACATCATCAGTTAAACTGAGTTGCTCGAGCTGTCTTGTCCGCTCCGCCACCATCTTCTCGAGATCCTCATTCATACGGGTGAGGCGACCGTTTGCCTCCTCGAGGTCTGCAATGAGTTGCCGATTCTCACGAGCCATCTGGCGTTTCTCAAGGGCGCGCTTCAACGTGTGACTGACTTCATCGAGAGAGCTGAAGGGCTTGACCAGATAGTCATACACCCCCGAACCGATGGCCTGCAGGAGACTGCGCGTGTCCGCGTGAGCGGTCATGATGATGATCTCTACCTCGGGAAGGCTCTTGCGAACGTGCGGTACCAGATCGAGCCCGGTCATGTCCGGCAGATTCTTGTCGAGGAGCGCTACGTCAAAGTTGTTCCCTGCAACGAGCGCCAGTGCCGCCGCGGCATCCTTGGCGATCGATACACGCCAACCCTTGGATTCCAGGAGACGGCCGAGAAATGCACCTATCGCCTCATCGTCATCGACAATGAGGACGTGTGGCATATCCGCTATGGTATTTGTCGGGGATCCCACTTGCTGTTGATAAGACGATGTGACTCCCCTGGCAATAGGGCGCAAGACATGTGGAACCGCGGGCACTTCCGAGGTAGAACCAGTGCCGAACCCTGAGGTGAGAGATGGACCGCTCTGCATCGAGGATGCCAACACGCAGCGACAGTGATTGGGGCGAGTGGCCGCTGGCGAAGCTGTTTCGGCCACGGGCCATCGCCGTTGTTGGCGCAACCAGCAAACCCGGCAAGGTCGGTCGAATCGTATTCGATCTTCTCCGGCGAACGGAACGACCGGTATACCCGGTGCACCCCACGCAGAAGACACTGCTGGGACACGACGTCATACCCCGGGTCGAGGATCTTCCCGAAGGCGTCGATGTCGCAGTCATCACTGTGAACGCTGGGCAAGCAGTGCAGGCTGCAGCAGACTGTGGTCATAAAGGCATTCCCTTCATCATTGTCGTCGCTGGCGGCTTCAGCGAAGTCGGTGCCGAGGGGAGAATCCTCGAGGACAAGTTGCGGGCAGTGGTAGCCACGACGGGGAGCCGTATCCTTGGCCCCAACAGCCTGGGAATCTTTGTGCCCCGAGAACGCATCGATACCATCTTCGTCGAGCATGGTGATCGCGCGCTCGCCGGTGGTGGCGGCGTCGCCTTCATCACCCAGAGTGGTTCGGTTGGTACAGAGGGTTTGGGTGTCGCGAGCAACATCGGTTTCGGTTTGCGGGCCTTCGTCGGCCTCGGCAACAAGGTCGACCTCAATGAGCTCGATTTCCTCCGCTACTTCGGCGACGATGACCGCACCAACTGCATCATGTTGTACATGGAGAACTTCTCCGACGGTCGTGCATTCCTCGAAATCGCCGGGCAAGTTTCGCGTAAGAAGCCAGTGGTCGTACTCAAGGCCGGTCGGACCGCAGCCGGTGCAGCCGCAGCGAGCTCGCACACAGGAAGACTCGCCGGCTCTGATCGGGTCGTGAGTGGCGCTTTCCGACAGTTCTGTATTCAGCGCGTTTTTGATGAAGAGCAACTTTGTGACGCGGCCAGAGTACTCGCTGGGGCTCCCCTTCCCCGAGGCCCAAGGGTGGCGGTCATTTCGTCCGGCGGCGGGTATGGCGTCATGGCCGCGGATTACATCGAAAGCCGACGACAACGAACCCGGTTGCAGATGGCCCATCTCAGTCCAGACACCGAAGCAAAGTTACGAGCCATCGTGCCGGGGTTTGCATCGGTTGCGAACCCCGTGGATCTCACGGCATCGGCCACTGACGAGATGACGGGCGATACTTTGCGCATCGTCACAGCAGACGACGGAGTTGACGCGGTGATCTGTGTCGCCCTGTTTGCCCCCCCAGGCATCAGCGATGCCCTGGTGGCACACACCGCTGCGGTTGCCGCAGATGTGGACAAACCCATTGTCGTCGTTGGCCAGTTTGGTCCGTTTACCGATGGTCTCTTGCGTCGTTTCTACGACAACGGCGTCATTGGATACCCATGTGTCGCGCGCGCTGTACGAGCTGTTCGCACACTCGTCGAACGTGCAGAATTTGTTCACACCATGGAGGGTACGCCATGAGATCCGCAGCACAAAAATGGCTACATGGCCTCTCCAACACCAAACCTGATGAACTCGATGTGAAGGAGCTCCTATCCTGTTATGACATCGCTACTCCTGCCGGCCTCCGTCTGGGTCCCAATGACAGCGTCGCCATTCGGAACATGCAGCCTCCCTACGTGGTCAAGGTCTGCTCAGGAGACATTCTTCACAAGACAGATCAAGGCGGCGTGAGGCTAAATGTACAGCCAGATAGGCTCGAGAACACAATCACCGAGATGCGCGCGAAATTTCCCGGCGTGTCCGTTCTGGTCGAAGAACACGTGCATGTCAGTGGCTCCGAACTCATCGTCGGCGGACTCGTCGACCAAGAATTCGGAACCGCTGTCATGGTAGGTGCTGGCGGCATTCTCACCGAGTTGTATCAAGACGTCACCTTCCGCCTCGCCCCGTGTTCAGCAGAAGAAGCACGGAGAATGCTCAGTGATCTGCAAATTGCGCCGTTGTTTTCGGGATATCGCGGCCTGAATCTCGACGCCGACCTTCTGGCCAAGACCGTCGCCGCCATCTCGCGGATGGTGATCGACCTCGGCGACGTCTTCAGCCAGCTCGATATAAACCCGCTGGGCTGGGTCAACAACAAGTGGATGGCCCTCGACGCCAAGCTCGTTCTCAACTCGAAAGTGTAGCCAGAATCGCCATCTCCTGCGTCTCGGCGACACAGCAGATTCGGGCATTGATGTTCGACCAAGTCGGAAGGCAATCGACATGTTCTCCGTTTTGACACAGATGTTTTTCACCGCTGCTCTGCAGGCGTCCACCGCATCAGCTCCTGTGATTCCATGTGAGACTCCACCGGCCGGAACCGCATGCATTCCCGGCGGCGATTTTTTTCGCGGTTCCGACGACGGCCCCTTAAACACGCGTCCCCGCGAAACCGTGTGGACCCAGACATTCTACATGGACGTCTTTGAAACCACCGTCAAACAGTACGAAGACTGTGTCACCAGTGGGCACTGCAAGAAAGCTCACACCGCATACAACGACTACAGCCGCCCGAAACAGCCCAAGGTGGGGCTGAGTTGGTTTCACGCGGTCACATTCTGCAAAGCCATGGGAAAACACCTGCCAACAGAGGCGCAGTGGGAAAAGGCTGCGCGAGGAACTGACGGCCGAATCTACCCCTGGGGCAATGAGGTCGCGACGTGCAAACTCGCCGTGATTATGGACGAGCGCGGGCGCAGTTGCGGCGTGCCTAAACAGGGCAGTCACCCGGACAAGGGCCGAACTTTTGAGGTCGGAACGCTAGCGCCCAATCAATACGGTCTCTACGACATGGCCGGCAATTCCTGGGAGTGGGTCTACGATTGGTACTCTCCGAGCTACCAAGAATGCGGCAGCGTTTGCGGCGGTATCGAGCCACGAGGGCCCTGCGACGGCAAGGCTCCATGCGATGGCCACGATCAACGGATCGTCCGCGGCGGATCCTGGTACTGGCCCGCAAGCCACGCAACAACCTTTTATCGCCGTGCCCACTTTCCGGCGAACAATCCGTACCACCATTTTGGTCTTCGCTGCGCGGCATCGGTTGAGGAAGCTAGGGCGCTTCGCGGTGCGGAAACTCCACCCGTTCCCTGATGCCTCGGGTGGGGTGACCGAGCGTTTCATCACCAAAAGGTCGGAGATGTCGTCCGCATCGATCGGGTGGCGTCCGGTGAGCATCTCGAACATCACGACGCCAAAAGCGTAAATGTCAGCCAGGTCGTCAACCGGTTTTCCCTCGGCCTGCTCGGGGGCCATGTAATGCGGGGTGCCAATCAGTGAACCATGGCTCTCGGAGGGCAAGAGCAATTCGCCCTCTTTGTCCAGAATTTGCGCGACGCCGAAATCGATGAGCTTGACGAAGTCGGGGTTACTGGCCTGAGAAACAATGAAGATGTTCTCGGGTTTGAGGTCGCGATGGACAATATGGTCTTCATGCAGTGAAGCAAGCACGTCGGCGAGCTGTCGCAAGATGCGCACGCTGCGTTCCACGTCGATAATACCCGCTTCTTCGAGGACTGTTCGCAAGGAAAAACCCGGCAACCGCTCCATGATGTAATAGCTGAACTTGTCGTCGTCATCGATGAAATCCGTAACGCTGACCAGGTTCTCATGTTGGATGCGATTAACGGCCCGGGCTTCGCCGAAGAAACGCTTACGCACATCTTCGTTGGCAGCCTGCGAAGGCAGCAGCATCTTTAGGGCGACTGGGCGACCGAGCTTGGTATGGACCGCGTCGTAGACCCGCCCCATGCCACCCTCGGCGATGATGGCCTCGAGCAAGTAATCTCCGAGGACAGTTCCCACCTCGGGAAGCATATCGCTGCTCTGCTCCGGTGCGACAGCGTCACTCATGGGCTACTGACAATCCTCCGGACAGTTGTCGATCTTTTCCGATGGTGCCGAACAGCAGCCATCGCCACAGCGCCTACTGCAATCAACTTCACAGGTGCAAAAGTTCTCGTCAAGGACACAACATCCGTCGCCACAGGCGAAGCCACAGTCCTGTGGACAGGTGCAGGTGTCTTCGTTCTTGTCGGCGCAACACAGGCCATCCCCACAGGTGGCGTTGACGCAATCAAGGGCACATTGACAAAAATCTTCACCAATGCCGCAGATGCCGTTGCCGCAGCTCTCTTCGGCCATGGTTGCCGTGGCGTCGACGAGCTTTCTGTTTCTGACGACTGGACGCGCGACACCGGTACGAATGGCGGTGAGGGTATCCGAAAAACCGATGACGGTGATCTCCACTGTCTTTCCCACCAGCTCCTGCTTGAGCAACAAGACCACGCTCTCCTTGTTGTCGAAGGGCTCCGGTTCCTGGGGTGAGCGCACCGGCCCAAAAACGATCTCCTGCTCGACGCGACCGGTGATTTCAACTTGGTGAAGGAGGCCTTGGGTGGCTGACATGATACTCAGGCGGACGCCCGTGACATCATCGTCGGTCACCATCTCGGACCCACAGGCGTAACTGCCCCATAGGGCCAGAAACATAACCGCGGCCCACAGACGTAGGACTCGTGTGGCTCTCATTGCAGCAATCATCACTCAGGTGGCAGAAAGGTGCAATGACCCGATTCTGCCGGAAACGGCTCTTCTGACTGGCACCTCTCTCTTCTGGTCTCACCTGGGACCGTGAGACCGTGCCGAACCCAATCCCACGGCGGGAGCGGGATTGGACAGACGGTCACTACTCGGTTGTGGTCGGCATCGATCGTGAGAAGGTCCAACTGGCCGATCCCTGGATCGGGGAGGTGGGGTGGGTCTCGCACAAGGAACTGCGGCGGCGGTGGCATGATCGGGACCGCACCGGCAAACGGGTGATCCACAATGGACTGGCGTTCGAAAGTGCGACGGCTGGTGCACCTTTGCCGACGATCGCCAACCACGCAGACCTGCCACGGATTTGACTGCCCAGAGAATCCAGACAACCCACTGCGTGAGTGCCTTCTCTTGTGGGCGGCTCAGCTCTTGCGGGTCTGCAAGAGAACCCGCAGATAGCGAATGCTGGACAAGATGAGGGCGAGGCCGATGCCAATGTAGAGCACCGCGAGCAACGGTTTGGGTATCGGCGAATGGCGCAGGCCCATACCCATCGCCATCATCAACACGACCATGAGATAACTCTTCCACGACATGAACGAGAAAACGCAACGCTTGCCCTCCATGGGCAAGATCCGACTGAGGTTCTTGTCCACCACCCGCAAAAAGCCAAAGTGGTGGATGAGCAAAGCGGCAAACACTCCGACCGCCACCAGCAGGAAGACGTGGGCATGCCCCTCTCGCAACCATCCAGCGGCAAGACTCAACAGCATGGTACCCACAGCAATCCATAGGAGCCCAGCAAGTAGTAGCAGGGTTTGTCGAGAGACAGACGGCTTGAGTCTTTGTCGCTTCATCATCACTTCTGACTTCTGTACTTCTGTGCCTTCGTGCTCACTCGGCTTCCTTGCGGGGTCAAGCGCTTGCGCTATGGCAACTCTGACTGCTCGTGCCACCAAGTGATTATCTGCTGGTATACAGCGTCGTCGATGACGATAGCGAGGTGCCCGAGGCCGCGAAAGACCCGCGCAATGACATAATGGGCAACCCCCTTGGCGAGGGGGACCTTGTACCGACGACCAAATGAGAGAGCGTCAGCGTCCCGCGTATTCCATGCCGCAATGTGGAAAAGTTGTTCAACGGATGAGCCACGCAAGGGCACACCAATTAGGAACATCCGAGTGAGCAGTCCAACCGACGTATACTTGGCCTCTTCGGCGTAATGGGCTGCGCTGCGCGCGACCAGCCCACCCATGACGGCCCGCAGTGGGCCAAGCGTTAGAATTCCGTGACGGCCCGCAGTGGGACGAGCGGCCAAATGGGTCCCTGCCGGGGTGGCATCGAATTGTAGACCCAGTCGATCGTCAAGGTGCCCAGGGCCGCGCCCATGGCCGGCACGCCGCGCCAGCCGTCGAACCGGCCCCGCGCCAGGACACTTTCCATGTTGAGGTCCAGGGCCAGGACCGCCACGGACGCCCCCCGGGGGATGCATGCCAGTTCGCGGCCGTGGACCGTCGCTGCCAGAATCATCCGCCGCCCGCCGGCCACGGCCCCAGGCACCGCTGGGACCACCACGGGGTAGCCGTCGTCCCCGATCCAGGACACGAACTTGAGGCAGGACATGCGGTTGACGAGGCTCTCGGCCCAGGCGGTTAGGGCCCGTTCGCCCGCGCCGATCCTGGCGGCCGGTCGGGCAGCGGCGGCCAGGATGGCCCCTGCCGCGATTCGGGGAACCGACAACCGCTCCCGGGGGCCGATCTGGATCACCTCGGCGTGATGCACCGTGTGGATGCCGAAGTATGAGTTGTACCGGAACAGCGGTTTGCGGTTGTACGCCTCGAAGTCCTCGCCTTCCCGGGTGCCGTGGGTCCAGCGGGCCTTTCCGCGCCAGTCTTCCTTGTCCATCGTCATCACCAGGAACCCGACACGAGGATCCCGCCGGACGTTTTCCTTGCAGTACCCCTCGCAGAACTGACCCCAGGTGAGGTGTTCCGGATCCTTCGCCTGGATCGTCGTGATCAGGCTGAGGTGAGGCAGATCCCCCACGTCCTTTGTCGCCAGGATGCCCAGTTTCGAGTCGACACCGAAGGCCCGGATGCGTGCCCGACACGCGCAACACGCGCGGCACGCGCCAGGCGAAAATCCGCCGTGCCGTTGACTGCGACTCATTTGACCATGCGGCGAACGAAGCGCGACAGAACTTCCGGGTTGTCAGCGAGCGGCTCCGAAAGCGGGGCCAACGCTTCAAGGAAAGCGGTAGCGGTGGCAAAGCGAGTTGCCGATCCTGACCGCCGCGGACGATACCACGCAGTTGATTTCGAGTCGGTGGTGGGTTCAGCGAGCGCCCGGCGCACAGCGTGGTCGAGCTTTGGGCAAATTTCCGGTCGGAGCTTCGAAGGTCGTGGCGGGTTGCCAGAGGTGATCTTCTTGAAAATTTGCGCGTTGGTCTCGCCGGGAAAGGCAAGCTGGTTGGTCAGCATCTCGAAGAGAACAGCACCAAGAGCAAAGATGTCGGTTTGCGCCGACACAGGCTGCCCCCGGATTTGCTCAGGAGCCAGATAGGGCGGTTTCCCGACCAACACATTTTCGTCCTCCGAATCTAGGGCCTTGATGTGTGCGGCACCAAAATCGCCCAACTTCAACTCCCCTTGATAGGACACAAAAATATTCGAAGGTGTCACGTCGCGATGGACGATTCCGTACGGCGCACCGCTCGGTGCACAAAGCGAATGCGCATGTTGGAGTGCCTTGGCGACTGCTTTGGCAATGTGCACGGCGATATCGATGGGCATAAGAACATTCTTCTCGGCACATACCCGCAGCAACTGGCTGAGGGTGCCACCGTCAACGTATTCCATGGCGATGAAGTGGGTGTTTTCCACACTTCCTGCTTCAAATACCTCGGCAATGTTGGGGTGGTGCAGGGCTTTGCCGATATCGGCCTCAGCGACAAAGCGGGCGACATAGATCGGATCGCAAGCAAACTCGGGCAACAACCGTTTGATCGCCACCGTTTGACCAGCGCGCACGCCACTGATGACATCGGCCTTGAACACTTCAGCCATGCCACCTTTGCCGATGAGCTTATTCAATTGGTAGTTGCCTACGTGGGTTTCTCCGCAGACTAAACGGTCCAAGAGGGCGGCGGCATCCTCGACGAGGTTGACAAAGCGAGTTCCCACCCCTCGGACGGGGCCTTGGGTCTGCTGGCGAACAACCTCAACCCGGCCACGCAGCAGTCGCTTGCCATCGGGCATCACCAACTCGACATCGAGTTGCACCCCTGCCGCAGGCAAGGTCGACAAGGCGATGAACATGCCACTGCGGCTGAAATCGGTCGCTTCGCATTCAACGAAGCCATCTGTGCCCGACCAACGAATGCGCAGCGGGAGTCGCAGACGCGTGCGCGGTGCAATGCGCTGCTCCAATGATTCTGACATCCCGAGGTGACTCATTCGCTTTTTGTCTTCGATGCAGAGCCCGAATCAAGCCACCCTATGAGAAATCTCGCTGCGCGCCAACGGATCAGAACGGATCAATACAATCCTCCTGCGTTTCCTTGTGTCACTCATGGGTCGCGCTCCTTCTCGGATTTGTGGCACAAGACACACAAACAGCCGTTCACGTTCTTCTTCCGTAGAAGAAAGCTCTTTTTGGTTCGTTGTGTGCCCAACATGCGGTCGAGCAGGCTCAGAGGCTGTTTCTCACTCATTGGGCCTCCGTGGTGTTCTGTCGATCCAGATCTGTCGCCAGCCAGCTCTGCGTATTGTCTGCCGTAGACCGCTGGATTAATGTCGCAGCACACAGGAGGCAACAATGCATCGTTTCGTGTTTCTCTTTGTGGTTACATCGTTGTGGGCAGCATGTGGTGACGATGAACCCGCCGTTCAAAACACGCCAGTTTCTTTGTCGGCGAACGTCCAGCCGGCCGACGGGGCAAAAGACATAAGCGTCCTCACCCCGATGCGGGTAACGCTCAACTACCCGCTCACCACCGCCATCGAGGCGGCGACTGCCTCCTTAATCTGGGACCGTGGCTTCAACGAACAGATGAGCTACGGCATCTTGGTCGAGGGCGCGTTGACCGCCGTCGACAGGGTCGTCATCTTCACGCCGGCCGCGCCGCTCGTGCCTGGGATGACTTACAGGTTTTCGATCTCCGGCCTGGTGACCACAGCCGGGGCGGTGCCGGCGAAGTCTGTTCGTTTCAAGACCTGGGCCAATCCCATTGCCCGCACCATCACCTACTCGGCGGCGGACACTGTTGAACGCTACACAGAGTATACTTACGACGAAGAGGGCACACTCACGGGTCTGGTTGGCTACAGTGGACCGGGGGACGACACCCTCTGGCTCAACAGTGACGACGTACAGAACTCGCTGACTGTTTATGCGGAGTTTCAAGAGGGAAACTGGACCAAGCTTTACAACTACACCCAGGCTGGTGCCGACACTCTCTGGGGTACGTCCGATGACGTGCTGAGTTATCACCAACTGCGAACCTTCGACGAGTTCGGCCAAAATACACTCTACGACAGTTACTCCTCGGTGGGGGCGGATAGCCAGCCTTTTACCGGGGACGAGTCGTATTCATTCCGTCGCCACAGTGTTTACGACGACTTCCGTCTGATGACTCGCCACATCTACATCAGCGGTGCAGGTACGGATGGCGTATGGCTCACCGGCGACGACGATGCCAACGGCTACAACGTCTATGAGTACAATGACG
>MGST01000138.1 GCA_001798605.1 Deltaproteobacteria bacterium RIFOXYA12_FULL_58_15 | reverse complement strand
TTGCCTGCAGTCCTGGGCCGGAGAGGAAAGTCTCGATGCAACCGGTATTGCCGCAATAGCAAGGGCGTCCGGGCAGCTCCTCTGCGTGAGGCCACGGCAAGGGGTTGTGACCCCATTCGCCAGCGATGGAGTTTCGGCCGGTGAGGACCTTGCCATCGACGACGATGCCACCACCGGTGCCAGTACCAATAATCACACCGAACACCACTCGTGCGCCCGCTGCCGCACCATCCTTGGCTTCAGAGAGAGCAAAACAGTTTGCGTCGTTGGCGAGGCGCACTGGCCTGCCCAAGGCCACTCCAAGGTCCTCATCCAGGGCGTGACCGATGAGGCAGACGCTGTTGGCGTTTTTGATGAGTCCCGTCGCCGGTGAGATCGTCCCAGGTATACCAACACCAACGGAAACTCTGCCAGAGTCCAGCTCAGCTTCGGCGTTTTGCACCAATGTGCGAATGGTGTCGATGATTCCTTGGTAGTCTCCCTTTGGCGTTGGCGCCCGTCGGCGCAGGCGGATATTGCCACCAGCGTCGAGCACTGCAATTTCAATCTTCGTGCCGCCGAGGTCGATGCCGATGCGCATGGTCATGCCGCCTGTTGCGCGAGCAGACTGGAGTCTGCCTATGTGGCAGTTAACCTTCCTCTAGGGCGGGGGCAGGCTGCCCAAAGGGCAAGACGTAAGTCGCAACGGCCATGAATTCGAAGGTGCCATAAAACGCCGGTCGGTCGCCAAACGTTGAAGAGAGGTCGAATCCCAAGGAGCCGCCCACCGCCAGGTCTGCCGTGAGAAAGTAGTCGGCGCCCACGGCGACATGCACGCCGAGGGTGGTAAGGTCCGCACCGATCACATTGAACAGCTCTCCCACCGACAGTTGTACCTGCCCGTAGGGCACCACGGGCAAGCCAAGATCGGTGAGCCGATAGCGACCGCCGAGTCGTAGGCGCAGGGGCACTATGCCGCCGAGTCCAAGATTCACGCCAACAACAGCGCCCAGGGCCTTGGAAAGAGCATACTCGCCTTGGGCCATGAGCAGCAGGTGACCACCTGTGCCATCGCCACCAAGAGGAGAAGCCATCTTGATGCCACCGCCGACGCCCGCGCTCACCAGCATGGAGCCGGCTTCGACGTTGCGCGCAAGCGCGGCGCCAGGGATTAACGAAATAAACAAAACGATGAAAAAGGCTCGCATCTTGGCTGCCTCCGTGATTTCGATTGCCGTACCATGGGGACGAGAACAGGTCAAATCCGCAGTCGGCGAGTCAAGACCGGCTCTGGCGTGGTGAGGCGGATGCAGAGGTGCATGCCTGAAGGTGTCGCCACCGTGCTGCAGCGCCTGGATGCTGCGGGCGCCCAATCCTTTGTCGTCGGTGGGGCGGTCCGAGATTTGTTTCTTGGCCGACCTCTGGGCGACTGGGATGTGGCCACCGATCTTCGACCGGAGCAGATCACTGAGCTGTTCACGCGTGTTGCGCCCATCGGCATCGAGCACGGCACCGTCATGGTGCTTACGCGCACCGGGCCGGTAGAGGTCACAACATTTCGTGGCGACGGCGAATATGTTGATGGACGCCGGCCATCGCGTGTGGTCTTCCACACCGACCTTGAAGTAGATCTGGGCCGCAGGGATTTCACCGTCAACGCCATGGCGGCGAGACGGGTCGTGGTTGATCCCTTTGGCGGGCAGGTCGATCTCAACCGCCGGTTGATTCGCTGTGTCGGTGACGCGAAAGAACGTTTTGCCGAGGATGGCCTGCGTCCATTGCGGGCTTTGCGCTTCGCCGCCACTTTGGGTTTCTTCGTGGAGAAGGCCACCCGAGCGGCGTTGCCAGCGGCTCTGCCAACCTTTGCGAAGGTGGCTTGGGAACGCAAGCGCATTGAGCTTTTCAAGCTTCTTTGTGGGGTGAGTCTGAAACCGCTGTTTCTCCTCGAGGAATCGGGAATGCTAGAGCAACTGGCCCCCGAGCTGTTTGGCGTGAATGCTCGCCTCGTGGCCATGTTAGAGGGGGCACCGCCGGGTTGGGCACGGCTCGCGTGTTGGGCGCTGGCGCGGCAAGTTTCCCCAGGTGGGTGTCGAACAATATTGGCACGGCTGCGTGCACCCAAACGGGAGCAGCGGATGGCGGAGAATTGGCTGGTTGCCAATCTCGACCTCGGCAGTAAGCCGCCAGCGGGTTGCGAGTTGCGCCGCTGGCTGTCCCGATTTGGGGTCGAGGACGCGCCCGCAGCCGCCCTGGTCGCCCGCGCCTGGAAGGGCCAACGCTATCTACAGTTTCCCACGTCAGTGCGGCAGGCAATCAGGGTCGCGCCCCCCCTGAATGTTGCCGATCTCGCCATCAATGGCCGCACCGTCGAGGATTTGGGTTTTGCGGGCAAAGAGGTTGGCCTTGTTCTGGGCAGCTGTCTCAATTTCGTCCTCGAACGACCGAGCCGAAATCGTCGCCGAACCCTGCTCGAGTTCGCACACAGGTTATCCACAGGCAGATCTCAGCAAAAAAACAACACATTTTTCTCACCCCCCATTGGATTTTCCGATCCTCGAGATCCCTCTTTGGAACGAGACGATGATACGTAAAACTGTTTTAAAACAATCGTCTGTAAACGAACCATGATTCTAGGTCTAGGATCAATTTGTAGATGCTGGAGTTTTGGTGCTGGAGGTTGCGGTTTTTCACCTCTGGGGATTACCTGTGGAAAAGTCGCCAGATCCTGTGATCAACCGGTCTCTCGGTTTTTCGATTTTTCGTTTTGGCACCACTTCTGTGAGCCCAATAGGTTGTCCACTTCGGACAGCCGTGGCATACCGCCAACGTGACAAAGCCCGGATCAACCTTTGAGTCGGCCCTCGGGTGGCCGTTCAACAGCCCCTCTCTTTTGGTGGAAGCGCTGACCCACTCGACCTACGCAAATGAGAACACAGACGCCGGGCCGCCCAATGAGCGTCTGGAGTTTCTCGGCGACGCAGTCCTTAATCTCCTCGCAGCTGAGCTGTTGTATGCTCGTTTTCCCGAGCATGCGGAGGGCCGACTGACCCGCCAGCGGGCCACAGTGGTTTGCCTCGACGCTCTTGCCGACATGGCCGAGGCGCTCGAGTTGGGTGCCCAGATGCGCGTTGGTGGCAAGGGTGAGGTCAACCGCAGCATGCTCGCAGATACTTTTGAGGCGGTGGCCGGTGCGGTTTTTCTCGACGGCGGATTCGATGCGGTGCGGATCTGCTTTTCCGGGGTTATGAACCAGGCGATTGATGGAGCGGCAGAGACCATCGATTTCAAGACTCGGCTCCAGGAATCCTGTCACAGCAAAGGCGCAAGAGCGCCGGTTTACGAGGTCGTTAGCATTTCCGGCCCTGACCACGCCCGCCGTTTCACCTGC
The DNA here is from genome assembly GCA_001798605.1 of Deltaproteobacteria bacterium RIFOXYA12_FULL_58_15. GTDB lineage: Bacteria > Myxococcota > XYA12-FULL-58-9 > XYA12-FULL-58-9 > XYA12-FULL-58-9 > XYA12-FULL-58-9. The sequence goes on along the minus strand of MGST01000138.1, from coordinate 7,914 downwards.
ACAGTGTCTATTGCTGGTGAGCAACTTGGCCGAGCCGAGGCCAGTAGCAAAAAAGCAGCAGAACAAACCTGTGCGAAGCTCGCGTTCGAGGCGATGTCGAAGTAAAGCAGTTCGGCAAGTATTAAGAAGTATCGTGGAATAGTGGAACACAGAACGATTGAGGGTTAACGAACATGACTGCAAACCATCGCAGCGGATTTGTCGTTTTTGTCGGGCGGCCCAATGTGGGCAAGTCGACGCTCCTAAATGCCTTGGCTGGGCAGAAGCTTGCCATTGTCAGTCCCAAGCCACAGACCACGCGAACTCGGATCACCGCCATACTCACCCGCGAAGACGCACAAGTTGTCCTCGTTGACACCCCTGGGGTAACGAAGAGTGCTGACGCTTTGCGACGTAGCATGCAACGCATCACCCGAACGGCGGTCACCGATTCGGACTTGGCTCTGGTTGTGGTTGAGGCCCGTGACGGAGAGGCTGAGATCTCCGACGCCGATCGCGCAGTGGTCGAGGCAGCGCGGAAGGGCAACGGCAGGGTGGTCTTGGCCATCAATAAGGTCGACAAGATCAAAAACAAGAAGATGCTGCTGCCGTGGATGGAGGCGTATGCCAAGGAGACCGGGGTCGACGTGATTGTGCCGATCTCAGCGAAGAATCACGACGGCCTTGAGGATCTCGTGGAGGAACTGCTCAAGCGGTTGCCTGAGGCGCCGCCCATGTTTCCCAAGGAGATGGTAACAGAACAGGCTGAGCGGGTAATCTGCGCCGAGCTCGTGCGTGAGCAGTTGCTCTTGTTGACCCGCCAAGAGATTCCCCATGCGGCAGCCGTCGTCATCGAGGTGTTCGAAGATCAACGCACCGACCAAGAAGGTGGCGATGGCGGACTTTGTCGCCTCGAGGGTCGCATCTACATCGAGAGGGAGTCGCAGAAGGGAATTGTCGTTGGCAAGGGCGGGCGCACCATCAAAGAGGTGAGCACAGCGGCGCGCGCCCAGATTGAGGAATTCTTGGGCTGCAAGGTGTATCTGCGACTGACGGTGCACGTCGATAAGGATTGGCGCCAGAGTGACCGAGCGATAGAACGTTTCGGTTATGGTTTGCCGGAGGCATGATGTCGCGAGCGGTGGTGCCCATCGTTGCATTGGTAGGAAGGCCCAACGTCGGCAAGTCGACGTTGTTCAACCGTTTGGTTGGCAAGCGTGCCGCGCTCGTCGATGACCGCCCGGGAGTGACCCGGGATCGGTTGTTCGGTGAAATGCATCACGCGGGCAAGGTGGTGCGGGTGGTAGATACCGGCGGCTACGACCCCTCGAACGAGGGCGATTTCACCGCGATGATTCGCGACCAAGCGCACCTGGCCATTGACGAGGCGGATCTGGTGATCTTTGTTCTCGATGGTCAAGCGGGGCTTGTGCCCATCGATTCCGAAATTGCGAGCATACTGCGTAAGTCTGGCAAGCCAACCTTGGCGGTGGCCAACAAGCTCGACGTGGTCGAGCACGACGGGCGACTCTCTGATTTGTTCGGCCTTGGATTCGAGCCCATTGGCCTAAGCGCAGAGCACGGTCGTGGGGTGGGGGATCTCGCCGAGCTGTTGGTTGAAATGCTCGATCCTCCTGACGTCAACCTGGTCAGCCAACAGCCGTTGCCTGTGGCTGCGGAAGAACCGACGCCAGGCCATGCTACATCTGTGGAGTGGCAGGGAGGGCCGATTCGTGTGGCAGTGATCGGCCGGCCGAACGCCGGCAAGTCATCATTGGTCAACCAGCTCTTGGGAGAGAAACGGGTGTTGGAGAGCGAAATTCCGGGCACCACGCGGGATGCCATTGATGCTGAGCTCGAGTACGAAGGGCAGGAGTTCGTTCTCGTGGATACCGCGGGCCTTCGGCGCAAGCGTTCCATTGCGGACAGGCTTGAGCATTTCGCGGTGATGAGCGCCGTGCGGGGACTCGACTCAGCCGACGTCGCGTTGGTGGTGATGGACGCTTCGGTACCGGTGAGCGAGCAGGACGCCAAGGTCGTCGCCTTAGCCCATGAACGTGGCAAAGGTGTGATCCTGGTCGCCAACAAGTGGGATCTGATCCCCGGCGAGGAGGCCGGCCGCGAATACGTTGAGCTCGCTCGCATTCGCCTGCCGTTTGTGGACTACGCGCCCTTGCGCCGGACCTCGGCTCGCACCGGGCACGGGGTGCAGAGGCTCCTTGGCCTCGTCGTTCAGGCGCAGCGGGAGCGCCACCGCCGCGTCTCTACCAGCGAGCTCAATCGCTTTTTCAAAGAGGTGGTGGACATCCATCCGCCCCCCGTAAGCCGTGGCAAACGACCTCGCCTGTTCTATGTTTCTCAGCCGTTGGTGCGACCGCCAACCTTCATTTGTGCGGCGAGCCACGCCGACGAAATTCCGCCGTCCTATCGACGCTATCTCATCAACACCATTCGCGAACGATACGGTTATTCAGCCACCCCTATCTGGGTGAAGTTTCGCGGACGGAAATAGCGGGAGGGATCGACCCGAGTGGGATGGCGCGCCCGTAGATTTCCACAAACAGGCCACCTGCTGGACAGGACCCACAATCAACCGCCGAAAAGACGCTTGATGAAGCCACCAAGGCCGCCCTTTTTTTGCACCGGCGGCGGGGGAGGCGGGAGAGGCGGGGGGGCCGCTTTGGTGCCGCTCATGGCGGCGCTCGCGATGTTGGCGATCTCGGCGACTGAAGTGGGCCGATTCTGGCGTGGCGCCCGGCGTCGACGTTTGCGCGGCGGTCGTGAACCCCCCGTCCTTTTCTCTGCTTGCGAATCACTGGCGCGGAAGGTGTCCAGATCGATGAGCTCGAACGTGGGCATTGCCAGAGCTGATGGGCTGTCTTGCCCCGCGTCGCGTTCGTTGGCTCCGCTGCCCCTGTTTCTGCCACCGCGACCACGCCGACGTTTGTTGTCGTTGTTGTCGTTGTTGTCGTTGTTGTCGTTGTTGTATGTGCTCATCTCTTCGTCCTCGTCCTCGTCCTCGTCGTCATCTTCGGTTTCGTCCAACTCGGGTTCGGGGTTCATGTCTGCTCGGCTGGTCTTCTTGCGCCGCCGGCTATGTGTGCTGTCTGTGTTGTCGCTGCTCCTTTGGTTTTCCCCATCATCAGGGGGACCGAAATCGGGTTCCGGCAGGGCAACAATCTCGGCGTTGGGGTCGGTTTCAAAGTCAATGTGGTCCTGCCCCGCGGCCAAAGTCGAGTCGGCGGCGATGACCAACTGCACGTGGAAACGTCGCTCGAGCTCGGCGACGTCGTTGATCTTCCCACCCAACAGGCGGTTGGCTGCCTCTGCCTCGGTCCGCACCCGCGCAGATTTGAGATCGCCATGAGCTGCCCGATCGGCGATGCGGCGGAGAATCGCGACAGCGTGGGAATCGGGAGTAAGCACGCGGCCTGTGCCTGTGCAGGTGGGGCAGGCACAGAACACACTTGCACCGAGAGCGCTGCGCAACCTTTGGCGGGTGAGCTCGAGAGTGCCATTGGGGGAAATGTGCCCGATCTTGATGCGTGCCTTGTCGTTTTTGAGCGCCTCGCGCATGGTCCGTTCGACATCCCGATTGTGGCGGCGCGAAAGCATGTCAATGAAATCGATGATAACGATACCACCTAGGTCGCGCAGGCGCAGTTGTCGTGCAACTTCACCGGCTGCCTCGAGGTTGGTCCGCAACGCGGTCTCTTCGTGACCACCGTTTTTCTGCTTGCCGCTGTTGACGTCGATTGCCACCAAGGCCTCGGTGGGCTCGATGACCAACGATCCCCCGGAGGGCAGTGAAACCCTGGGCGTATACAACTGATCAATCTGCTCTTCGATACGGTAGTGATGAAAGATTGGCCGACGTTCGACGTAGCGGGTGAGGGAGTCTTTTTGCTTGGGCATCACCAAGTGCATGTACTCTGCGGCCCTATCGAAAGCTTCGTCGGAGTCGAGAACGATCTCGTCGACCTCCGTGGAGAGATAGTCGCGCAAGGTACGGATGATGACGTCTTGCTCTTTGAGAATGAGCGCCGCACCCTTGGCCTTCGCTTCCTCCTTGAGGATGTTGTCCCACATACGGGTGAGGAGCTTCAGATCTCGATTGAGATCGGTCTTGGTTCGGTCCATACCAGCGGTGCGGATGATGACGCCCATGCCATCGGGGATGGCGAGATTCGCGACCTTCTCGCGCATGTCCTTGCGCGCTTTTTCATCCTCGATCTGACGGGAAACTCCGCGTCGATTGGCACCAGGCATTAACACCACATAGCGACCAGCCAGGGATAAATAGGTGGTGAGGACTGCGCCCTTGCTACCCACTTCATCCTTTTCCACTTGAACCAGGACCGGTTGGCCCTTTTGCAGCAGGCTGTCAATGCGGTACGGATCGGCGTCCTTCTTCCGTGCGAGCTTGGGATCGACCTCTCCGGCGGTGAGAAAGCCCTCCTTGTCGGCACCGTAGTTGACAAATGCGGCATTGAGGGACGGCTCAACAGCGCGGACAATACCTTTGTAAATGTTTCCCTTATTCTTGTTGACGCCACGGGTCTCAATATCGAGGTTCTGCAGGGTGCCGGTCCCGTCGAGGATCGCGATGCGCACCTCTTCTGGATCAACGGCGTTGATAATCATCTTGCGTGCCATGTAGTCACATTCTCTATTCGGCGCTCGGTACACCGTTCATTTTATGGGCTCTCCAGTTTCCACCGGAAGCGTGAGACCTCCACCATTTCGGCGCGACCTGGGCGATCACTCTCCGAACAAGCTCACCACCACACCCAAACGCAGGTGGAGGGTGGCGTATGCTGGGTTACCGAGTAGGTCAGTTTCAAACACAGGGTAATACCTCACGACGGCTCCCGCCAACAACCATCGAAATGGGAGCACATCAATTCCCAGTCCCAACATAGGGACCAGCTCCGGATTGAAAGTCGGGCCGCGCTCAGGTGCAAGAACCACCCGGGCGATCCCTGCCTCCACGAACGGGGACACATTTAGCACGTCGAGGCTGTAGGTCAATGACCCACCGACGGCTGTTGCAGAAAAAGCTGGGGTGTGCCGCGAGAAACTCTTCTGGTCAATGTGGACCTGCAACCACAACTGTTCGGTGAACCCCACAGCAACGGTGGCGGCGCCGAGCAGCCCCCACGCGTCTTCGGCGAAGGACTGGGACAGGACTGCAGCGCCCGGCTCCAGTGTCACTCGAATGTCGCCGAGGTCCGCATTGGCTGCAGTGGGCCAGGCCGCCAGTGCCAGTGCCAGTGCCAGTGCCAGTGCAAAAAAGAGCGGACTGCAGGGCATGTCTGCGGCGTAATGGTCAACAGGAAGGAGTCTTGGCGATTGGGTGGGTGGATTCATGGCATTCGGATCGTGAAGCAATGTAGTTGGGAGTATAGCAATTTGTTCCTCTTCGCGATAATAGGCCGGCTGCCGACAGGAGGAACAAGCCGTGGCCCGAAAAACTAAGATGCAGTCCCGCAAGGAGCTACTAAAAAAAGACGACGCTTTCATCAATGCGGCGAATCAGGGGGCCCAGTGGGTGTCCAGCAATCGCTTGCAGGTCATTGTGGGCGTCGTTTTGGTCGTGGGTGTGATTCTCGGCACTTGGGGTGCTGTCGAGTATTTCCGCGTCCGGGATGAGCGAGCCTCGGTCCTGTACAAGCGCGCCCTGGTGCTTATGGACGGCGAGATCCTTGCCGAAGGTAGCGAGGATGTGCCGAACCCCGATGGCATCGAGCCCACTTTTGCAACAGAGAAGGAAAAATGGGAAGCGACGCGAGCGCAGCTAGAGAAGGTCATTGCCGAGGCCAAGGGCAGCGGCGTCGCCAAGCTTGCGGCGTTCTTGGCCGCCGATTTGAGCGAAAAGCTCGATGAGACCGTGAAAGCTGAGGAACAGTTCCTCGCCTTGGTCAAAGATCTTTCCAACAACGACAGCCTGTTCTTCTTGGCGGTTGAGCGAGCCGCCTACCTGCAGGAAGCGCGCGGCGACGCCGAAGGTGCCCTGCGCACCCTTGGCAAACTCGTCAACGTCGATGGGGGGTTCTACGCCGACATCGCATCGTTTCATCAAGCCCGCCTCTACATGGCCAAGGGCGAGTCGACCCGTGCCAAGAATCTTCTCGAGCGGGTCGAGGAAAAATACCCGTCGTCATCGGTGATGGACGAGGTCAAGGCGCGATTGGCGATCTTGCCAGTGGAGGCTGAGTCCAAATCCGAGGTAGGGGAGGGTGCAAAGGTCGAGCCGAAGGTTGACGCGGCGGTCGACGCAACGGATGTGGCGAAGGTTGGCGCAACGGATGAGGCGAAGGTTGACGCAACGGTTGAGGCGAAGGTCGACACAACGGATGACGACGCAAACGCTAATCCTGGGCTTGAACCGTGAGCGGCGTCCTTCTACTCGCGGGCCTTCTGCTGTCGAGTCCCACAGGCCGAGATGACGATGAACTCACCGCGGTGAAAAATGCTCCGCGCCAGGTGGATGCGTCCCGACAACAGATATTCAGCCTCGCTTGGCGCCGACCCATGGTGCGCACAGGCCTCCATCGTCAGGTTGGCACGTCCTTTGGCGCGCCGGCTCTTTCACGAGTGGATGACATCGTGGTCGCAGCATCTGGGGAAGGCGATGTCCGCGCACTCCGGGTCAAAGATGGGACCGTGGTGTGGGAGTTCCATCACCGTGCGTCCTTTGAGACTTCGATCGTCATCATTGATGCGACGGAAGATCCCAACGGCAGTCCCGATGAGCTCGCAATCCTCGGAGCCCGGGACGGTGAGTTGTTTGCCCTTGAGGTGCCGACCGGCAAAGTCCGGTGGCAAGAGACACTCGAAGGAGATCCGCGCGCCCCGGCACAATCTTTGGGCGAGCAATTGCTGGTAACCACTTCGGCCAACAAGCTCTACGTCCTTGACTCGCATAGCGGCAACATTGAGTGGAGCAAAGGCCGACCCATGCCGAACGGTCTCACCGTCGTGGGGCATGCGATGGCGCTGGCTCAAGATGGCGTGGTTTATACTTCATTCTCTGATGGTTACGCCGAAGCCTACCGGCTCGCAGATGGCTCTGCTGTGTGGTCGAGTCCTCTCTCCATTGGTGGCGGTGATTTTGTCGATGCCGACGCGGATCCTGTCATTGTTGGCGACAAGGTCATCTTCGCGTCCTACTCCGATGGCATCTACGGTCTCAACATTCGTGACGGCCAGGCCGCCTGGCATCGCCGGGCACCAGCTGTGACCCGGCTGGTTCCGTTCAACAAGATGGTCATTGCTGCCAGTGCTGACGGTTATCTCTGGGGCCTTGAACAAGAAGATGGCACCATGGTCTATCGCACCCGTTTTGCTTCTGGCGACATTTCGCGCATGGTGGTCCGCGACAATCTCGTTGTTCTCAATGCCGGCGAGAGCGGCCTCGTGGTGTTCGACGGTTACAGCGGCAAGCCCCTGCAGGCCGCTGGATACGGTGAGCCGTTTGCAGGTGATCTCGCCTGGGAGGGCGAAGAACTCGCCTTTGTTGCGGCCTCTGGCTACCTCTACCTGCACCGCATGGTGGTCGCGCCTTCACCCGCGTTGCAGCCGACACCGTCGTCCCCGTCAGCATCTCTGCGTTAGCGGGGCTTTCTCTCCGTGGCATCCACAAAAAATAACCAAGGGACCGCAAAAGGTCCCAAAGCCGGCGTTGGCAAGGGCAGCGGTCGCGGCAAACCGAAGAATGGGCGACACTGTCCACCGGGAGCGCGGCAGGACAACTTTGACCTGCACTCACTCAACAAGCCGCAGTTGGACGCCGTGCTACACGACGACGGGCCGCTGTTGGTTCTCGCTGGTGCCGGCAGCGGCAAAACTCGGGTCATCATCTATCGGATTGCCCGGATGCTCCGCGATGGAGTGCCGCCGGAGAGAATTCTCGGTGTCACATTTACAAACAAG
>MGST01000137.1:13309-16151 GCA_001798605.1 Deltaproteobacteria bacterium RIFOXYA12_FULL_58_15 | reverse complement strand
TTCATGTCCACGAGACCGTGCTCACTGTAGTAGCCATTCAGCCTCCAAGCGTACTCGTCGCCGATGGGTACCGGCCAAACGGTGTAGCTCGCGCTGAACCCTGTGCCGGTGTTGAGATACACGCGCCAATGCGGGTTTGAGGCTTCCCCCCACACGTCACTGACGTCGGTCGTGGTTTGATCTTCGCTGTCAACGAAGTCGGTCTTGCCATCCCCATTCATGTCTACGAGACCGTGCTCGCTGTAGTAGCCATTCAGCCTCCAGGCGTACTCGTCGCCGATGGGTACCGACCAATACGTCGGCGTAGCTGAAAATCCTGTGGCCGGAAGAATACAGATGCCTTGGTCGTCGCACGTCCCCGAAGAGCATGTGCCACAGGATTCGTCGCACACGGGGTCCGGCCCGCATGCACGGCCCGAGCAATTCTTCACACAAGTATCAGGAACACATTGTCCCGATGAATTGCAGGCACCACCGTCACAGGGGCCACAGGAAGCCCCGCAAACAGGATCGGGCCCACACACGCGGGTGCCACAATCGGGCACACATCCCGCACACTCAGAGAAATCGAAGGCCGCACACCCCGGCTTGCACCCGAGGTTACCGTTGCCCATGCCCTGGGAAAAACAGGTCTCCTCGCCGAAATCCAGACCATCACAGACTTCGTGACTGTCGATGGCACCGTTGCCGCACTTGGTGTTGTGAGTATAGATCGGCGACGGTGCAGGTTCCTCAACGCCGCACGCTGCAACCAGGAGCAAGATAGGCGTCAGGCTCATCGAGCTCATCAGGCGCAAAACAACATTCGCCTTGTTCATCAGTGCCTCCCACGAAAGAGCAATCGGCCCCATTTCACCGATCAGACCAGAGATCGCAGAACCGCACCACAGTGCCACGGGTGCCCCGCATCCAAAAGGACATTTGTTACCAGAATTGCGTATCTGTGCGCCACCCGAGAAGGGCAGAAAACCACAGCCATCCGCGGTCTCACGTCCTCGCCCTGGGGAAAGTCGCTGAGACTGAGGGCGACGGCGACGCGAAGAAACGAATCCACCCACCAGAAAACGTTGCGTCTCGGTTTGAGGGCCCATTTCGGTAGAGCACACTTCGCCCATCTGCGTGGCCAACGTTTCAAAAATGGCACCACTCGCGGGAAGCTGCTAGATGGCAATGATGATCCACTGCTTCCTGTTATTTATGCACTTGCGGTGATGGGCATGATCCAGAAGCTGCTCACAAGCGATCATGCGTTGTCTTTCACGCTCGATGCCAGACACTATTGGATCCGCCTTACGCAGATTGCGGCGCTTGTCTTTGTCAGTGGTGCGACGGCCTGCGCCTTGAACCGCACTTCCCATGAGGTGGCAAGCACTGTCCCATCAAATGCATCACAGACCCAAGTTACGGCAGGTAACGCAAATGAGCCTTTCTTGATAGATGCCATTACGTTTTCAGACGAAGTACCTGACCATATTCGGTTGCGATTTACAGAGGAGGACATGGGTCATCTTTTCGACCTTGCCAGATCCGTATCGGACAGACGTGTTGAGCAGATAACCATACAGCTGGTTTCTCACCCTGTGGACATTGTAGCTGCGAGGATTGTCTACACCCCAATACCGCTGGCCAAGAACATCTATGAAGCGGCAAAGTTGTGGGTCTTCTATGAACCGGTTTCGGCACCGAAAATGGCGGAGGACGAACACGATGGCGGGCCATCGGATGCTGTATTTGTCAATCGTGGTTCGTGGTGGACCGAAACATCAGAGAATTTTGCGGTGTATCGTGAATATCATCTGGCCAGCGTTGATCGAGATTCAGAAGGCGGGGATGTCACTTCGCGAATTGCGCTGGAGGGATCTTTCGAGGATGGGGAAATCGAGCACCTCATCAAACAAATCCGAAGTCGCAAGATCGGACCATTGCCACAGCCTTTTGATCTAACGAAGGTGAATCGCATTACCAAGGAATTGTTTGAGGATGAGGTGCGCTATCTCCTCTACCATGTGAGAGGATTCGGGAGCTGGGATGTAATCGAGGTGCGCTTGCGAAACGGAGAATTCGTTCTTTGGGATTCGAGCACGTATCAATCGTAGGTTGAAAGGTGCGCTTTGCCGCAGTTGAATACACGGCCGGTGTCCTAATTGACGACCATGAACTCTGAATCACGCCCAGCCAACGGTAGCCAATGCTCTGACCGAGCCTCTTCCTCCGTAATGCCCGGTTGGTCCCAGCTCGGTTCCATTTCCATATGAAACTTGATCCATTGGTACGCGTCCGTGCGATAGGCCAGCGCCAGCTTCGTGTCGAATAGGTCTAGGGTTTCCACGAATCCGTTGAGTTCATCGCGCTGGCCGTTGTGAATCGACCAGAGCGCTCGCAGGTCCGGCGGGAGCTTGAAACCAGATTGCCGTTCAACCTTCGCAAGTTGCTCCTCTGACGCCCCTTCAGCAAGATTCTCCGCGAGAAGTGGTGCGTGGCTCGCCAGCCAAGCTTTCGCCCTTTCAAACAACGCCGCGATCAACGCGATGCGATCAGTCATCCAATTCCCCTCACTCCATTGTTCTTGATGCGCAATCAGGCTCCAGCCCAGCCATTCGGCATGCTTGCTCGAATAGTGCGGCAGCTCGCTTCTTGTCCACCTCAACTCCCGTGCCGTAGTGCAGGGCGTACCCCAATTGCATGCAGCTGTTTTGCCTCAGTTGGAACGTGACACCACAGGGCTCTTTGATAAGGAGCCTGAAGGAGTCACGTTCCAACTGAGGCAACACACAGCTGGGATTCTTTACAACCCACAGCGGCACTGTGTCTCTGGAGCCACAGCACGCCGGGCCCACCCGAT
>MGST01000137.1:11348-13299 GCA_001798605.1 Deltaproteobacteria bacterium RIFOXYA12_FULL_58_15 | reverse complement strand
CCGCGACCACGCACTGGTTCGAGCTGTCCGGTTTCTCCGCGCGATCGCGATGTCCTGCCACACGCATCCAGGGAGAGATCGATGCTTACAACATGGTTGCCTGCGCTGCTCATCAGCCAGATTGGCTTTCAATTGGCCAACCCGACAGTGCCGGTGCAGAGGGTCGCCTTTGGCACCACACAATTGCCATTGCAGGACGAGAGCCTGGAGATCGTGGTCGATGGCCAGCACGCCACCACCACAATGGAGCACATCTACCGCAACGAAACTCGAGGGCGACTCGAAGGCGTGTTCGAGCTGCGCACACCACCGGGAACCGAGGTGGAAGGCTTCTCCTATTGGAACGGTGAGCAACGCATCGTCGGCGAGGTTTTTGAAAAAGAGGCTGCCCGCCGCGTCTATGAAGGTGTGCGGGCGCAGCGGCGCGATCCCGGATTGTTGGAACGGATCGACGAAGGACTGTTTCGCTTTCGCGTTTTCCCTATCGAACCCGGCGAACGTAAACGGGTTCAGGTACGCTACTCGCGCTGGCTAGCGGTTCACGAGGACGAGATCGAATACCGTGCTCTGCTCACCGATGCGAATGCCCACGTCACCATTCGCACCACAGGCATGCAAGACTTCCCGGAGCTCTACTCGCCCACCCATCGCTTGCACATCGAGACACTCGGCGAAGGTGCTTTTCACATCGCAGCCGAACCCAAGGAACGCGGCGAAGAGCTGGCGCTGCGCTGGCAAGCCACTTCTTCGCAATGGCGCTTGCGCGCCAGCGTTCACCAGGGCGACGACGAAAATGGGTTCCTCAACATTGCCATTTCAGCCCCACGAGGTGCCGTGACTGCTCAGGCGGGGCGCAACATCACGCTGCTGCTCGACCGTTCGGGGAGCATGGCCGGCGAGCCGTTTCGGCGCGCCAAGGACGCTGCGTTGGCCATGCTCATGCTGCTGCAACCCGCAGACCGGTTCAACATCATATTCTTTGACGACAATGCCGACCCACTCTTCTCCGGGCTTGAGGACACGTCCGCCGCTAACCTGCAACGTGCACGCGAGTACTTGGTGCGCACCCGTACCGGCGGCGGCACGAACATTGCCAACGCCTTGGCTGCGGCCTTGGCGGCACAAAACGCTGATGAGCACCGCAACCTGGTGCTGCTGCTCACCGACGGCCGCTCCGATGCTCGTGCCGCCCTCGATGCCGCCAAGAACGACACGACAGACACCCGGATATTCACCGTGGGCCTCGGCAACGAGGTGTCAAAATCGATGTTGACCCGACTCGCGGCTCTCAAGGGTGGACGCTTTTTGTTTGTCGATCGTACCGAAGAACTCGAAACGCAAATGCTGCGGGTGTTCACCAGTCTGAGCGCACCGCTGTGGAGCGACACGGAAATCGTGGTCAACGACGCACCTATGCGTCAGGCCTACCCGCGACATCTGACCGACATCTTCCCCGGTGGGGAGCTGCACGTCACTGGTCGTTTCGATCCCGCCGAGCAGGTAGACATTTTGGTGCGCGGCCGCGTCGGTGGTGAGCTGCAAGAGCTACGCACCAGTATTTCTGCCACAGCAACCGGCGACGGTACCTGGGTCGCGCGCCTGTGGGCACGCAACCACGTCAATGCATTGATGGAGGAAGAGGCCGAATACGGTGCCGACGCCGAGCGCACCAACGAGTATATTGCTCTCGCGGTCGCCTACAACTTTGTCACTCCACACACAGCCTTTCTCGCTATTCCCGCGAGCGAGGTAACGGCCAATGTACGCCTCACCCTCGATCAGGTGCTGGCTCACAAGAAGGCAGTCCTACAGGAACATCGGGAGGCGGCGGCACTGCTCAACCCGGAGGACGTCGCAGACGCAGATATGCAAGGGTTCCCTGCATTGGGTGCCATCGGCTTGGACTCCGGTGGTGCCATGCTGGGCGGCGGCGGGGGCAGTCTTTCTGGCA
>MGST01000137.1:0-11334 GCA_001798605.1 Deltaproteobacteria bacterium RIFOXYA12_FULL_58_15 | reverse complement strand
CGGTGGAGCCGGTGGCCTGGGCACCCGCGGCACCGGCCCAGGGGGCGGGGGCAGTAGCGGCGACATCGGCGGTCTTGGCAGCGTCAACTTCGGCGGCAAGACCGATTCCCACCGAGTTCGGGTGGGCCAGGTCGTGGTGGCCGGCAATTCCAAGGAAGTTGTTGCGAAGGTGCTCGCGCAAGCACGCAATCAGGTGCGCTATTGCTATGAAAAGGAGCTGCAACGCAAACCCGACCTCCGCGGCAAGGTGACCCTGACCTTTGTGATCAATGGCGAGGGTGTCGTTATTGATGTCAAGATCACGCAGAGCACTCTGGGCGACAACGGCAAAGCCGTGTGTGCATGCGTCGAGCGGATTGTGCGCGGGTTGCGCTTTCCGCGCCCTGCCGGTGGCGGCGCGACGACCGTCACCTACCCTTGGATCTTTGACTCGATGTAATCCCAATCATGGGTGATTGGCCTCAAGCTGCTCAGGTTTGTCTGAGGTTGGGCAACACGAACACGCCTATTTGCGTCGAGAACGAGGCCGGACTCGATTAGGGTATGGAGACGGGCTCGGGAATGATGTGGTCAACGTCATCCCCGCTGCCTAGCTGGCCCCAGATATTGTCCCCCCAGGCCATCACTGTGCCATCGGCCAATCGGGCCACACAAAAATCGCGACCCGCAGCAATATCCACGGCGGTAGAGATTCCCTGGGCAAAAACAGGGTCAGGTGAATCGGGCCCTTCGGTGTTGTTGCCGAGCTGGCCGTATTCGTTGTCGCCCCAGACCATGACTCGACCGTCCTCAAGCAGAGCCATGAAATGGTAGTACCCCACTGCGATCTTCGCCACCGGCTCGGAGATGGGGATGGCCACCGGGACGGTGGAGTATTCGGGCAAGAAGCTTCCGGTGGCGAGCTCGCCCTCCTCGTTGCGTCCCCAGGCAACCACCGACTTGTCGGCGAGCAGCGCCGCCGAAACCCGCCACCCAGCCACGACTTGAATGGCTGTGGATATGCCTTGCACAACCTGCGGCTCGTAGACGACATCCTCCCATTCATTCACTGTTCCGTTACCGAGCTGACCGGCGACGTTCCACCCCCAGGCACGTACCTCGCCGTTTGCGAGACGGACCACTGTGTGCTCGAAGCCCGCCGCGATCTCGACCACATGGGTCAACGCTGGGATCTCCTGTGGGGTGAGACGCTCACCGACAATGGCGTCGCCGCGCTCGCCCTTGCTGTTGTCGCCCCACGCCATGACGGTGTGTTCAGCAGTCAAGGCGAGGCTGTAAAAAAAGCCGGCCGAAATTTGCTGAATGTTGGCCAGGTCATGCGCTTTCACCGGAGTAATCGCTAAATCATAGGCATCCGCAAAAACCGCGTCGGTGCTGCCGAGCTGGCCGTAAACATTGTCACCAGCGCCCCACACCGTACCATCGGTGAGCAAGAACAGCGTGTGATATCCACCGCCGTCCACCTGTTTGGCCGGTCCGGGGAGAATGCACGCAGAAGGTGTATAGGTGTCGGCTTGATCCCCCACTCCCACTTGGCCATAGGTGTTGGAGCCCCAGCCATACACCGTGCCGTCAGCCATGAGCGCAAAACCGTGGTTTCGACCCGCAGAAAGACCAAACATCGTTGTGGGTATGCCGTCGCCCGTCAGGTCAGCATCTCCTGATTGGGCATCTCCTGATTGGGCATCTCCTGGTTGGGCATCTCCTGGTAGAGTGTCCCCGAATTGATACGAATCACCTGCTTGATCGGTGTCACCCAATTGCGGATCACCCAGAGTCCCTGTGGACGGGTCCGTCTCAGCACAGCTCGCCAACAAACACAATCCACATCCAATCCAAAAGATTCTATGCCAACGTGTCATACGAAGCTCCATGGCGTTTCGTGCTGTCTCATCATTTTGTGGTGACCCTTGTCAACGCCTTGTCGCTGTCAGATTCCTTCCCTCAAAAAACCGCTCGCGGCCACGGCGACGTTGTTGTTCCATAGTTGCCAATCCACCCCGCCTTGCATTTGAGCCAACCGAACACGGTGCGCACAAAGATGCGAATCTGCGGGGCGACCTTCACGGCGCTGGCCTCATCAACCTTGAACTTGCCCTCGCGCTCGGCAATGGCGAATGCATTTTCGAACTGCTTCTTGATGGCGAAGAACGGCACCCGCTCTCGCGCGATCCTGGTGCCGCGCGATGTTGCGAAGTTGCGCGGTGCCAGGCGGGTCCTCACGGCGCACGACGTTCCACATACTGGCATCGCGATGCCAGTATTCCTGCAAACTCGATCACGGCCCGCGAACGCCCAGCCTGCTCAGCAGCCGGTGCATCAGTTCGAACGCCTCGCGTTGCCGCAGCGCCCGGTCGTCCTGATCGGCGAGCTCCTCGAAGTCGGCCACCGATTTCGGACCCACGTGTCTCTCCGAGGCGAACTTCTCGTCCAGCAGCGCCAGCGCCTCGCGCACCAGCCCGTGGTTGCGCAACGGGCGGAACTCGGCCACCAGGTCGTCGATTTGAGCCCGGCGCGAGCTCAGACAGTAGTAGATGTCCCAGGCGTCCTTCTCCTTGAGCCGGTCGCGCATCGCGAACGCCTTCATCACAATGAAGGGTACGATCGACGCCACGCGCACGCGCGCGGTGTCTTCGGCACCGCCCGGCAGGGTGCCCGTGAGCGTGAGCTCCACCGTGCCCTCGAAGGCCAGATCGCATCCTCTCGCCTTGCGCGCCTGCACGCCGCCAGCGTCCTGATGACGGTGGCGGTGCCCAGTGCCTTCGTACTCGCCGGCCAGGAGGTCCACCTGCACCTGGGCGTCCTTCCCGCCAATCCGCATGGGCCGGTGATAGATGAAGGGCTGCTTCCCTTGTCGGTAGTCACAGCCCAGCAGCAGCTCGCGGATCGTCCGGTAGCTCCCCTCGTCGAGGTGCCGATGATCGAGCGCGAGGTCGACGTCGGTGCTGCCGACATGCCCACCCGGCATGAGCAGCTCGGGCACCCAGCCACCGACGACGACGATCTGGTCCCTGAACGCCCCGAGGAGGTTTGATAGCTCGATCAGCACCGACCGCGCGGCCGTCACCATCTCGGCGTTGTAGTCGCGTCGGCTCACCATGACGGCTCCATCACCTGCTCGAGCAGGGCCCGGGCGGCCTCTTCGCCGCGGCCGTGGAAGCTCTTGAGGTCCAAGTACAGCTGCACCGGGGACACGACGCGAATGCCGTCGATCGTGCGCGCGCCGGCGAACACTCCCGCGTCGAAGGGCGCGAGCAGCGACACGTTGGCACCGCTCGTGACCGGCTTGAGCTCGAGCAAACCGGGCAGTTCATTGAGGCCGGCACCGACGAACGCCTGCACGCGGTTGTAGCGCACGGCCGACACGAGCCGAGCCGCGCCCGAAAAGCCGGTGAGCGCGTACTCCCACTGCCGCTGAGAACACACCTCCGCCAGCTTGGCCTCGATCTCCGGCACGCTCTGCAGCGAGAAGTAGTCCGTGACGACGTTCTTCCGGAACGAGTAGCTACCGGCCCACTCCTGGAGCAGCTGGCGGGGTTCGGCAACGCCCAACCCATTCGCGTCCAACCGAAGCCACTCCCGATCGGCGAGGCAGGCCTTGACCCGAGAGGCGAGGCCGATGCTCACCTCGGCGGACTTGGCCAGCTCCTGGACCTTCCACAAGCGCTTGGGGTCCAGCATGAGGACCCGCAGTACCCTTGAGGCGCGCGGCGAGTACAGGGTGCGGAGGTCACGGCGCTCAGCGAACGGATTGGGGTGGCCACCGACCTCGATGTAGACCTCCCCGAAGCAGAGGCGGCAGTTCCCCGCCAGGTCCACATGGCCCACACCCTCGGTCGCACATATCTCGCCCGACCGCGGCGAGATGTAAGGTGCCGCGATCATGGCGTAGGCGTTCGGCCAGCGCGCGCGGTACCGGAGCACCTGGTTGATGGCCTCTCTCACCACGCGGGGCTGACCGCTCCTCTTCACCTGGACGAACACGTGCACCTTGCGCCGGCGGGGGAGATTGACCCGGACGCTCAGGTCAGCGCCGGCATCGGCGAGTTCCCGCTTGACGACGACTGATGATACGAACGGAGCGCGTTCGAAGGTGCTCTTGAGAATCGCCTGGAACCTCTCGGTGAGGGCGATCTCGGGCTGGCGTGTTTCACTTGATCTCACAGTTTCACCAAAGGCTAGATGAGCATGTTACGGTGAAACCGAGGGATGAACAAGTGGATGTTTCACTGAGTTTCGATGTTTGCGCATACGGTGAAACAAGTCATTGCGGTGAAAGCGGCAGACGCACTCCAAGTGCGGATTCGGCCGCCGCACCGTTTTCCAAATACGGGCCTTCCACCAGACGCCCTTTGACGTGTCCATGTCCGATCGCGTACGGGCTCGAGGAGCGGGGCACGGCACTGACGGCGACGTGACGGCGACGTGACGGCGATGTCAATCGAGGATCTGGAAGCGGTCCGCATCGAGTTGGGCCGGGAAATGCTGGCGGTGCTCTGCCAGCGCCGCGGCCGAGAGGCAGGCGGTGACCACCATGGGCTGCTCTGCAAGATCAACGAGGGGCTGACCAAGGAAATCAACCACCATGCTGTCGCCGTGGTAAGCGTTCCCGTTGCCATCCTTGCCGACGCGATTGACCGCTGCCACGTAGCAGAGATTCTCCGAGGCTCGCGCCTGGAGCAGGATTCTCCATGCGTGCTGCCGCGCTATCGGCCAATTGGCGACGAACAACAACAGATCATAATCAAAGCGCCCGTCGACCTCGCGGGAAAAGCCATTGCGGCAAAAAACCGGGAAGCGCAGGTCGTAGCAAACCAGGGGACAGACACGCCAACCCCGCCAGGCGACGGTCAGGCGGCGGGCTCCGGCGGCATAGCGTTGATGCTCGCCCGCCATGCGGAAGAGGTGGCGCTTGTCGTACCAATGCAGTGCGCCGTCGGGTGTCGCCCACAGCAGACGGTTGTAAACTTCTCCGCCGTCACGAATCTGAACGCTGCCGGTTACGGCCGCGTCCAGGGCGGCTGCCTGCGCCTTGAGCCAATCGACAGTCGGTCCTTCCATGCCCTCGGCTGTAGCGATCGCCTCGTTGCAGAAACCGCTCGTAAAAGTCTCGGGCAGCAACACCAGGTCGGTGCGGCCGGCGAGCGGTCGGGCGAGCTCTGCGTACATCGCCCGGTTGGCCACCGGATCGCGCCAGAGGGTGTCACCCTGGATGAGAGAGACCCGCAGATCTTGGACAGAGTGGCTCATGGCTCAGACCCTTGCCAGCCGGCTGATCGCCGCCTGCTGCGTCTCTTCACTCTTGGCGAAGCAGAGCCGCACCAACCGCTGCCCGACAGGCGGGTGCTCGTAGAAGGGCGAAAGCGGAATCGAGGTCACCCCTTTCTCCACGGTGAGCCAGCGGGCGAACTCGAGGTCACCGAGATCGCTTACCGCCGAATAGTCCACGAGCTGAAAATAGCCGCCTTGCACCGGCAGCGGACGTAGACGCGTCTGTTTGAGAAGATCGCGGAAGCGATCCCGCTTGGGCTGATAGAAGTCGGAAAGGCCCCGATGGTGCTCGGGGTGCTGTTCGATCATCTCGGCCAGGGCCCACTGCGCGGGATTGAAGGAACAGAAGGTGGTGTATTGGTGCACCTTGCGCAACTCGCTGGTGAGCGCCGGCGGCGCGATACAATAGCCGATCTTCCAACCGGTACAGTGATAGGTCTTGCCGAAGCTGCTGATGACGAAACTGCGTGCGGCGAGCTCCGGGTAGTAGAGCACGCTCTCGTGAGGTCGCCCGTCGTAGAGGATGTGCTCGTAAACCTCGTCGGAGAGGAGCAAGACTCCTGTATGGCGGAGCAGGTTGGTCAGCGTGGCCATGTCGTCGGCGGTCATCGTCACGCCCGAGGGATTGTGCGGGCTGTTGATGAAGAGCAATCGCGTTCGCGGCGAGATGGCCGCGCCCACGCGTTCCCAGTCGACGGCAAAGGTCTTCTCGTCGAGTGGGATGTGCACCGCATGCCCGCCGGCCATATCGATGGCCGGATCGTAGCAGTCGTAGCAGGGATCGAGCACGATCACCTCGTCGCCGGGCCGCACGGTCGCAAGCACGACGTCGAAGATGGCCTCGGTAGCACCGCTGGTCACGGTAATCTCGGTCTCGACGTCCGGTCGGTGGCCGTACATCTCTTCCGTCTTGGCGGCGATCGCGTGGCGCAAGGGGGCAATGCCGTGCATGGGCGCGTACTGATTCTTGCGCGCGCGTGCGGCCCGGTCCAAGGCAGAGAGCAGGAAAGCGGGTGGCTCGAAGTCAGGAAATCCCTGCCCCAGATTGACAGCCTTGTGGGCAGCTGCCAGGTCGGACATGACCGTGAAGATGGTTGTACCTACTTTCGGTAGCTTTGTCTCCAATGTCATCGTGCCGAGCTTCACGTTCATGGTCGGGAACTCTGCTGGCCAATAGAGTTTGCGTTGCCGCCACCGGCGACGAGCTCGTTACTTCACTGCCGCCGCGGCGAGGGCATCGGCGTTGAGTTTGACGCCATGCCCTTTCGCAATACTCAGGAAACAGCGCTCGTCACACATCGACATGACGTAGGTCCTAGCCTCATGTTCGAAAAAGGCGAGAGGCATGACGTTGCGCACACTCAACTCTGCCGAGGTGACCTGGGTCCGCCCCGCCGCGGTGGTCGCCTTTGAGACCGCTACAGCCAAAACCTTATTGATTTCCGCCACACTGCGATTCTGGGCCTCGCTCCGCGGCAGGCTGCCGGTGCCCTCGGCAGTGCCAACACCGATAAGAACACGCTTCCCGTAAGCCGACGGCACCACCCCGGCGCTCCACGTGAGCCACCACGGCGCGCCTTTCTGCCATTGGTCCGGCGCGAGGTCGAGCCAAGCGTTCATGCGGCTGTCCGCCTTGGGCAGAGGGAAATCGGGGTTGCGTTGGTGCCACGCTGCAAAGATGGCCTGCATCAACGCCGCCGAGGTGTTGCTCCCCACACAGGCGAGGTACGCAGTCAGGCAACGTTCGTCACACACCTCGACGCGTCGAAGCTTCTGTCGGCCGCCGTCGTATTGTGTGATGGTTTCGGCACCGAGCTCGCAGCCCTTGCCCCCTGCCTCCGCGCCAGCGATCGCCGCCAACGCTTCGCGTGCCTCTGAAGTTTTGGCAGCCAAACGTTCAAGGGCCTCCCCGGGCGGGTTCTCAATGAGCTCCGGTGCGGGCGGTGGCTCGTCCGCCGCCACCAGTTCCGTCTCCGAACCAAGAACGAGGATGGCGAGGCCCTCGTGATTGACGCAGCGCACCTCGCGATCCGCCGGCCAGGTGGAGAATTTCTGCAGCAGGAAAACCGGCGGAAAGAGCGAATTGGTCGAAGCCCGACTGCCGGTCACTTGCACGACCGGCACGCCCTCCGGATTGCGCGTGACCTCGAGCACGTCAGCCGTGGCCGGCTCCTGAACAACCGGTGCACCGCTAATCAGCTCACGCTCCGCTGATTCTCTCATGCCCGTGCCGGTGGTGCCCGCCGCACAGCCGGCCAACCCGGCGCAGACCAGACAATCTAGCCACCATCCTCGCCCCGCGATCCTCGTCTTCATGTTGCCTCCTCGCGATTGCGATATCGCACGTCTTTGATCGAGGCAATGCCGCCTGTGTGCGTGTGTGCGTGTGTGTTTGTCGTCCTGCCCGAAACGAAACTCTCAGGATTCTTGCCAGCGACGGGCTTGTGCAATGTGGAGGAAGGGCCGTTTCGCTTGATAGAGTCAAGAACTTCCCCCCTTGCAGGCGCCAGTCAATTCTCGAGACTACGGCTCGCGCCAGAAGACGACGCCAGTGTCGAGCTCGGCACCCGTGTTGCTGTAGAAGAACACCATGTTGAGCTTGTCGTTTCCAGCGTAGGCTGTGTCCACGTACTCGCCGGCGAAATCCGGGATCAGCGTGGCATCCGGGCTCGAGAGGGTCCAGCTCGTGAGGTCAGAGGAGCGGAGAATCTTCGGTCCACCGAACTGGCCGTTTCCGCTGCCTGCCATGAAGTAGGCGGCAATGAAGGCGTTGTCGGCCGAGTCCGTCGCCAGCGATTGATACCAGATGGTGATGTCGCTGCCATCCCTGGGCAGCGGCAAGGGCGTGCCCCAGATGCTCCCGTCTGTGGGTTGGCTGAGCCACAGATCGTTTGCCGTCGGCGGTGCCTCCCGGCCGAGGTGATAGGCGACCACCGGCCGCGTCCCCAGGAATACCAGGCTGACCGACGACGTGTCGTTCTGCTGATTCACGGAGTCGGTCACAAGGCTCGCCGTCTGGCCAGGCCGCCAGAAGGCAAGGGTCACGTTGTACCAATCGGGCGATCCCAAGCCGAACATGGCACCCAAGAAGTAGGCGATGCCCGGCTCGCCATTCTCGTCCAGGGCCATGTCCAGCCAGGGCTTGGCGTCCTGGGTCTGGGGTAGCGACGGGCTGATCGCGAAAGTGAAGCTGCCGGAGACGCCCGCCCGGTGCATGTACACCACGGCGTGGCTGTCATTCACCGACGCGCAGGTGTAGTCCTCCTGCCAGGCCTTGATGCACCAATGCCAGTAAGCCACGTGGGTCTCGCCGTTCGCCATGGCGAGAGAAGGGTTCGATGTCTCCGCGTCGGAGCCGGCGTCATCGAGGTCGATCTGCTCCTTGGCCCAGGTGAGACCGCCGTCCCCGGAGAGGGCCAGCCAGATCTGATCATAGCCGACAGTGTAGGCAATGCCGTACCGGCCGTTATTGACGTCACGGGCCAGGGAGACCTGGCGGTTCGGGTGATTGAGATTGAGCCCGCCCAGCTCGTCCACCAGGAGCGGCGCCCCCCAGCGATAGTCCGTGCGGTTCCATCGAACAAAGTAGAGCTTGGCCGTGTCACCGGACGAGCTCGTCGAGAACTCACCGACATAGGCGATCGCCGGATCTTCGTTCTCGTCGAGCGCCAGCGACGTGTGGACGCCGTACCGATAGACCGTGCCCTGGTCCGTCGGCGTCGCCGCAGCCACCTGAAGCCCAGCGGGCGGCGGTCCCGCGGTGTCCTCGTTCGATGGCTCCGAGACGAGCTCCTTTCCATCGACGGCTCGGACCCGGTAGGTGTAGGCCGCGGAGGGGTCGATCGAGGCGTCGGAGTAAATCAGGGTCGCCCCACCGGCGACGTCTGCCACCGGCATGAATGTTGAGGTTCCCACTGGCATGCGCTCCAGGTGGTAGGAGGTAACCCCCGGGGTCGCGCTGGCCGTCCAGCTCAGGCTGATGGCGCTGCCGCTGGCCATGGTGACCATCAGGTCGGTGGGAGCTCTCGGCGGCGCCCCGGCCGGCTCTTCGTCGCAACCAGATCCGCCTAAAGCGGTGAGCGCGAGCAGAGCCAGCCTGGCGCAGCCCGTCGTCAACTCATCAGACATCCACGTTCTCCTGCGAACCATGCGCACTTCGCCTTCTCCCCGCTCTTCGTCGGGGCGGTGTTTTCCGACCAGCTCAGCAAATCTCGGAACCCAAGGGTTGCTAGCATGTGCACGAACGACCGCTTGGCAACTGAGCACTTCAAAAGAGCGACCGGTGGGCCAGTGCGGGATGCGACCCAAAAGGCCGAGGGCAGGCAAAGCGCGCCGTCGGCCCCTCGGCCCCTAGCCAGGGTAGAAACCGCAAAACGCGCCAGCCCCTACACTGTGGGGGGTTCTCAGCTGACGCCATCGAAACCAACGCCTTTTTCCCAATTACTACAGCGATCCTCACAGCCGCAATCACAAGCCCTATTGGTCCGGCCCTTCGATCTTTGTGTCTTGTAGTCTCACGCCGGTACGTGGGGCGTCGTCCATGACGCGCCTGTCGATGTAGAAACAGGAATTGAGAAGTCCTTTGTCATCGACCTCGAAGAATAGGCGTTGATGCCGCTTGAGCTTGATGTCCAGGATCTTCTGGGCTTGTTGGTAGAGTTGGATGGTGAGAAGCGCCCCGACTTATTAAGGACACTGCATCCGCGCCACCGCATCACGCACGGTGATGACCTCGACGCCGGTCTCGACAGCGAAGTCGAGAATCTCGACAAAGTTGTCAATCTCGTAGCTCCAGCCGTTGTACGTCTCGGTCAAGTCGTGGAAATAGATTTGCACCCATCCATTCCGTGCGATGGCGTTGTCGATCAAGACCATGGCCTGGGATGGCGGTGCATCGTAGACCATGGAGTTGCCTTTGAGCATGTAGGGGTCGTCGCCCGGGAAGTTCATGCCTACCCGCACCGCGCGGTGATTTCCATAGTACAGCCGCGCGGTTGCGAGAACCCGATCATCGAAAGCCCCCATGGGCGTGGCAAAGCTCTCGACCTCCTGGCCGATGATGTCTTCGATCCACGCCTTTGACTCGCCGAGCTCGTAGTCGATTTCCTCGGTGGTGAGCGTGGGCAGATTGAGGTGATTGTAAGTATGGCTGCCGACCTCGTGGCCGCTGCGCGCCATGGCTCGCAAATAGTCGACGTTCATGAATTCCCGACCTCCGAGAGCGGTCGTCCGCACGATGGTGTAGAACGTCGCTCTGAAGCCCCGCTCCTCGAGCGCTGGAGCGGCGAGCTCGTAGTGACTGCCGTAGGAGTCATCGAACCCAAAAGTCACCATCGCCCCCCAAGGCTCGGCACACGGATCGCAGAAAACACAGGTGTCGACATCATCGCAAATCCCGTCTGCGTCAGCGTCGCCGACATCACAGGGAGTAAGCTCGTGGTCTGGCAGCGGATCATCGACAGGATCGCACATGTCGCCGATGCCATCCCGGTCGTGGTCCGCTTGCGACGCGTTCCACGAGTTCACGCAGTTGTCGACGCCGTCGCAGATGCCGTCCGAATCCGCGTCCGAGCCCGGACCATCGCAACGGTCGCAGCGCCAGCACTCGCCGAGCCCGTCACCATCGGCGTCCGCCTGCCCCGGGTTGTAGCAGTCCAGACAGTTGTCGATCGCGTCGCAGATCCCGTCGCCGTCCGCGTCCCCGACGATGCAGGCCGCAGGTTGGCACAGGCTCTGTTGACAGCTCTGTGATGCGCAGTCCCTGTTGACCACGCACGCGGAGCCGAGCCCGCAGGGTCCGCAGGTAGCACCGCCACAGTCGAAGTCAGTCTCTTCACCGTTGGCAAGTCCATCAAAGCAGCTCGGCTCGATTGGCTCATACACGTCTCCCTCGCCGTTGCCATCCTCGTTGCCGTCCTTGTCGCCCGGGTCCGGATTTGCCCCGTCCGGGCAGTTGTCACACGCGTCGCCCACTGTGTCGCCATCAGTGTCGCCCACTGTGTCACCATCAGTGCCATCAGTGTCGCCCACTGTGTCACCATCTGTGCCATCAGAGTCGCCCGT
>MGST01000136.1:11073-11440 GCA_001798605.1 Deltaproteobacteria bacterium RIFOXYA12_FULL_58_15 | reverse complement strand
CCCGTCCGCGTCGATGATGTCGATGATGTCGATGACGTGAGAACAAGACATTGTCCGTGGGTGTGATAGACTTCAGAGTCCCAAGAAAGCCCTGACCGGAAGGCATCGAGCGTTTGCCATGAGTATTTCACCGAGTCGTTTTGCCGGATACGGTTTGGTTGTCGTCGTGGTTACCTTTGGCGTGCAAGCATGTGGCGGATTGATCACCGTTCCCGAAGACCCATGTCTAAGCCAGAGTTGTCCCGAAGGAACGACCTGTGTCGACGGTACATGCGTGGCCGCAGGCGAATCGTGCAGTCTCGTGGATCCCTTTGGTTATTGTGAGCCTGGCTTCGAGTGTATTCTGGGGGTCTGTTACGAGCGCGGC
>MGST01000136.1:8368-11067 GCA_001798605.1 Deltaproteobacteria bacterium RIFOXYA12_FULL_58_15 | reverse complement strand
CCGAGCCCATGTGGTGTGGACCCCAATGGTTGGTGTCCCGCGGACGAGACCTGTAACAACGGCACATGTGAACCGATCGGTGATGACGATTGTACACCGCAGAACCCCGACGGTTTGTGTCGGGGCGGACAAGTCTGCGTTCAAGGTTACTGCTTCGACGATCCGGGCGAGTGCTCACTGCAGAACCCCAATGGTCTGTGTCCGGACGGCGAGACCTGCCGATCGGGCAACTGTACACTCGATCCTGGGACCTGCAGCCCTGGGGAGCCACAAGGGTCTTGCCCGGGGTGGCAGGTATGCGCATTGGGAACCTGCGTAGGACCGGTGGCCCCCGACGCATGCTCACCTGCGGTGCCGACAGGCCGTTGTCCCGTGGGCAATGTCTGCGTGGCGGGCACGTGCACACCGCTGGTCCATGAGAATTCCTGCAGCCCCGAAATCCCCGATGGCCTGTGCCCGGCCGGCTCCGCCTGTCTCGATGGTCAATGCAGAGCTATCACCTCCGACAGTGGCTGCTCGAGTCGACATCCGGACGGTCTGTGTCCTGGCGGTGCACAATGTGAGGATGGCCTCTGTGTTGGTCATCCCTGCGAAGAGGGATGGGCCTGTGAGCTCGACAATTGGTGCAACGGCGAAGTGTGCCTGCCGTTGCCCTGTGATCCCATTCATCCTGGGGGCGTCTGTGACAACAGCCTCTTGGTTTGCATTGTCGGTGTGTGTGTCGAGTCCCCATGCTCCCCTGAGAATCCCACGGGTCCCTGCCCAACAGGATTCGAGTGTCGCGATGGATCTTGCCAAGACCCGCTGTGCTCACTGCAGCATCCCAACGGCGTGTGCCTCACCGTGGGGGACGTGTGTTTCCAAGGTGAGTGCATCGAAGGCCCTTGTGCAGCGAACAACCTCGATGGCGTCTGCAGTGGTCAGGCCACCACCTATCATCCGAGCGACGGCTCCATCGCGGTCGATACCGTCTGCTGCGATGCATCGCTAAACGGCATCACCAGCTGTGAGCTTGGCACCTGCTCTGCACCGGCGTGTTCCACAAGTGAACCCCATGGCGCCTGCGAGCAGCCATTGAGTGAGTTCTGCAATGTCGACAACTGTGCCGATGCTCCGTGTGGGCGGTGGTTCCCACAAGGTTACTGCTCTGGTGGCGAACAGTGTTGGCTCGGCGTCTGCGCCAAGCGCGGATGTCGTGGCGAACCGGATCCCAACGCCTTCTGCGCACCCATGACCTGTGACCTTGTCAACAACATCTGTGTCAACCCACCGTGCTCGGTGGATGCCCCCACGGGCCGTTGTCCCATCGGCAAGGTGTGCATGGCCGGCGTCTGCGAAACTCCCGAATGCTCTTCAACATTCCCCGGCGGCATTTGTGCCAACCCCGAGCAGCTTTGCGCTGGCGGCACCTGCATCGATCCGCCGTGCTCCTCAAACTATCCGAACGGTGCTTGCGGCCCCAATTTCGAGTGCAACGGTGGAATCTGTGGGCTCTCGGATTGTGGTGTGGGGGCGCCCTTGGGCTATTGCCCCACGGGTGAGCGCTGCGTCGCGAGTGGCTGTGAGGTTTTCGGGTGCAGCGCCATTTTTCCTACGGGACCGTGTCCGGTCGGTATGTTGTGTGTGAGCGAGGCGTGTGAGACCCCTGCGTGCAGCGTCCAATATCCCGGTGGTGCGTGCGCGGCCGACGAAGTCTGCGCTGGCGGCCACTGTGTGCCACAGCCCTGCAGCACGCTGTATCCCAGCGGCATCTGCGGAACGGGCTTCACCTGCGTGAGTGGGACTTGCACACCGGCACCCTGTAGCGGCGCGGTTCCCAACGGCACCTGCCCCGGTAGCCAGGTGTGCCTCGGCGGCGCTTGTGTTGACTATGAGTGTGGTATCAACTTCCCCAATGGCCCATGTCCCATCGGCCAGAAGTGTCTTTCGCCGCCCACGCCCCCCACCTGCCAGGTTCCTGCGTGCAGCAGTGAGTTTCCGGGCGGCATCTGCCCGTCGCCGCAGATTTGCTCGCGTGGTACCTGTGTGACTCCAGCCTGTAGCGCTGCGGTTACCAATGGAGCCTGTCCCGCCGGTCAGGTTTGTTGTGATTCTTCCCTGTCGTCGCGGCCCTGCACCGTGGGCACTTGCGTGCTTCCCGATTGTGTCGATTTGCCCGATATCGGCTACTGCCCCAGTGGTTTTCGCTGCGTGGGCACCCACTGCATTATCTATCAATGCGGATCCACCTTCACCCATGGCCCCTGCCCAACTCCGGGGCAGATATGCATCAGTGAGACCTGCCAGAATCCGCCTTGCAGCCCCCAGTACCCAGCGGGAGTTTGCGATTCCGCAAGCCCCCCGGAGATTTGTTCTGGCGGCAGTTGTGTGCCCATGGCGTGCTCACCTGCGGTGGACAATGGTGCCTGTCCCAGCAATCAAGTCTGTTGTGATGTCGCCCTGCAATCGACCCGTACCTGTGTTTACGGCACCTGCGTGGTTGGTGCCTGCAGTCCCAGCATTCAAACCGGCTGGTGTCCCGCCGGTGAGATCTGTTGCGACAGCACCCTCAGTAGCTCGGGATTCTGCCCGACGCCTGGCCAGTGCGTCCCCGTCTCCTGTTCGCCTTCGTTCCCCTTTGGCTCTTGTCCCGGCGACCAGGTTTGTGTGGCCGGTGCCTGCGAGGATCCCTGCGGCCCAACCGAACCTCTGGGTTGGTG
>MGST01000136.1:0-8326 GCA_001798605.1 Deltaproteobacteria bacterium RIFOXYA12_FULL_58_15 | reverse complement strand
CTGCACCGCTGACCAGGATTGCGATGGCATCTCCGATATTCATGAAGACCTCGCCACCTTGGTCAACTCTGACACCGACATCTACCCCGATGCCTACGATCGCGACTCCGATGGCGATGTGATCCCTGATGCGGTTGAGGGCCGCGATCTTGATGGGACGGGCTTCCCCCATGACTACGGGAACAATGGCTCTTATGACTTCCGTGAGCGCGACTCCGACGGTGACCACATCTCGGATACGCTCGAAGCGGGACCGGCCCCAGGGGTGCCGGTCGACACCGATTTTGATGACGCACCCGACTACATCGACCAAGACTCCGACGGCGATGGCATCCTAGACGCCTGCGAGGTCAATGACGACGGCGCGGGCTTGTGTGGAGCCACCGGGGTGGTCGACGATGGCACGGTGCTCGACTCGGACGTGGACGGAGTCTACGACTTCCGCGACCTCGATGCCGACGGTGACGGTGTCAGCGATCGTATCGAAGCCCGTGCAACGCCTGCAAGTGATTCGACGTTCAATGCCAATGGCATTGACCATGACAGCGACGGCACCCCCGACTATCGTGACGCCGATTCCGACGGTGATGGCGTCGCCGACATTGACGAGGACGTGAACGGCGATGGCATCGTCAACTGCCAAGTCGATGGCACCGGTGTTGCGGTGCCCGATACCCGCTCGAGTCCCGATTGCCTCGATGCAGGCTACGACTACAACCCCGGTTGTATCGCGTCATCGCAAAAATGCCTGCTCGCAGAGACATCGCGGGTGCATGCCGACACCGACGGCGACGATATCAATGACGGGGTTGACGGCATTTTCTACGTTTGTTCCGCAGCCAATCTCAAGCCGATCAATGTCTTCTATTCGCAACCACCGGACTACGCGTTGGCTCTGGAGCAGAGCTTTGATGCCACCAGCACCTTGTTCCTAGGTGGCATCGCTGCCGGCATGACCTTTGATGACGTTACCAGCGCCAATGGCTCGGCTGCTGTGAGTGGTTTCGTGTTGCAGCGTACCCCGCACGTGAACGCCATCAACGCGGTCGACGCCGATCCGGATCGGGTTCTCATCACCAAAGCATTGGCCCAGGAGCTAGAGGACAGCAACGCTATGGATGCCGCGGTCGATGCCGTTGCCACAGTCATCAACCGAAACTTTGTCAGCTTCGATGGCTATGGCGTGGTCATCTCCCGCTACGACGTTCACGTAAACACCGCTGCCAACACGGGAGCTCTGCGCAATACGTTGGTCAATGCACTGGCGGGATCTGCTATTGCCGGCGGCAGTACGGGAGGACCATCGGCCAACGATTTCACTCTCCTCACCGAGACCCTCTATCGATATGGCGATCCCACCGATGGGCCGGGGTCCGTCCTCGTCGTCGGCGCTTTGGTACGAACTGGCAGCACCGACACGACGCAGAGCTTCAACTACCGGACCCGTTGCTCAGCTCAGGCGACCAGTGGCGCCTGCGGTAGTCGTCTTGGCTGCACTTGGAACGCCACCGTTTGTGAGGAGGCCTCCAATTACCAGATCCCGCTGTTTTTCTCCGACAACATCACCAACGGCAGTGCCATCACTCAGTACGGTGATGATCTCGCGGCGCTCTGTCAGACGATGGTGCAGCAGAACGGTGTGTTGGACTTTCTGTGGATCGTCGACGACTCCGGCTCGATGGCCGAGGAGATTGCTCAGGTGCAGACCTCTGCTGAGCTCTTCTTTGGCATCATGAACAACACCGAGGCTGACTACCGTGTCGCCCAGACCACGACCTACGAGGACCGCTCTGACTGGGAGCCGAGCTACAATTTCGCGAGCACTGGTGACGAGGCCGACCGACGTAACGGCGTTCTCCAGGGAGGTTTCACCGGTGCGATCGCTGGCGTCATTGACACCAGCTCCACCGACCGGACAGTTGCCTACAATTGCGCTGACGGCTGTGACAATGGTGCCAGTGATTGTTGTTCGTTGTGTGGCAGCGGCACGGTCAACGATCCCGCCTGCTATTTTGCTTCACGTCTGCCGACCGCGTCGTCGCGCGGCCAGGAGTTTGGCCTGCTCATTGGCGAATGGGCGCTGTATCGTTCCAATGCACCGTCTCTGTGTGCAGGTGTCACAGACGCGAGTGTCTGCGTGGATCTCGTCAGATGCGACTGGAACGGCGGTGTGTGCATGGCAACAAACTGTGACTTGCCAGAGTGTTCCGGTCTGACCCCGCAGGCGACCTGTGAGGCGGTGGCGGGTTGCGATTGGGTTGGTGGCCTTTGCCAAATTGGCGTAGAGACCACTGGCAGTCAGCGCAGTGCCGCTGACGAGTGCAATGGCCACGACACTTCGGGTAGCACCCAAGTTCCGTACGGCGGTGACAACACCGAAGACGAACTCGAACTCCCGGGTTGTGAGTGGAATCCGGTGGCTGCGGCGTGTTGGCCGAGCATTGGCTACCAGTGTACGAGATATGCCACAGAGTCGGCCTGTGATGGTCAAGCACCACGTTGTGATTGGCAACAGGTGACATCCTCGACCTGGGCCTGCGTCCCAAATCCCGCAAAAAACACCGTGTTGTGTACCGCCAACGATGAGACGACATGCGTAGCTCAAGTGGGTTGTGCCTGGGATGCCGCGGGGTTCTGTCGGCCACCTCTGACTCGTGCCTTCCGTGCGGATGCTAGCAAGGTTGCGGTGGTGCTGTCCGACGAGGAGGAGTGCTATCTCAAGGACGATGATTTCAACGGCACGTGCGACTTTGGTACGGGGGCCTTTCTCGCCTACGACCATCCCATCCGGTTGGCGCGCGAACAGTCATACCTGCGCTTCTATCAGTCCCGTGGGTTCATGGTGTTTTCCATTGTCGGCAACAAGGCCAACCGTTCCTTGTTGCCAGGTCAGAGCGGTGGTTGCGCCACGGCCGAGCCGGGTGATTCCTACATCATGGTGGCCGAGGGAACGGGGGGCGGTTGGGGTAGCATCTGTGCTGCCGATCTGTATCCGACCATCGAGGCGATTGTCATCGGATCGTTAGGCCGCTCGTCACCCTATCGACTCGAGGGTTTCATCGACGGCAGTGCCGTGCAGCCGATCGCCTCGACCATCAAGGTGGCAGTCGAGGTGTGCAAGGAAGCGTCGGAGTATCCGATTTGCGGCAGCGGCACCGAGATGAAGGTCGTACCACGCTCCCGCGAGTCGGGCTTCGACTATGACACCATCAACAATACCTTGATCCTCTACGGTACCGCACGGCCGGTGCTGGGCGGCGACATTGTCGCGTCGTATCGTTATTGGGTTGACCGAGTGCAACCACCCGAGGGAAATCCCTCTTGTCCCTGCCCGGAGACGAGTCCGGCTGCCTGCGATTGTCCACCCGGCCATGCCTGTGGTCAGGAGGGTGTGACCAACCATTGCGGTGCGGCCACCAACCAGACAACCTGTGAGGCAACGCCCGGTTGCGCCTGGAACACAGCCAACGGCGGGGTCTGTATGGTCACGGGACTGTGCGAGTCTGATCCAACCTGTGGTGGAGACTGCGGTCCGGGTATGATCTGCGACCCGATACTGGGACTTTGTGTTTGTGACGTTACTTGCGGTGGCGAGTGCACGGCTGGGGAAACCTGTGACAACAATCGCGCCTGTAACGCAGTGGAGCAGAGCGTCTGCGACCTCACCGGCACCTGCAGTTACGACACGGCGCGCAGCGCCTGTTACTCTGCCACCTGCGGCGAGTGCGACTGTGATCCCACCTGTGGTGGTGGCTGCCCAGTGGCCCAGGTTTGTAACAGCGAACTGACATCGCCGACGTGTGGTCAATGCTCTTGCGACACCAGTTGTGGCACCAGTTACTGCTCGGGTTTCACGGGCTCAGGAGAAATCGGCTGTGAGAACATGGGCTGCTACTGGACCGGGTCGAGCTGCGTCGGTTGCGATCCGGCCCTCACCTGTGATGACGGCAGCGGTTGCAACGGGCTTGGCTTGAGCGAGTGCATCGGTGACTGCTCGTGGGATGCGGCAGCGGGCAGGTGTTTCTCGCCGACCTGTGGTTTCTGCAGTCCGCCGACCTGCGGCAATTGTCCGCCCGGATATGTGTGCAATCCCGCAACCGGGTTGTGCGTCTGCGACACGACCTGTGGTGGTGGATGCCCCGACGGTCGCGATTGCGACAACGACGATTCTGGCCCCTCGCCTACGTGCGGCCAATGTCTGTGTGACATCGGCTGCGACGGCGGATGTCAGACGGGCCAACTTTGTGATGACGGTGATGCCTGTGCCGGGCTCGATACGTCATCGGGTGGGGCCTGTGAAACCACCGCTGGTTGCCTCGTCGATCCGGTCACCGGCAATTGTTCCACGATCACCTGTGGCCTGTGCATCGTTGATTCCAACTGCGGTGGACCTTGCAATCCGATCTGCAACGGTGCTGACGCGGGTGCCTGCAACGCCCAGGCAGGTTGCTGGTGGCCGGTGTGGGCCAATGACGGCGCGGGTGGCTGCTATTCGCTAGAATGTCGTACCTGCGACGCGAATACTGGTTTGTGTGTGGGGGATCCGACCTGCTGTGACGCCCTTGGCCAGAACGCAATCTACGATCCGAGCACCCTCGGATGTTCTTGTGACGACACCTGTGGCGGTGTCTGCCCGGCGGGAACCATCTGCGACGGTGAGGCCGATTCGCCGAATTGCGGACAGTGCGTTTGTGAGACCGATTGCGGTTTGGCTCGAACGGGTACGCCCTGCCCGATTGGGAGTATTTGTGATTCGAGCGACAGCTCCATGACCTGTGGTCTGTGCGTCGCGGACCCAACGTGCGGTGTGGGTGGCAACTGCAATCTAGACTGCGCGGACGAGACGGATCCGGCGGTTTGCGATGGCCGGGTGGGTGAGTGCCGTTGGGCCGAGTGGTTGAGCGGGGGAGCCGGCGGGTGCACGCCGCTTGCCTGCGAGGTCTGCAATCCATCCTCCGGTCTTTGCATGCCAGATCCCGATTGCTGCGACGCCTGCAGCCCCACAGAGGTCTGCAATCCGCTCAATGGCGAGTGCGAGTGTGACACCCACTGTGGCTTCGCGTGCGCTCCGGGCCTGACCTGCGATGCGGATACCAACTCACCGACCTGTGGATTGTGTCTGTGTGACACCTCATGCGGGGGCGACTGCCCGGCTGGTCAGGCTTGCGACGACAACAGTGATTGCAACCCTTACGCGGATGAGCCGAGCTGCTCCTCTGCGACCTCTGGAAGTTGCACCTGGGACTACGTGTCGGAGAGTTGCCTGTCGGTGTTCTGCGGTTGGTGCGTGGTCACCTGCGATTGCCCCGAGGGCACCATCTGCAACCCGTCCACCGGACTGTGCGAGCCCCAGTGCCCCGACTGCCCGCCGGGCACCGTGTGCGATCCGCTCACGGGCGAATGCGTCTGTGACCAGACCTGTGGCGGCGTTTGTCCTCTAGGGTCTTTGTGCGACTCGGATCTGGCGTCACCGACCTGCGGCGACTGTGTTTGTGACGAGACCTGCGGCGGTGATTGTCCGCCGTGTCAGATTTGTGATCACGATCCGGGCTCTGGCACCTGTGGCATGTGTGTCATCGACGTGTCGTGCGGTGGACCTTGTGGTGATGGGCAGCTCTGTGATCCGTTGACGGGTTGTTGCATCACCGATTCCGACTGCGAGTGTCCGCCCAACTTTGTGTGCAATCCAGTCACCGGGCAATGCGAGTATGACCCAGGTGGCGGTTGATGCGAATGGTGAGATGCAGACATGTTACGCATTGACGATTTAATGGACGAGAGCAATGTTCGTTTTGGCACCAGTGGTGCTCGCGGGCTTGCAACGGACATGACCGACCTGGTTTGCTATGCCTACACAGCAGGTTTTCTCCAGCACTGCGAAAATTGCGGTGAGCTTCACGGCTCCGGTCCAATCGCCGTGGCCGGCGATCTGCGCCCCAGCACCGGTCGCATTATGGCGGCGGTCGGCAAAGCCGTACGCGATAGAGGCTACGATGTCGAGAACTGCGGCCGAGTGCCGTCGCCTGCGGTCGCGGCCTATGGCCTTTATGGCTTCGAGGGGGCCGCACCGGCGATTATGGTAACTGGCAGTCACATTCCCGCAGACCGCAATGGCATCAAATACAACAAGGCTACGGGGGAGATCCTCAAGGCAGACGAGGCTGGCATTCGTGAACAAAAAGTACGGCTTCCCGAGATCTTCGATGCCGCGGGAGGGTTTTGCACCGATATCGACTCCGATCTTCCACCTGTGAGCCACGCGGCAGCAAAGCTGTATGTGAATCGCTACGTGCAGGCGTTCCCGAGAGATTGTCTGGCAGGCCTGCGTCTCGGTGTGTACGGACACTCGGCGGTCGGCAGAGATCTGCTCGCCGAGATCTATGAAGGTCTCGGTGCAAAAGTTGCGCGCATCGGTTGGACGGAAGAGTTTGTGGCCGTTGATACTGAAGCCATTCGGCCAGAGGATGTCGCGGCTGCGCCCAAGTGGGTCGAGGAGCACTGTCTCGACGCCGTGGTTTCGACCGACGGCGACAGTGACCGACCTTTGGTGAGCGACGAGAATGGCAAATGGCTGCGTGGCGACGTCGCCGGGGTGTTGGTGGCTTCCTTTCTCGGGGCTGATGGTGTGGCCGTGCCGGTATCGTGCAACTCAGTGGCGGAGAAGTGCGGCCTGTTCGCCGAAGTGACACGAACTCGAATTGGCTCGCCGTTTGTCATCGAGGCCTTGCAAGAGCTAGAGAGAAAAGGACGACGTTGTGTGGTGGGTTATGAGGCCAACGGCGGCTTTCTGTTGCAGACAGACGTGGCGCTCGGCTGCGGCGTGTTGCGGTCATTGCCCACGCGTGACGCGGTGCTCGTTCATCTCGGGGTACTGCTCGCGGCCAAGGACAAGGGCAAGACCGTCAGCGCGCTCGTGGCAGAGCTACCGCCGCGATTCACCTTCAGTGAGCGACTGACCAGATTTCCCATTGCCCAATCCAGCGCAAAAATAGCAGAGCTCGGCACTGGCACAGGCGAGGGCAACTTCGCCGCGATTGACGCTCTGCTCGCGGAGGAGTTCGGCAAAGCGGTCGCCACGGATCAGACCGACGGTTTGCGTATTACCTTTGCCAGCGGTGAGGTTGTTCACTTTCGTCCCTCGGGCAATGCGCCGGAGCTGCGCTGTTACAGTGAGGCTGATACTGAGGCTCGGGCAGTAGAGATCGCTACTGTCTGCCGGGGCATGATGGAAGGTTGGCGCTGACGGCGGACCGTCTCAGTTCGAAGGGTTGTTCTGGGCGGGGGGCATGCCGGCATCGTTGATGAGTTCGGTTTTTTTCGCTACGAGCGCTTCAGGCTCAACGACGTCGGTGGTGATGAGGACGTCGATCAATGCCGCCAAGGTCGCGCCGAGATCGTTGACTGACTCTCTCTGGTTGTTGACGTAGTCCCCCAGGGAAGTGAGCCCGTGCTCGAGACCTTGCATGCGACCGACAGCGGTGGTGAGGTCACGAACCATGAACTTGCGCAGTACGTCCAAGGATTTGATCGCCGTAAACAGGGTGTCTACGTTCTTGTCTTTACTCTCTTGCAAGGACTGGAGAGCCTCACCCAGGGATTTTTCGGCGGCCGAATATTGGGCAACTTCATCGTCAACATGGTCAGGCATCTGGTCGGACATCTGAGTCTCGCGAGCTCCACAAGTGGCCACCGCGACTGTTGGAGCGCCGGTCACGGTGGAGGTCGGGGTATAGACCCTATGGCGTATGGTTGCAAAGTCTAGAAACACGAGGACGGAAGGAAACGCTGCCGTTGCGCGCTTCACCTGGGTGTGCTTGAACCTTGGGACCCAGAGGTTCACTCAACGGGAGTCAGGAGGGTTTGGATGGCAAAAAAGATCGGCGTGATTCTTTCCGGTTGCGGTTTTCAGGATGGTGCAGAGATTCACGAGTCCGTCCTGACACTGTTGGCGCTCGACAGGGCAGGTGCAGAGATTATCTGCATGGCACCAAACATTGATCAACGCAAGGTGGTCAACCACCACAGTGGGCAAGACATGGATGAGAAGCGCAATGTCTTAATCGAATCGGCCCGCATCGCCCGCGGCGAGATTCGTGACATTGCCGAAGTTCATGCGAACGAGCTCGATGGCCTGGTGATGCCGGGTGGCTTTGGAGTGGCTCTCAACCTTTCCGATTTCGCCCTCAAAGGACCCGACGCCACCATCAACCCAGATGTGGCTCGTGTGGTCGGGGAAATGTTTGCCCAAAGGAAACCCATCGGTGCCATTTGCATTTCGCCGGCGGTGCTGTCGAAGATTCTTGAGTCCACGGGAATCAAGCTGACC
>MGST01000135.1 GCA_001798605.1 Deltaproteobacteria bacterium RIFOXYA12_FULL_58_15 | reverse complement strand
GTAGATGAGACGTGGGGGGTCGATACCTGGGGACACCGCGTCACTTGCAGCGTCTATGTTCAGGGTGATGCATCGCCAACCCTGACAATCCTCGACGGAGCCAGAGTCATATTTGAGGCCGGCACCGGATTGTTTGTTGGTTACTCGGGGGAGGGTGGCATCGCCATTGACGGTGACGGTGACGGTGACGGCGTCCTGCTTACCTCCCGTCAGCGCCTGCCCGGATCTTGGAGTGGGGTCAATCTCGGCGTGCACCTGCGCGCAGGCGCATCGCTGGTTGGCTTCACCATCGAATACGCCGGAGGTTCTGCCAATGCGGCGGGTTTGCTCATCGATGCGGCACCGTTGCCGATTGCTGTTGCCGATGCGGTGATTGAAAACAACTCCGGTGATGGTGTGCGAATGGTCCTCGGGGGCGTCGCCAGTTTCACAGGCACTCGTTTTGCGCACAACGAGCGCCACGGCATCTCTGTCAGCGCCATGAGCAGTCTCACGGGTGACTTTGCCGACAATGTTCTCGTCGGCAATGGACGCGAGCCGGCGAGGCTCGCCTTTGCAAGTCTCGGGAGCCTGCGCTCTTCAAGTTCCTTTGTCGGAAATGGTACCGACCATGTTCTGGTCCTACCGGACAGTGGCGTCGCCGAAGACATGGGTGTCACCAACATAGGCGTGCCGTATCGAGTGACCGGCAACCTGTACGTCGAGGGGGCGGCGGTGCCAACCTTGACCATAGAGGATGGCTCAGTCTTTCTTTTTGATGACGGTGTGGGCCTGCGCATAGGTTTGGCCAACGACGGCAACTTACAGATCCACGGTGCGCTCGACGGCGTCGAGTTTTCCAGTGCCACCGAGGGCGGGCCTGGCGCTTGGGACGGACTCTATTTTGGCACTGGCGCAACGAACAGCAGCGTCACCGGCCTCACTCTCGAGCATGCTGGTGCTGGTGAGAACGCGGCCGGCATCTACGTCTTCTACGGAACGGTGGAACTCAACGGTTGCACAATCCGCGACAATGCCGGGAGCGGCGTCGGCCTGAGAAGTGGCGTGCTGGCCCTGCATGACACCATTGTCAGCGGCACCACCGCAATCTCAGCGGAGGACGGCGATGGCGTGCATTGTGTCGGCAGTGACGCGTCCATCCTTGGTTGGTCAAACAACACCATAAGTGCCAACGCGAGATACCCCGTTGTGGTGC
The DNA here is from genome assembly GCA_001798605.1 of Deltaproteobacteria bacterium RIFOXYA12_FULL_58_15. Classification (GTDB taxonomy): domain Bacteria; phylum Myxococcota; class XYA12-FULL-58-9; order XYA12-FULL-58-9; family XYA12-FULL-58-9; genus XYA12-FULL-58-9. The sequence goes on along the minus strand of MGST01000135.1, from coordinate 10,266 downwards.
CGGCCAGCTTGATGGCGGCTCTCGACGATGCTTCCGATTATACGGGCAACGGGTGGGACTACGCCGTCAACACTGGCGGTGAGGCGACCGAAGCGGGCACCTGGTCGGGGTTGGGCGTGCCCTGGCTCATGTTTGGCGAGACATTTGTGCAGGACCGTGAAGTTACTGTTGCCGGCGATGGCCCGGTAATCAACATCGCCGACGCGACGTTTCTCTTCCATGAGAATGGGGCGCTGAAAGTGGGTGTGCTCGGCGCCGGCGACATCAACGTGAATGGTGCAATCTTTGCCTCAGTCGCCGAATCGCCCGCGAGAGGCGATTGGGTGGGCATCATCGCTGGTGAGTTGGCGAGTTCCAACACATACATCTCCAATTCCACAGTGGAGTTTGCTGGCAGTGTCGATGGCAATATACTTCTCTATCAATCGACCCAGGCCACCGTTGTGAACAGCACCATTCGTGGCTCGGCGAACTATGGGATCTTCTGTGTCGGCGGTTGTGATGCCTACATCACGAATGGTGGAATGATTTCGGGTAACGTCTTCATTGATAACGAAACTGGTGACACGAATTAGCAGTGTAAGTTTCCATCAATGAGCAATTTTTTTTCTTCTGACGTCTTCATTGAGAGCGCAGGTGCTGCTTTTTACCCGAGAAAGACCTGCCGAGCGGAGTTCGTCTCTGTAGCGGGCCGCCAGTTCAAGGTGCTGACCGTCGACGGCAAGCCGCAAACAGATCTGCCGTTCGCTGATTTTTATGAGGCGTTGGCGTCTGGGGCACCGCATTCCCGACGGCTGCGACACGTGGGGGCGTACTGTCACCGATCGATGGGTGTTGATGAATGGACACAGCGGTCCGCGAGCAAAGAGGTGCCGTCGCCGTGGATCGATTGGCGTCGCTTTTCGGCATGGGAGCAGTTTGTGGAATACGCGCGAGAGCGATCATCTCGCCCGTTTAGGAGGGCACAGTCCAAGCGGAACAAGCTCGCAAAACATCTTGGAGGTGATGTTCGCTTCGAGTTCGAAGTGAACGATGCTGAGCTCATCGAGCGTTGTTTTGAGTGGAAATCAGCTCAGTATCTCCGCACCAACCTCGTCGACATGTTTGCGTCAGAAAAGGTGAAGAATCTCTTCCGTGGGCTGCATGCCCGGAATGCTTTGACGATCTCAGCGGTCTTTGTGGGCAACCAACCTGTGGCGGTGCACCTCGGGACCCTTTGGGAAGGTCGGTTTTATTATTGGGTTCCGGTCTACGATTCCGAGCTGGGTGAGTTTTCTCCGGGGAGCCTGCTTCTGGAGGGGATGCTCGAGGCCAGTTATGGACGCGGACACCGGGAGTTCGACTTCTTGATTGGTGGGGAGCAATACAAGCTAGGTTATGCGACTGATGTCAGGCTCATAGGAGAGCTTGGTGCCCCACCATTGGGCCATTTGTCGTGGCGCAGAGTGCGACGACCCTTGATGGCGGTGGTGCGTCGGAACGCTCGATTCTACGCGACGCTGCAGCGGCTCAAACGCAAGGTCACAGAAGTTTGTCTTGCTTGGTCTCGAGCTTGAACGCGAGATCGAGAATTCGAGGCCGCTCTGTCAAAATGAGGGTATTCTGATGTCGCCTTTTTTCGTCCGCTTTCTGGCTCTCGGGCGGGGAACGGGTATTCTGGTGTGGACAAATGAGTGGGGAATCGGACGTGCAGTCCCCCAGGGAAGAACTGAGGGGCGAATATCAGGAACTCTGCCGCCGCGTAGAGATGGCGGAGATCCGTGTCCACGTCACCGAGCAAGAGCTCGCAAATTATGAAGAGATAGACGATGTCCGCAGGACGCTCGTTGAGCACCTCCTTGTCGACAAGAAGCGGGCCGAGGCCGAAGGTTTTGACCGTGACTTCTTGACGACGGAGATCGCCCGGCTCAGGACAGAAGTTGAGACACTTGAGGCCAATCGTCGGGACAGTCCTCAAGGGCTCGATTCGGTCATTGCCGATCTGCAACGCCAACTCGATGCTGCACGTGTCCACCGCCAGAATATCGAACAGGAAGCTGACTTCATTGGTGAGCAGCACGCGAGGACCACCATCGAGCTTGAGAGTCGCCGAAGCGAACTGATTCAACAGATTGACGAAGCGCGGGGAACAATTGAGAACACTGGCAGACGTTGGGAGATCGTTGCCCAAGCCGACGAGGCACGCCGCCAAAAATTGGAGTTGCAAGTCGCCGCCGCAAGTGAAGAGCTAGAGAGGTCGATCACCGATGCCGGGGAGGTTTCCGCGCTCGCGAAAAACATCGAGGAGGTCGGCGTCGACCTCGACAGGCAGAAGGAGACGCGCAGCAAGCAGGAGGTGGAGCTCGCACGGGTGCATGCGAGCATCGGGCGGCTGCGGGACAAACTGAATGACGCGCAACGTTTGTTCGCCATGGCGGCTCCGGAGGGGAGCGAGGACGGAGCATCTCTTGACGATGTGGGTACCGAACCAGGATTTGCCGACGCTCCGCCCGGTGGAGATGATGTGGCCAGTATCGTGGGGTCGGCGTCACCCAGCGGCGACGCTCCCGACGATTTGCCAACCTGCGAGGGTGATGCACCCGCAAGCGCTGATTATGATGTCGAGGTACCGGATTTGTCACCAGTGTTGGCCGACGACCGGTTATCCCAGCGAAACGAACGCAAACGCGACACGCGAGTGAAACTGGATGAAGGGGACTTCAACGGTGCGCTGCGAGGCGGAGGGCGAATTGTTCGGACGGCGGCCTTCCACAATGTGACCTTGGTCAACCGCCTCGATGTCTTCATCAGCGATATGCTCGAGGTGGCGGGCACACTCGCCGAAATCCGAACTGCGACACCGCCCGGATTGCACGGCGCTGTGGCCAAGCGGTTGTTTGAGCTATACCAGCGTGGGCTGGTGGATGTGGAAGGGTAGGAGGATGGTCGCACCAGGTGCCCAACAAACTCCGCCGACCTTTCAGGTGCGCATCGCTTCTGATGAGCGCGCCGACATCCTGCAGTCGCTGCAACGTGGATATCTCTCGTTGCATACCAGCAATGTGTTACCCATCGACACTGAGGTCAAAGTTGATCTGCTGGTGTCAGAGGTTGAAGTGGTACCGCTCACCGGGCGCGTGTTCGACATTGAAATCGACCAATCCTCTGGTCAAAGTGTGCCTGTGGGGATGGGTGTGCGCTTGATACAGCTCACCAACGAGGCGCGCGATGGCTTGGCCGCAGTGATCGCCGAGCACGCAGGGAGCCTCGAGGCTCTCCAGATCCCAGAGGACGCCGACACCCTGGAGCGTTCGCTGGTTGAGCTACGTGCGCGATTGCAGCACGCTGAAGATCGGCGGTGCAGCCTCGCCAGTCAGTTGCAAGGCTACTCAGAGGATGACCGCGCGACGCGTGCATTGGTGGAACGGCTTGAGGGAGAGAGACGCTCCTTGGGCAACGGTGATCTCGACCGTCACGTTCGCGACCTGTCGCAAAGATGTGAGGAGCTGCGCGCCGAAGAACGAGATCAGAGAGCAAGTCAGGCGCGTGCGTGTGAATTAGGCGAAGCGGTGGCGGAGGCCAAGGCGCGACTTGATGCCGCAGTGTTGGCGCACCAGCAGTTGCTCGCTGAGCAAGAGACGGTGTTGGGCCCACTTCGAGTGGAGGTCGAGAGGCTTGCGTCGGAATTGGCCGAACTGCAGCGACAGGTTGCCGATACCGAAACACAAGGAGAGGCATCCGTTGAGCCCGCTCGATGCAGAGCCATGGAGCTGGAAGAGCAGCTGGAAGCTCTGCGGAGGAATGCCGAGGAGCAACGCGGCGCGGATCTGCCGGCGCGCTTGGCTGCGCTCAAGGCTGAGTTGGTGCAGAAGAAAGCCGACCTCGAAGATGAACGTCGAGCGACTGCAGTTGTGCATGGGCAGCTCCTCTGCGCTTCCGACAGTTTGGAGCGACTGCAACGCAAGAAAAGGGACCAGGCACGTCTGCTTACTATGATGTTGCCCGAGGGTGAGCCCGATCGGGACAATCTCCCCGAGGGCTCTGGGGCGCGTCCTGATTTTTCAGGCGTCGATCTCGACGGCCTCGATCTCGGATTTTTGTCTGAAGACAGCCAGTCATTGGAATCGGACGCAGTGTCACCTGTTGTGGCCGAACCCGAGATCTACAGTGGTGCGTCAGAGACTCTGTTCTTTGGCGAACCCGCTCAGAGCGAAGAGCCACCATCCGAGGACGAGATCGAGCCACCGACAGAGACGCAAGAATCAGGTGTGGCACCACTTTCCGAAGTCGTGTCGCAGGATGCGGCGGCCCCGTTGCCGGCAGAGAATTTGGACGAAGTGTTGCCGACGTCGATGGAGTCGATGGATGCGGTCGGTCTGGTGCCAGCAAGTGAGTCAGGTGCGGCCTCTGTCGCCGCATCGACAGAAGAGACCGTGTCTGTCCCGGCAGAAGGTCCTGACTTAGCACCAGCGCACGCGCAGGATCCAACGACAGAAGAGACCGACTTGGTTACAGCGCCCGTGCAAGCCCCAACGAGCGAAGCGCCTCCTCCGGAGTCTGCTCAGAATCCCGCGGACGAACCTGCTCCATTCGCGATAGGATCTCCAGACGAGGCCTCACCCACCCCATTTGCGGCACCACACGAGACGGAGGAGAGTCCAGTTGCATCGCTGGTCTTGCCGCCGGGTGCACCGGTCGGCGGACGGAGGGAATTGGAGGGAACATCGCGGACTTCTCAAGACTCTGAATCGAGTGTGGTCGCGCGAAGTGCACTGAAGGGCGTGTTTTTGGGCATTGCCCTCGGGTTGTCGGCGTTGGTGTTGGCGGCAGGTGCCCTTCTCTTCTTTCTGGCACCAGCGGGCGTCGATGTCGACGCTTCGGTCCCAACTCGTGTAGCCGAGCCAATCGTGCACAAGGGCAGTGCGCCTGAGGGCACCGTGCCCGAGGAAGTGGCGCCCATGGGTGAGGCCGCAGTGATGCAGGTGCCTGAGGCCGAGGCACCCGAGACCGAGGTGCCAGAGACCGAGGCGGTTGAGACCCAAGTAAGGCCAGCCAAACCGACGGCGAGTGATTTGCTCGAGGAGGGACGTGCTCAGCTCCGCAAAGGTTTTGTGCGTGCTGCGGCGAAAACTCTCAAGAACGCCGCCCGCGCTGATCCTTCGAGCGACCGAATCGCCACGGAGTTGGGATCTGTGTATTTTGATCTCGGCGAGAATCGAGATGCCGTTGCCGAGTTGCAGAGGGCGTTGCAGCTGAACCCCAAGAATTCTCGAGCTGCCCGGCTCCTGGGATCGGCTCTTTGGGAGGCCGGCAATATCGCTGGTGCGAAGAAAGCCTTCGAGCGTTTCCTCGAGCTCGCGCCGAATTCGCCGCAAGCCAAAGAGGTTGAGCAAGCTCTCAAGGGGCTGGCCGAGTCCAAGTGACCTTCTCGCGTGCCGCCTAGAACGGAAGCCGCAAACCACCAGCGTTTGAGAAGTCGACGTGGAATCCAAAGGGAAAGACGATGCGGTCTTCGCTGATCAGTCCTTTCGGGGGGTTGGGGAATGGCTGCGCCCGTTGGAAGGCCGCGACGGCCTCGCGGTCGAGGAAGTCGACACCGCTCGAGCGTTGGACTTCGACGGTCTTGAGCGATCCGTCCGGGGCAAGTGTAACGTTGAGCACTGTGACACGCGATCGATAGCCGTAGATATTGCCGCTGGGATCACGCCGACGGTATTCCGCGATGGGATCCCAATGTTGTGAGACACCGCGTTTCATGCGGTTAAAGAAAGACGCATACTTGAACTCTCGCGAGTTGAGGAATGTACCTTCACCTTCTTCGAGGTCCTCCAAATGATCGTTGGCAGGGTTGCCGCTCAGGCGGGCAAGAACACCCACCGATGGTACGAGGTCGGCGACCTGGAGGGCACGTTCGGGCGCGCTACCTCGCTCCACGAGATCTTCGTCATCACCGAACGAGAGCTTCAATCTCTTCCCCGCGCCTTTGATGGCCTCGGTCTCCTTTTGGTTGTGGAGTCTACCGAGCTCAGGATCGAGATGCAGTGCGAGTCGATCGCGCTTGTTTATTTCGGGAAGCTCGAAGACCGTTGCCTGACTCCCCTGTTTCTTCTCAGTGGGTTTTCGATCAGTCTCGGGACCGATCTCGAGGGCCGTGGTGTGGTCCTGTGCTGGTCTGCTGTCTGCCAGCTCCGCTTGGCGACTGGTGGTTTGCTCACTCATTGAGTTTTGCGTCACTTTGTCGGCGTGACGGCTTCTGGTTTCTCGTTCGGTACTGGTGTTGTATTCCGAGAGGTACCGAGCCTCCTGTGGCGGCGTGTCATTGGGGCTCGGAGGGATATCCACAACTTGGCCCTCAAGCTTCTCAGCCTGCTTTTCGATCTCCTCCTTCTCTTTCTGCTCAATCTCAGACTTGGGTGCCGGTTTGCGCAACCGGGGAGGCTTGACCTTGGGGTTTGATGAAGCCAATGTCACAATCTTCAGCTTGCGCGGTTTGTTTGTCGCGGGTGGAGCCTTGGGAAGCAAGGGCACCAGAAGCGGTGCCCCGGCGATGTGGAACAAGAGCGCGAGACCCATGGCCCAACCCAACCTCTTGTTGGCTTGCTGCTGTCTGCGGAGATGCTTGGGACCCACAGTCTTCTGCCTCTTGGTGATGGGTGACCACTCTTGTGACAACGCACTGTAGGCGAGGTCTATTCGCCCGTTCCCATATATCAACAAAAAGCGTAGCCACCGCAGACGAAGTCGTCAAGGCGCGCGAATTTCGTAGTTTGTGGGACCGGCTGGCCTCCAATCGTATCGCGCCTGTGCCAGTCACCACGGGCTGGAGAAAAGGCACCGTTTCTCCTTGACATAGGTTACGATCCTCAGTTAAAAGGCGCGCTCCGTTTTGCCAGGAGTCTGTCCTGGTGCGGAGCCGTGGACCGGAAAAGCCCGTGTTCGCGGATTGATTGAAGATTGAGAAGGTGTGAGATGCCGACCATTAGTCAGCTCGTTCGCCACGGTCGCCGAAAGCCCCGGGAAAAGAACGCGACACCCGCTTTGCAGCAGTGTCCGCAACGGCGCGGCGTTTGCGTACGTGTCTACACGTCGACCCCAAAAAAGCCAAACAGCGCACTGCGCAAGGTTGCGCGTGTGCGTTTGACCAATGGCTTTGAGGTCACCACGTACATTCCTGGTGTGGGTCACAACCTCCAAGAGCACTCAGTTGTTCTCTTGCGTGGTGGCCGCGTCAAAGACCTTCCCGGTGTTCGATACCACATCATTCGTGGAACTCTGGATGCAGTTGGCGTTGAAGGTCGACGGCAGGGACGTTCCAAATACGGCGCCAAGCGGCCGAGCTGACCAGGAGTAGATCATGCCACGTCGTCGTGAGGTTCCTAAGCGGAAGATTATCCCCGACCCTCGATATGGGGACAGGCTGGTTGCCAAGTTCATGAACGTCATCATGTGGAATGGTAAGAAGAACACCGCAGAAGGCGTCGTCTATGGTGCGTTCGATATTCTTGCCGAGCGTGGTGGTGGCGAGGAGCCGTTGAAGATTTTCAAGAAGGCGCTCGACAACGTCAAACCGATGGTCGAGGTCAAGAGCCGCCGGGTTGGTGGTGCGACCTATCAGGTTCCGGTTGAGGTTCGCCCTGAGCGTCGCACTGCCCTCGCGATGCGCTGGCTCATCAACTATTCGCGCGCCCGCAGTGAGAAGACCGCGGCCGAGCGGATGGCCAATGAGCTTCTCGATGCAGCGAACAACCGTGGTTCAGCAGTTAAGAAACGTGAGGATACGCACAAGATGGCTGAGGCGAACAAAGCCTTTGCTCATTATAGGTGGTAATACATGGAGGCTCGTAAGGGGTGAACTACACCCAACTGCGAGCAGTTGCTCTTTGACAAACCATGGAAACAGTGACCGCAAGGGCACATGGGACGGCGATTCCGCCCATGAGCGACTTTTCGCTGCATCACAATTGTGATGGAGGGAAAGTTATTGCCCGAAAGACTGGCGGTCAAAGGGAAGCTCGCGAGAACGTTACGATGGCGCGCGAAGTGACATTGGAGAAGACCCGGAACATCGGGATCATGGCGCACATCGACGCGGGCAAGACCACGACGACCGAACGGATCCTCTATTACACAGGCATTACCCACAGGATGGGAGAGGTTCACGACGGTGCTGCGACCATGGACTGGATGGAGCAGGAGCAAGAGCGGGGTATCACCATCACCGCTGCAGCCACCACTTGCTACTGGAAAAGCCACCGCATCAACATCATCGATACCCCCGGGCACGTCGACTTCACCATGGAGGTGGAGCGGTCCCTACGCGTCCTCGATGGTGCCGTGGCCGTGTTCGATGGCGTTGCCGGTGTTGAACCACAAACGGAAACAGTTTGGCATCAGGCCACCCGGTATCACGTGCCGCGGATATGCTTCGTCAATAAGATGGACCGGGTGGGCGCAAACTTTGAACGCTGCGTCGAAATGATTCGAGAGCGTCTGGGCGCGATCCCGGCGGTCGTCCAGTTGCCCCTCGGTGTCGAAGATGACCACCGTGGTGTGATCGATTTGATCCGAATGCACGCGCTGGTTTGGGATGAGGACTCCCTCGGTGCCAAGTACGACATCATAGATATTCCCGCGGACATGACTGCCGAAGCCGCGTTGGCGCGTGAGACCCTGTTGAATGTTGCGACCGGCATAGACGGAGCCGACGATCTTACCGAGCAAGTACTCGCAGGTGGTGAGATCGATCCACTGTTGATCATCCGTGCGCTTCACTTGGGCACCGTACAAAACCTCATCGTCCCGATTCTCTGCGGGACGGCTTTGCGCAACAAGGGCGTTCAGCCGCTCCTCGATGCGGTGATTGACTTTCTGCCGTCGCCTACCGAGGTTCCGCCCGTTGTCGGTGTTGAGCCTGGCAAAGACAAGGAAGTCATCCGCAAGGCCTCCGACGAGGAACCGTTCGCGGCTCTGGCGTTCAAGATCCAATCTGATGCCTACGGCCTGCTCACCTGGTTTCGCGTTTATTCGGGCAAGATCACGGCCGGCGAAACGGTCCTCAATGTTGGCAAAAACAAGCGCGAGCGCATGAGCCGCATCGTTCGCATGCACGCCAACAAGCGTGAGGACGTCAAGACCGTGTATGCGGGCAATATCGCCGCCGCCGTCGGTCTCAAATTCGCGCAGACCGGTGACACCCTCACCGATCTGAAGCACCCATTGTTGCTCGAGACGATGCAGATCCCCGAACCGGTCATTGAGCGCGCCATTGAAGCCAAAACCAAGGCTGATGAGGACAAACTCACCGCTTCTCTGGCAAAGCTGGCGATTGAGGATCCCACATTTCATACAGGCACGGACTCCGAGACCGGCCAGATGTTGATCCGGGGGATGGGCGAGCTTCACCTAGAAGTTCAGGTGGAGCGGTTGAGACGGGAATTTAAGGTCGATGCCAATGTTGGCAAACCCATGGTCGCTTATCGCGAGACCATCTCTGCTACCGCCGAATCCGAGGGTAAGTTCATTCGCCAATCCGGTGGCCGGGGCCAATACGGTCACGCCATTGTCCGGGTAGAGCCGAACACGATTGGTGCCGGTTTTGCTTTTGTTGACGAGACCAAAGGTGGCGTCATTCCGCGTGAGTTCATCAAGCCCATCGAGCAAGGTGTGCAAGAGGGCATGAATCGTGGGGTCCTGCTCGGGTACCCGTTGGTCGACATCAAAGCCACGTTGGTTGGCGGATCCTTCCACGAGGTCGACTCGAGTGAGATGGCGTTCAAGATTGCTGGGTCGATGGCGTTCAGAGAAGCGTGTGAATTAGCAACACCTGTGCTTCTTGAGCCGATGATGGCCACAGAAGTTGTGACGCCAGACGAGTTTGTTGGCGAGGTCGTCGGCGATCTCAACCGTCGTCGTGGCAAGGTCCGTCAGATCGGGTTGCGCGGCAACGCGCAGGTCATTGACGCTTGGGTGCCGCTTGGTGAGATGTTTGGTTACTCAACAGATTTGCGCAGCGCCTCGCAGGGGCGTGCGTCGTATACGATGCAGTTTGACCACTACGAGCCCGTACCGAGTCAGGTCACGGAAGTGATTCTGAACCGTGGGCGATACTAGAGGGACGAGAGGAGACTTTCGATGGCCAAGGAGAAATTCAAACGTACCAAACCGCACGTGAATGTGGGGACGATTGGTCACGTGGATCACGGCAAAACGACGCTGACCGCAGCGATGACGAAGTGGTCAGAATCAAAGGGCATGGCCAAGTATATTCCCTACGATGAAGTGGCGAAG
>MGST01000134.1 GCA_001798605.1 Deltaproteobacteria bacterium RIFOXYA12_FULL_58_15 | reverse complement strand
AGGCCGAGACGACGAACGGACGGGAGCGCTCCTGTGCGTCCTCGACCATCAACAAACCCGACAGAGAGTTGTCGCCGAGCGGGCCTTCTTGGCCACATTGGAAGGCGGCTGCCAAGTGCCCATTGCGGCACTCGCCCAGATCGATGGCGACACCTTGACCCTCGACGGCTTGGTCGCTGATGTCGATGGCACGGAGCTCATTCGTGACCAAGAATCAGGAAACCGTGCGCAGGCGCAGACCATCGGTGAACATCTGGGAAGACGCCTGCTCGAGTCCGGTGGTGATCAAATCCTCGCGCGACTGCGATCAGCCCATGCCTAAGGTTAGCCGCGGCGTATGGGTTACCCGACCCCAACCAGGTGCCGAGAAGACTCGCGCCGCCCTGGCCGAAGCCGGGTACACCGCCGTTGTCGTCCCGGTGTTGGAGATTGGCTGGGTCTCGCCAAATCGTCCGGCCCCCGATTGGCCCAATTGGGCCATCTTGGTCAGTCAAAATGCGGTGGAAGGCCTGGCGAGAGCGTTTGGCGAGCTGCCAGACACTGTTTGTTGCGCCGCCGTTGGCCAACGGACTGCCCAGGCTGCCCGCGAGCGCGGCTGGCAGGTCGAGATGGTACCGGAGCAGCAAGATGCCCAAGGATTGGCAGAGGCGCTTGCCGAGTGCAGCTTGCAAGGTGCCAAGGTTTGGATCCCTTCAGGGGACCGACCCGGCAGCGCTCGCACAACATTGCCCGAAGCCCTGCGTCAACTCGGTGCCGCAGTCGAGGTCATCCAGGTGTATGAGACTCGAGATCGCCATCCCACCCACCGGGAGATCGACTCGCTCTTGGCCACGCCGACTGACGCTATGCTCGTTCATAGCCCGTCGGCGGCGCACGCAATTTTCGCGTCGCCTATCACCATCGTCCAAGGGTGGCGCACCGAAGCACGCACAGTCGCAATCGGCACAACAACTCGTGCAACCCTCGCCGAGCTTGGCGTCAATTCGACCCAAGCACGGGATCCATCAACGGCGGGAATTCTCGCCGCCTTAGACGAAGCCTTCAACAAGCCAAGGAGCGCCCCATGACCCAGTTCCCCATCACCAGAATGCGCCGTCTACGCAAACACCCCGCCCTGCGTCGCATGGTTCGGGAGACCTATTTGAGCCCGAGGGATTTCATTTACCCTGTGTTCATCTGCCCCGGCAGCAACATCAACAAACCCGTTGGGTCGATGCCCGGAGTAGCGCAGTGGTCCATCGACCATCTCACGCGAGAAGCTCCACTCATTGCCAAAGAGGGCGTGCCGGCGATCATTCTTTTTGGCATCCCAGAGAAGAAGGACGACATCGGTGCCATATCGTGGTCCGATGACGGAATCATTCAGCAGGCCCTGAAAGCCCTCAAGGCAGAAACGCCGGAGCTCCTCGCCATCGTCGACCTTTGCTTTTGCGAGTACACCTCCCACGGCCACTGCGGCGTCATGCGTGACACCTTGAACGGCGGCAAAGATTTGGACAACGATGCCACGCTCAAGAATCTGGCAAAACAGGCGGTATCCCTCGCCGCCGCCGGGGCTGACGTCATCGCTCCCTCGGGGATGATCGATGGCATGGTCAAGGGCATTCGTGAGGGCCTCGACGGCAATGGGTTCTCCGAGCTGCCGATCCTCTCCTATGCAGCCAAGTATGCCTCGTCCTACTACGGCCCATTTCGTGACGCCGCAGAGTCTGCCCCAGCGTTTGGCGACCGCCGTTCCCACCAGATGGACCCCGGCAACGCCAACGAGGCGCTGCGCGAGGTGGCCATCGACCTCGAGGAGGGCGCCGACATGGTCATGGTCAAGCCCGCCATGCCCTATCTCGACATTATTCGCAGAGTCAAAGACCGATTCGGTGTGCCGACTGCCGCATACCAAGTCAGCGGCGAGTACAGCATGATCTTGGCCGCAGCAAACAACGGTTGGATCGATCGGCAGAAGATGATCCTTGAGAGCCTCACCTGCATCAAACGGGCAGGTGCCGACATGATCCTCACTTACTTCGCTCGTGAGGCCGCACAGTTGTTGCGCCGATGACTGACTCTTCGGTAATGAAGTCGAACGGTATGCAGTTGACCAAACAGAGAGGATGAACATCCGTCCCCTCCTGCTCGTGCTCGTGACCGCGATTGCCATCGCTCCCGCCATCGCTTCGGCGCACGGTGGAGGACTCGACAAATGCGGCGGGCACGAGGATCGCGGGGGAGGCGGCTACCACGTCCACGATTGGGCTCTCTTCTGCGGCTGCAACCCCAAAGCGGAAGAATGCATACTGAAGCAGACGTTGAAGCCAGGAGAATCTGCCGACACAACGACGCCAACGACGCCAACGAAACCAACGAAACCTGCGCCGCCGTCCCCCGGTACGTCTCCCCCACAGCAATCTGGCAACACGCAGATCGCGTCGTTCAACACCGCCAAGAAATTCGCCTTCGCTGTCCATGACGAGCATCGGATCACGTTGTACTGCGGCTGCCGCTATGACGGTGATCTTGTTGTGGACCACACGAGCTGCGGTTACCAATCGAAGAGTGGATCCCACCGGGCAACCAAGGTCGAGTGGGAACACGTCGTGCCTGCTGATGCTTTCGGCCAGAGCTTCAAGGAATGGCGTGATGGTGACCCAACGTGTGTGAACCGCAAGGGGGAGTCATTCAAGGGGCGCAACTGCGCAAGGAAGGCCAGCAGCCTGTTCCGCTTGATGGAGGCCGACATCTACAATCTCTATCCGGCCATCGGCGAGATCAACAACCTGAGATCCAACTACTCCATGGCGGACCTGCCGGGTGAGCCACGCGAGTTCGGCCAATGCGACGTTGAGATCCACGATGGCAAGTTCGAGCCGCGACCCGAGATCCGTGGCGATATCGCCCGGACGTATTTTTACATGGACGCGGCGTATCCTGGGCGAGGGATCATCTCCCGCAAGAACCGATCGCTGTTCGAGGCGTGGGACCGGCATGATCCCGTGGACACGTGGGAGTGTGAGCGGGCGGCGCTGGTAGCCGAGTTCCAGGGCAACGTGAACACCATTGTGGCGACGGCCTGCGAGAATCGGGTGAAGGGGGCTGTCTCGCGAGAGCCACACCACGATTGATGGCATCAAACGTTTTCGCCACGGCTTGCGTTTGTTTCCCAGGCCCGCATCGTCGGCAATGAGCAGCTTGACCCGCGGCAAGGCGAGCGTCGTTCGACACTGGGTTTCTACCTCGGTTCATCGTCGACGGCAGGGACGCCGCCGAGATGTTTCTTCACGTTCATCGCCTTCCACTTCAGGCCCGGGTGGTCGCGGATGGTCGCCTGCATGCCAGGTTTGTCTGTGAGAAGCTCAGGCACGATGTCTCCCGCACCATTGAGGCGCGCAATGAACTCGAGCTCATGGGCTTCAAGGGGGAGCACCGCACTCATGAGCGACTGCGTCTCACGCACGAGATCGTTGGCCCAGGTCACGATCTCGGCGTCCTTCGGACGAATCTCGGCGCGCAGCATGGGCACCAGCTCTCTTTTCAGCTCCGCTGGCTCTGCAGCAACGTCCTTGATCTGCACAGTCCGCCAGTCCTTGCGGTTGAGGCCGCCGTAGACAACGAAGGCGAGGCGCAACTTATCGCGGTCGAGATCGTCGCGCCTGAGCAGCTCGCGCGCATCGAAAATGTCGCGACTCGCGTTGCGCGCGACGAGCGCCGCGAGTTTGCCCGCGGCGAGTTCGTGTCGATCGACGACGGCGATCTCCCGTGCCACAGCGGGCCCGATGGGCTTGGAGTCCAAGCTGGCGATCGGCCACAGCGGGACCCGCAGCATAAAGTTCAGATCGATCTCGAGCTTGTCCGACGACCCTGCAGTGTTCACGAAGGACAAGCGCCACTTGCCTCCGGCGTGGTCGCTCGGCACGCGCTTCACGCTGAGCCCCTCGCGCGTGCAGACCGCGGCAATCGCCTGCTCCACCTTCGGCTTGTCCGCAAGCATGGTGTCGCGGTCACCCGAGCCTATGTAATTGAGATCGATGTCTACGGACAGGCGCGGCACGTCGAAGAGAAACAGATTGAGCGCCGTGCCACCCTTGAGGGCGACTCGCGGACGAAGGAAGGTGTTCGAACGCAACGTCGAAAGCAAACTCAGTAGGCGAAAGACCTTCTCCAGCGAGTCGGGTCGAAAGCCGAGCGCCGCGGCGGTTTCCTGGATCTCTTCACTGCCGAACGTCATGCGACCTCTTCCCACGAACGCGTACGGACCTGCTCTGGAACGATCAGGTTCCAGTCCGGAACCAGCTTGCCACCCTTGCGATGTCGGCGTTCGAAGTAGCGGGGCTGAGCAGGCGACCGCGCGCGTAGGGCTTCGAGATGCCGCTCCTCGACCAGCAGTGCGTCTTTGTGCTGCTCAAGAAAGAATCCGACGCGGGCTACGGTGAGGGCTGAGCCAAGGCGCAGAGCGTACTCGACGACGAAGTCGAGATCGACGAACTCGATCGCCTCAAGCGAGCGCCAGATTTCCTCCCAGCTGCCGCCATGCTCCGGCGCGTCCAGCACGTCGACAAAGGTCCGCTCGTATCCGGTCACCTTCATCGCTTGCCCCTGGCGACGTTCCTCGCGAATCCCGCCGCCAAGGTCGGGCAGCTTGCGCAGCACAACAGGCACGAGTACCGGTATGAACTCCGTGTCTTGGAACGTGAACGGCTTTGCGCGGCGACCGCTGAGGTACGTGAGTCGCTGGGACTGAGAGTGCGCCTTGCCGAGGAGCTGCAGCGCACTGTGGTAGGCAATCACCGCATCGTCGGCGAGGCGACTGGCCACGAGGTACGGGTCGACCCGAAAAGTCGCGGCATCGGCACCGTGTGGTACGCGAGCGTAGAGTCCGCGGCGCACGTTGATCAGGTTCCCGGCAGCCACGTGTTGCTTAAGCACCGAGCCCGTGGTCTCCGGGCTGCGCTTGCCCCCGGATTGGTGTGCCTCCAGAAACTCCTCAAAGCGGAAGACCTGGTGCCTGGCGAAGAAGTCAGTGGGCTTCATGGTTGCCGTCATGCTCTGGTGAAGGCACTTAAAGTACCCCTTAAGTGCATTGTCGGCAAGTATTACTTTCCATATTGTGCACAAGGGGGCAAACAATATGCCCCTATTGGATCCTATCGTAAACTTACAGCCTCATGGGTCATCGCCAGCAAAAGATGGCCCATGGCGTCACGGCTCTGCGCATCCACAACCATCGTCCAGAAGCCCTGTGGCTCGAGGACCCCGGTTCGGGTTGGCACCGCGTCCCGCTCGAGCAGGTGAAAGAGTGGCCCGAGGAAGGATGGCTACGCGCGGGCGCGGTTCCAGAAGACGCGCCAGCTTTTCCAGAAAGCGAGCTGCGTCGTGTTGGGAACGCTACGTTCTGGAACTTCGCCAGCGGCGAGCGTCCAGACGGCAGCCTGAGTCCGCTCGGGATGACCTTTCGATCAAGGGATTTTAAGTGCGGCCTCGCAGCAAAACACCAGATCACTGCTGGCTACTCCTGACCACTCGCCAACCAAAGGGTCGCCAAATGCAACATCGACGCCAAAGGCTTGGCCGTAGACTTTGCCAGCGAGACGGCACTCCGCCTTGAAACGATATCCCTCGTAGATGATGCCGTCGCCGGTGATTTCTGGAAGCCGACTATCGGGCTGGACGATGAACCCCATGTGGTCACCAAGGTCGAGCTGTCCCGCTCCCTGCAGAGCCTCAAGGATCTCTTCCGACGATCCGCTCATCCGCAGGTCGATGTCCTTGGTGGTGCGAGCACGTTCTAAGCGGAGCTCAAGGACCAGGCCACCTTTGAGAATCACCGCCTCCCCCAGCGTCTGGGTGACGCGGGCAAGGAAGCGGTCGAACACGAGCAGTTGCCGGCGACGGTTGAGATCCGCGCCACCGGCCGATGTTTGCTTGAGACGCTGCTCAAGCGCCGTCTTGAAGGCGGCGGGTGTTTTGTAGGTGCGCGCAGTCATCTCTGAACGCGTGCATTCTTGGTCAGCGCCAATGCCGTTGCCTTGGTGATGAGTCCGTGAGTTGCCGCGTCGGCAATCGCCTGGTCGATAAGGTCAGGCTGGACGTGGGCTGAAATACAGTCCTCGATGGTTCGCTTGGGCTTGGTCACCGGCACCGGCCCAACCCAAGTCCGGTCGTTGTCCAGAATGTCTGCGAAGTGCAACACGAGTCCGTCTGGCACTCGAAGTCGCCGGGTGCGCCAAGATTCTGGAAGCGTCAGGTGCAGCTTTGACGGGAGCACATCCGACAGCTCGTGCAGATTGAGCGCCGTTTCGACCGAATAGACCCCTTGCTGCTCCGACCAGAGCCAGTAGATGACCAGCTCCTCCTGCTCGCTATGGGGATGCTGCACCAGGCGGTAGATCCCGTGTCGCGCCCGGGCAAACTGCTCTTGCTTGGTGTGGTAGCTAAGCGATGCACGAGAATAGCCCGCATTTTCAGCTTGCTGGCGGGTAAAGTAGCCAGCCTGGCCCGATGCCAACTCATAGAGCGCTGCCCAATTGGGGCTGTTGGGGTGTCGACCCATCGCGCACGAATGTTAAAATTATTTTGACATTTGTGCAACAGGTTTCGGATGTGGTTCGGCCTCTCAAGCGACGGTCTGGAACTCTCGGTCATGGGTCATCGTACGTAGTACGCAAAAAACACCAGTCCGATATTCCCGATTACAGTGGGTTCTCGCTTTCACTCGTCGCGGTCAACGCCCAGACGCCGCGCTCTTGTTCGCCTGCACCGGAAAGCACCCCACGGTGCCTCAACTTGGTTGCCGCCCAGCGCACGTCGTCCTCCTCACCACCCCGCCAACCGTTTCATCTTCCCCGCCGCCACCAGGTTCTCGAACTGGGCCCTCAACGACGCCGCCAAACCACGGTTGCGTACCCGGAGGCCCGCTTCGGTATTCCGCTGTTGCGCCGCCTCGGTGAAGTTGGCCGAGGTGACGAACACCTTGTCGTCATCCACGACGATGCACTTGGCATGGAGGGAAACGCGGTCGTTGGGGTGGGTCGAGATCGTGCGCGGGTCGTAGAATACCTCGGGCCGCTGCTCCCAGGGCCAGTGGTACATCTCGAAGTCGTCGCCGAAGCGCCTCACGACCTCGCTCTCGGAGGCGTCGGCTTCCTTGGATGAGCGGGCGATATGCACGAACATGCGCACGCGCAGCTCGGGGTGAGCGGTCATCCGCTCGGCGAGCTTTGCGAAGATCACTTTGCCGTCGTAGAGAGCGAACGTTGCGATGAGCACGTCCCGTTCGGCCTCGCCGAAGAGCTCCTGCACCACGACCGCCGTGTCGCGGCTGGCGGCCCCGCTTTGCTCGGGCCCGGTCCACACGAGCTGGACAGCGTCGTAGGCTTGCTCGACCTCATCCCGTTCTTCGAGCACCAGGTCGAGCATGGCGGCAATCTGCGTCGGGCCCATGCCGTCGTTGGCGAGGGCGTTCATGGCGGCCGCAGCGGCGGCGGCTTCCTTGACCTCGCCGAAGTCTTTGAGTTTCATCCCCGAATAGGGCGGCGTCACCGAGCTGTCGCGCAACGCCGAGGCCAAGCCGCGCAGGGCCTGCTTTCGGAGCTGGCGGAGCGGGTGCTTCATTCCCTCTCCGCAAAAAACGCCATATCGGCGCCATCAACCGTTGGCACAACCAACGCACGGTCCAGGTAGCTGTTGAACCGCTCGCACGAGGGCTCGGCGATGAACATGCAACCGTGGCAAGCCGCCCCGTGGAGAAATCGCTCCTCAAAGACATCGTCCGGTCGGTGTTGGGCACAGACGGGGTCGTTGGAACAGAGCTTGCCATGCTCCAAGGCGGCCCGGAGGTGGCGGTCCACGCGCCGGCCGGCCTGAACGAGCCCACCCAGTGTGCCCTCCGCCCCTGATCCCCCCGTGAGGATGAGCAAGCCGTAGCCCGCGTCGCCCACGTAGATGCGTTCGCGGATGGCACTCTGGCCGTATCCGCACTCCAGAGCCACCGCCGTCATGAGCATGTGCGACAACGAGTGCAGCATGACGTAGCGGGGTCCGGGGAAGGTGACCTTGCTGCCGGGGTGGCGCTTCTTCCAGACGTCAAAACCAGCCGCGAGTTGCTCCGTGCGCTCTTTGACCGCCGCACGCTCGGCCCACTGGTCTACGAGGTCACGCTTAAAGGCGAGGAAGAATCCCTCACCAAAGTTTTCCACCGTGGGCACCCATTTGAGGTCGTCGGCGAGGTCGGCGACGCGCACGTCGAGGCTGAGCTCACCGTCGATATCGGTGCCGATGCTCTCGTAACGGGTGAAGCCAACCTGCGTCACGACCTCTCGCAGCCGGTGCACGAGCACCAGACGCTCCACGGTCTTCATGATCGGATCACGAAAGCCCGACAGCGGCAGGCTCCTCGCGAAGAAGTCCAGCGACGGAACGTCCTGGCCGAGCTCCTCTGGCTGCGACAGGAAGGTTTCGAGCTCCAGCTCTTTGATGCTTTTCTCCGTGGCGGCATTGCCGCTCTTGCGGCGCTGGATCTCGCTCCAGACTTTGTCAGCGGGGATGTTCTCCAAGAGGGCGTGAACCTTGGCCTTCTTAAGCTCGTACTTGAGCTGCTCCTTCTTCTCCACGTACTGAAGCGAGTCCTCCCAAACTTGGTCAACGGCTTTTCTGAGGCCATCGTCGGCGTCGGGGATGTGGATGACACTCAGGGTCTGGGCAAAGTAGGCGTTCGTGGCGCTCCGAATCAGGAGCCTATTGGCGTGCGGGCCGCTGTCGGGTCCGCGACACTTCTCGTTGGAGTTGGGACCGAGCCACGGCCGGTCACCATTGCACAGACCGAGTGGATGTTTGAGGTCCTCGGAAGGTAGCGCCGTAGCAAGCGACCGGGACTGCTTGCACTCGCAACGCACGAAGATTTCGGCGAAGTCACCGCTCGTGCCGCGCTCATCGAGCCAGAGCGGCATCTGACACGGCTGGCCGCCCTGGTGAACGAACTCCCGCCAGTTGATGTCGGAAAGGTGGCCGTTGATGCACGCCTGCACAAAGCGAATGGGCACCACCGAAAACGCTTTCTTGTTGTCGGCGATGTAGCGACCCCTCACGAGTTGGCGCCAGTGCACGAGCGGTCGGGTACGCCACTGCTCCTTCTCACCAAAATGGCGCTCGTAGGAGGCTACAAACCATTGCGGAAAACGCCACACGCGCACGCCGGCAAACGGGTCGGCATCGTTCAAGTCCTCGGTCGGTGGCGCTCGCAGCTCAAGGTACGGCCGCTTGAGCAGAGCACACACCTTGGCTTGCAGACGCTCCTCATGCACAAGCCTGCCCGCTGGTTTCCAGAATTCAAGGCCGCCCACGATGCCTGACTGCTTGGGTAAGTCGAGCATCGCGCCTGGACCGTAGGTGGATAGGAGCTGGCTCTGTCGAAGTTGCCCGGAGGGGTTTGGCTTTCCTTGGCGTGTTCTCATGTGCCGTCCCCCTCGATGTCAGCGGGGTCCTGGCTGCCGTCCAGATTGCGCACCCAGAGGTTCACACTCGCCTCGACGTCACGCATGGACCGGCCCGCAGTGAACTTGCGCTCGTCAGAAGGGAGCTCGGCGAGACTCGGGTCGAGAGGATCGTGCAGCAAGGGTGGTGCCCCACCTACTTCCCGTTGATACTGGAGGCCGGCACCAACGCTACGCTGCTTCTCCGCTATCTTGGCCCAGGCATCGAGAAGGTCCACGACCCGACCGCTCATTTGCTGTCGCAAGGCTTCAGTTTCCTGCGGGTCCAAGCTCTTGTCGTGACTCGCCGCCCGTTGGGCCACGATGTCTTTGAGGGCTTCGAGCTGCGACCGCACGGGCGAGGCTTCGGCAGCACCCAGGGCCGGCGTAAGCTTGGGGTGTTCTCCGCGAGCAAGGCCCACAAGCATGCCGCAAAGGCCGCGGTCTATGGCACGGGGTGAGAATGGCGTGACGCTCGTGGCCTCGACCGCCCGGTAGAACGACTGGTGATAGAACTCGAACCGCTCGTAGTGCGAACGGTCTCGGGCTTTGTGCACGTTGAGGAGCGTCACTACCAGACCCGGCCTCGCCTCATCGCGGCCGACGCGGCTCGTAGCCTGAATGTACTCCGCGGTAGCCTTGGGTTGACCGCTCACCACCATAAGCCCCAGCCGCGTGATGTCGAGACCCACCGAGATCATGTTGGTGGCGAGGGCCACATCGACGTGATGGTCTTCGTTGACGGCCAAAGCCAAACGGCGTTTGGTGTCAGCGACGCGAGCCGTGGTCTCACGGCTCGTGAGTTCGTACACGTCGGGGCTGATGCGTCGCCGCTCGAAAATCCCCCTCTTCTCGCCGACGCGGCGTCTTTCTCCGTAACCATTGAGGCGGGTTCGCACCTCGTCCTCGACGATGCGTCTACTGCCCCCGAGTTCGCGCAAGCTGTTGAAATAGCCGAGGAGGGTCATGTACGGGTCGGCCGGGTTGTTCGCCACACGGTCGCCGCCGTTTTCCGAAAGACACCGCTGCGCCGCCGACATGAGGGCCAGGTAGGCACGCAGGAGCATGACTTTGGCGCTCTTCCCTTGGGCTGCGATGCCAACGTAGAGACGCCCGCGTTTCTCCGAGAGCGGCACCGTGCGAGCGAAGAACGAATCGCGAAGGTCTGGGCCGAGTGGCGGGAACACCTCGGTGCGCTCCCTGCCAAACAACGCCTGGATCTGCTTCTGTGCCTGCCGGACGGTGGCGGTTGATGCGACGACCTTGGGGCGCCTCGGCTTCTTCTGGCCCGGCCGAGTGCACAGCGCCTCGATGGCAGTTTCGTAGAGCCCTGCCATCGTGCCCAGAGGACCCGATATGAGGTGGAGCTCATCTTGGATGATGAGATCAGGCGGCGGCAGGCTCGCTTGCGGAAGCGGATGCCCCTTGCCCGGGGCGCAGGGCCCATAGAATCCGTGCTTGTCGTAGTGGCTCACTTTGCCGAACAGGGCGCTGCACTCACCCACCCACGGGAGCTGGGCAAACTTATCCACCGTGGCGATGAGAAAGCACGGCAAGCGCCGGTAGATGGGCTCGTCCACCGCCAGGATCGGCAGCGGTCGGTCACCCTTGAACTCGCAGTCGCGGTTGGCGCAAACCACACGCAGGTCGGTCGGATGGTCCTGGCTTGGCGTCAGCACGAACGACGTGGCCTTGAACCGCTCCCCACACCACGGACAGTTTTCGAGGGGGATTGGCGACGGGTTGGCCTTGCTGTCTTTCATGTACCGCAAGGTCTTGGACCGAGCCGAGTGCTCGTCGTTGTCACCTTTGTGACCCATGCGATTCGGGGTCGCGGCCTGGCCCACCCAGAGGCCGATCTCGAATGGCCAGGTGCCCAGGAGCTCGACATCCTGTTGCCGCTTGAGCTCCAACGCGCAGATGAGACCCGCAGCACGGCTCAGTTGGTCCAAAGTGAGCAGGCGCAGCGTGTAGCGCATGAGCACGGCCAAGCCACAGGAGCCCACGCCCGGGTCGCACAAGCGCCGATGTACGAGCGTGAACGCGGCCAGGCCCAAATAGGCTTCGGTCTTGCCGCCGCCCGTGGGGAAGAAGATGAGGTCCACCACGTCGCGGTCGGTATGCTCGGGGTCGGCAATTCCCTTCAGATTCATGAGCAAAAAGGCGATTTGAAACAGGTGCCACTTGGGCGTCTGGATGTGCAACCGGCGCCGGATAGCTTCGGCCATGACTTCGTTGGCGATGATGAAGGCTTGGAAGACCTTGGCGTCGTTCAGGG
>MGST01000133.1 GCA_001798605.1 Deltaproteobacteria bacterium RIFOXYA12_FULL_58_15 | reverse complement strand
CGTTGATGAATTTTTGGAAGAACTCGCCGTCGCCACCAACAATATCAATCTTGGTATTCTTAAACGCCTCGGCCAGCACGCGCGCCTGCGCCTCAGCGATCTGTCGATTGGCTTCGATGGTTGCGCGGTCGATCTTCTCGTCCTTCTCCAACTGAATGCGGAACTCTTCGTGTCCACGACCGGCTTCGTCCATTGCCTTCATGGCCGCAGCCTTCTCATTCAAACCCGTGGCCTCAGCCGTGAGCTTCTCTTTGATGGCAAGCGCCTCGGCGAGGCCGCGCTTCTCAATGGCGACGGCACCGAGTTCCTCGACACGGACCCTGGCTGTACCCTGTTCTTCGACACCCTTGGCCTCCGCAACCATCTTCTCTTCATGCACCTTCGCCTCGGCCAAACCGACCTTCTCTATGGCATTGGCATCGGCCTCTTTGACCCGAACGTCTACCATGCCGAGCTTCTCGCGCGCCACGGCGTCCGCCTCCTTGACGCGGACTTGACCGAGCCCAGGGGCTGCAGTCTCAGCCTGGACGCCCTCAGAGATACGAATACGCGCGCGGGTCTCCTTCTCCGATGCTTCGAGCATGGCCTCAGCGGCGATGATGCGCTCCTTGGCCAGATGGGAGGCGGCCCGCTCCTTGGCCTCGGCTGCCTTGATGTCCTTGACCAACGCCTCTTCCGCCACTCCCTCGGCAGTAATAATGGTGGTCTTCTTGTGGCGCTCGGCACCGGCAATGGCGCGTAGGTCTTTTATCTGCTCCTCTTCCTGCGCCACAGTCTTCTCGACGGCCACCCGTTCACGAATAACGTCGGCAATGGCCTTCTTCTCCACCTCGAGAGCTTTGTCCTTGTTGATCAAGTTGATCTGTTCTTCACGCTGACGGCCGATGGCTTCGAGGTTGCGGTCCTTGAGGACGCGCTCCTGCTCGACGGCGACGACGCGCTCGCGATTCTTCTGTGCCACCGCAACCTTGCGTTTGCGCTCCTCGTCTTCAAGTGCGATTGCCTCATCGGCATCGATCTTGGCCGCTTCGGCCCGGGCGCGCTCCTCAGCCTGGCGCACTTCGGTCTGCGCCTCAGCCTCCGCTTTCACGGTTTCGACCTCACGCCGCTGCTTGGCCTCGGCCTCAGCCTGTTGCCGCTCGAGATCGAGGATGCGCTCACGTGCAGTGACATTCTGGCGGGTGATTTCCTGCCTTTCCCAATTCTGTTTCTCGTTGGTAAAGACGTGCTGCGCCACCGTGAGCTCGGTGATCTTGCGGATGCCATTGGCGTCGAGGATGTTGTCCTCGTCGAGCGAGTCGAGGGGGGTCTGCTCGAGAAAGTCGATGGCGGCATCCTCTAAGGAATACCCGTTGAGGTCGGTGCCAATCACTTTGATGATACGTTCTTTGAAGTCGTCGCGTTTGTTGTAGAGCGACACGAACTCCATGTTGTAGCCGACGGTCTTGAGCGCCTCGGAGAACTTGGCATTGAAGAGCTCCTCGACTGTGTCCTGCTTCGAGGCGCGGGTACAACCAACCGACTGTGCCACCTTGAGGACATCCTCCTGAGTCTTGTTCACCCGAACAAAGAATGTCACCTTGATGTCAGCACGAATGTTGTCAGCGCAGATGAGCCCCTCTTTGCCGCGCCGGTCGATCTCGATGGTCTTGAGCGAGATGTCCATGATCTCCGCGCGGTGGATGATGGGCAGAACCAGACCGCCCGTGAACGACACGGTGGTCTTGCCAATCTTGTTCACCACCAACGCATGGCCTTGTTCCACCTTGCGGTAAAATTTGCTGATGATCAGCGCGGCACCGATGACGACAAAGAAGAGAATGCCTACGACGACACCGATGATCATGAGCAGGCTGGTATCCAAATTTGCGGGCATGGCGTTCCTCCCAAAACCGACGCGACCCATTCGTCGCGGGGTGTTCCAAATTGTTTCAAGCGGCGTTACAATGCGCCGCGGTTCTACGTCTCGGTCTCCAACTCCCGCTCCTCGACAAGTGGATCATCTGCAGGCGGCGGAGCTGCCATCACTTTCGCCGTCTCGAGTAGCGGATGCTTCCTGAGCGGGCGCACCTTGTATGTGTTGTTGCTCTCGTTGTAGCCAATAATCCTGACCTCGTCTCCCTTTGTCAGATCGTTGGGGCCACCGCAGCGCACTTGCAGCAAGAGGTCGGCATCCTCGTGATTTCGTGTCGCTTGCCCATGACGTTCACTGACGGAGAAGGTCGAAACCTTTGCTGTTTGGCCTATCAATTGTGTGGAACCCACAGCCTCCTGCAGGCCAAATATCTTGGCCAAGGGTCGCGTGACAAAAGAGGTCAACGCGCCTCCCGCCAGAAATGATGCAATCGCCAGGCCGGTTTTTGCCAACGTCCCAAGCAAGCCCGCATTTGTGAGGGTGGTGCCCAGAAAGGCCATACCCACAGCGGAGAAAAACCATGCAGAAAGGAAGATCAAACTGAAAGTAATGGTAATGGGAACCTTGCCAATCCTCAGCAGACTGAGAACCATGGCAAGACCGCCTGACGCATGAACTGCTCCTTCGATGGCACCGTCGCTGGCCGAATCGGCGACGCCTTCGGCGACTCCGTGCGCCGCAGCATCAGCCACCCCTTCGGCGACTCCGTGCGCCGCAGCATCTGCCACGCCTTCGGCGACTCCGTGCGCCGCAGCATCTGCCACGCCTTCTGTCGCCCCTTCCACCGCACCCTCAACAGCCCCATCGGCTCCGGCACCCGTGACTGCATCGAGGAATTCGATATCGATCGCACCCACAATAACGAACAGCCAGTAGAACAGGCTCAAGGCGAGGGGCACGGAGAACAATACGGTTGGGAAGGTGAGGAGGATTTCGAGGAAGGCGGCCACGCAGGGGATCTACTACCCAACGGGGGACAGGAGCAACATGTGAATATTGACGATCCAAATGGGGTCAAACGGCATAGCGCGAGGGACGTTGCGTGGTGTAACGGCCAGTTTCGGACTAAGTTGTGCGCCAGGCAGAAACACTGGCGTCCGGTTTGACCTCTGCTATCCGCAACGACTTGGAGGGTATTCTGCAGTATCTCGTCTTCACATCGCTCATTTGGGCGTTCTCGTTCGGACTCATCAAGCATAACCTGACAGGCTACGATCCACTTGCCATTTCGCTCGCGCGACTTTCCATCTCAGCATTGGTCTTCACACCGTTTTTGCACCCTCGACGAGTCGGACGGCGACTGATTCTTCATGGCATCGGTCTTGGTGCCGTACAGTTTGGCATCATGTACTGGCTCTACGTTGAGTCATTTGAACATTTGCCCGCCTATGGGGTAGCCCTGTTCACCATCTTCACACCATTTTATGTAATCCTTCTGGAGAACATCCTTAGCGGCAGATGGGTTTGGCGTCATGCCACCGCCACGTTGCTGGCCGTTCTCGGGGCTGCCTTCATTGTTGCACGCTCCTTTTCCCTTGATGAGGCACTCGCGGGCATTCTCTTGTTGCAGAGCTCGAATCTCTGTTTCGCGATCGGCCAGGTTGGTGCTCGACGACTCTTGCGGCGCGGGGGCGCTCCGGTTTCTGAGCTTTCGCTCATTGCTTGGATGTACGTCGGTGCCGCACTCTTCGTCGCAGTGTCGGGAGCGGTGCTCATCGACATGGACCGGGTGTCGTTCGACGGGGATGCCATGAGGATACTCCTGTACCTAGGGGTCGTCCCAACCGGTATTGGCTTCTACCTTTGGAACAAGGGCGCCGCGCGGGTAGGTGCTGGCACTTTGGCTGCCGCCAACAATCTGAAAGTTCCACTGGCCATTGTGGCATCCTGGCTGGTTTTCGGCGAACGAGCTGATTACCTGCGGGTAACCATCGGATTGCTACTCATCACCGTTGGGCTGATCGTCGCGGCCTGGAAAGAGGACTCGGAATTTCAGAGGGGTCGCCTCGGTCCGCGGCGGACTTCTGATCGCCGTCAGTCGTGAAGGCAAAAACCCATCGTTGTCGCAAAACAGGTCGTTGCTGCTCAGTCGCAAATTCACTATCCTCCGTCGGGGAGTCAAATCAAATCGTGGAAATCACCTGCGAGACCTGCAAACGTTCCTTTGTGGTGGATCCAGCCCGGGCAGAGGGGCACACCACAGCAAAGTGCCTGTGCGGTTCGATTCTGCGTTTGACCAAAGAAGAAGACGGCAATACCCGCCTCGGCCAGTATGTCCTGGTTCAGCGCATAGCCGTCGGCGGCATGGGCGAGATTTTTTATGGCAAGATCGCCGGCGTCGAGGGCTTTGAGCGTGAGGTGGCCATCAAGAAGATGCTTCCCCACCTCTCTGAGGACCAGTCGTTCATCAACATGATGATCAATGAGGCGAAGCTCACCGTGCAGCTTCACCATCCCAACATCGTCCAGGTCTTCGACCTCGCCAAGGAGGGCAACCAGTATTACATCGCCATGGAATATGTGCCCGGGATCACCGTTGGGCACCTGTTGGAACGCTGTTTCCGCAACAAGATCCGCCTGCCAGTGGAAGTCGCTGTGCACATCGCGATGCAGGTGCTCCGCGGCCTCTCCTACGCCCACGATCTTCGCAGTCCGGATGGTGCCCGAATGGAGGTTCTGCACCGTGACATCACGCCGCAGAACATCATGGTCACCAAGAGTGCTTGGGTGAAGATTACTGATTTCGGTATTGCCAAGGCCCGTACCGAGATTTCCACCACCAGCCCCGGCATGATTAAGGGTAAGCTAGGCTATATTGCCCCCGAACAACTTACTGGTGACACAGCCGATCAACGCCTCGACATTTTTTGCGTAGGCATCGTGTTGTGGGAGATGCTGGCAACACGGCGACTATTTAAAGGTGAGGACGAGGTCGACACTTTTAGACTGATCTCGCAGTGTATCGTTCCACCATTGGGCGATTATCGCGAGGACGTGATCCCCGAGATCGAATCGGCCTTAGGTGGTTCACTCACGGCTACTCCTGCGCAACGCTACAAAAACGCCGACGCCTTCTACGATGCCTTAAACCAAGCCATTTTTCCGCGAACAGCTGACGATTACACAGCAGCAGCCAGGCAGTTCTTCGACAAGAACCCCGAGTTCTTTGTGGGTGTAGCAGGCCTCAAGCAGGGTGAGGACTCTGGCGAGCAGAAGGCTCCACCACAGCCGCGCGACTCAATTGAAATCACCGAGATCACCCTCAGGCGCAGCAAGCCGCCATCGAGCAACAAATGGGTGTTGGTCGTGATTGGCATAGCGGTGCTCATGTTGGCAACCGCCGGGGGACTCTATGCATCGGGCGTTTTCTCTCAGTTCGCCGGTCCCGATCCCCTCAGCCCCCAGGAGGTCCAGCTTGGCACCGACGGTGCCCGTTCACAGGTCCTCGGCTGTTGCGCCGAGGAATTCGAGCCACCCGACAGAATCCTCGCAAGTATGGAGATCGCGGCAAACGGCGCTGTCAGCAAAGTCGACCTCAGCCCAACGGCTTCAGAGTTGGGCGACACCGGTGAATGCATTGCCACGGCCTTAGGTGGCCTACGGTTTCGCCCCAATCGCGGTCCGACATACAGAGCTCAGGTGGCACTACCCAACTGCCCGTCGCTACCGGTCGTAGAGGATAACCCGGGTACGGGCAAAAACAAGAAGCGGACCAAGAAGAAGCGGAGCGCAGTTGATGACAGCGGCGGCGGGGAGACGCCAGCCGATTTCGCCAAAGCACTCACCTCAACCATAACCAAGGGTGCCTCAGGCCTCGCCAAATGTGTCGATGCGCTCGCTGAAGTTCCGGACAAGCCATCGCGATTGGTCATCTCAGTCACAATAAACAACAAAGGCAAGGTGATCGACGCCAGTGTCAAACCGCAGGAGAAAAGGGTAGAGGGCTGCCTCGTGCGTCAGGTCAAGATGATGCGCTTCCCAACCCAACCCAAGCCTGCCTTCACATTCAGTTTCCCGTTGGATCTGCGTTAGCCTGTTCAGCCGCCGCCGCTATCCCTTGGGCTGCATCCGACAGTCCCGCAATGTCTGGTTCCTCATTGACCTGTCCGCTACAACATAATCAGATCGTCATCTTCAATGAGGACGTAATCCTCTGATTCTTCCGGCGCGAGCATCTCCTTGGTCTTCTTGATGCGATCGGCGGTGAGCTTGGACAACTCGTTCTTGAGCTCTGGATGCCTCGCCATGAGGCTGTTGAAATCTCGCTTGGGCAAAAACAAGAGCTCTGCCTCAGTGATCGCGGTGCACGTCGCTGTGGTCGGCGAATCGGCAATGAGTGCTATCTCCCCAAAAACGTCCCCTTCTTTGAGTTGAGCCAACGACACCTTTTTGCGGCCGTCTAGCTTACTGACTTCGATCGCCCCCTTGAGGATCAAGAACAGGCCTTCCCCCGCTTCCCCCTCGGCGATGATCTCTTCACCAGCCTCTGCGGGGAAATCTTTGAAGCGCTTGATGATCTCAGTCCGAATGGTGCGCGGAAACGGTTTGAAGATGGGGCTTGTGGCGGTGAGGTTGGCCAGGAAGCGATCGTGAGTGAAGATCTTGAGCGCCTGGGTCACGGAAGCCAACTTGTCTGCCTGGTGCACCAAAGATTCGCGGGAGAGCTCGAGGAGGTCGCAATCCTCCATAGCCGTAACCGTCGCTGTTCGCGGTGCCTGAGATATCAATGCCATCTCGCCGAACACGGCACCGTCATGCAACCTGGCCAGAGGAATCGGGCGGCCCTTGACGTCGCGAGTGACCTCGACGTTTCCTTCCGCAAGGATGAAAAATGAATCCCCAGGTCGTCCCTCCTCGATGATCTTCTGCCCAGCGACAAACCGCTTGAGCTGCAATCCTTCGAGCACTGAGACAAACGCGTCCTCATCGAGAAAACTGAACAGAGGGATCGCCGGAAGCTTCTGCGGGTAGCTTCCCATCGTCTCGGTATCTGCTGCCTCTTTGACGGCGATCGCGACAAGCTCTTGGCCCGACTGTCCTGGCCAAGGTGCCACGGGATCGGTGTGCTTGGCGACTCTACGGCGGATCCGGTCTACCCCGATCACTCGGTCTGAGTCCTTCGAGTAGAGCTCCGCCATAACCTCAATGACGTCAGCGAGACTTGGATCCATCGCCGCTGCCATCTTCAATGCCACCAAGCCCTGCAAGGGAAAACCGGCTTTGATGGCGTGCCACGCGAGCGCCTTGTAGATCTCCAAGGCACCGTGGTGAGCCTTTACGTTGAGAAGCGTATCTGCAATGCGAAAACGGGCCCGCCAAAACTCAGGAACCGCCCGCACGCATTGCATATAGCTCTGCAATGCCTCAATGTACTTGCCGCCGCGGAGTAGATCTTCTGCTCGTTGGAAGGTTGACAGCGCATTTTCTGCCATGGGTCACTCCTGGTTTTGCCGCGCAGCTTTGCAGGCACAGATGGTGTCGACCAGCCGAAGAAGCTGTTTGCGAAACCTCCCCTGTGGTGGCCGACGACGGAGCATCCGGGAAATCTTTTCCACGGGCTAACAGTGCCCCTGCTCGTCAGTTTGGACGTAGCTTAGGATCGCCAACGGCGCGACAGGTCCCTTTGCCCACGAACATCTTCTCGAGAAAACCCCGCAACAAACCAACATCCTTGGGGTGATTCTCAATGATCTCGCGCTCATTGTTAGGCAGCACCTCAATTTTCAATGCCACCACGGCCCGCACCAACTTTTCGCTCTCTTTGTGGAACTCAGAGATGCGATAGCAGCACATATCCTTGAACGAGCGCTGCACCCACAACTTGAGTCCATGCTCATCGAGCACTGCCGTCGAGCGGTCTTTGATCTTGATTTCGACTTCGCCTTCCACAAACATAACGGTCTCCCACCGGGAATTCGCCCTCGTTGTGCGTCAGACATATCGAGGGCCAACCAGCTTCGCAACAGTCCGGACAACGAAAGCGCGTCCTCGCGCCACGACGTTATCACAGACACACTCGTGGGAGAATCGATTCGATCCGAGCAAAACAATTGAAAATGAAGGTCGGAACCAATCTCGCAGTCTCTTGCAGACAGGCATTAGCCAATCAACTCGTCTCAGGTTGCTCTGTCGCCGCAGCGCGTCATTGCTGATTCTGTTCCATGTCAGGTCGGATAATTGCCGGTTATATAAGCAACCAACTGCTGAATGTGGAACTCGCGGTCGTGGACAGCCCAACGAGTAAGGTCCCCACTCGACACCATGCCAACAACCTTGCCGTCAACCATCACGGGCAAATGGCGCACTCGTCTCTCGGTGACCACTCCCATGGCCTCTTCGAGATCCAGGTCAGGCTTCACTGTAGCCACTTCGCGAGTCATGACATCGGAGATCAGAACGGTCTGCGGGTCACGTCTGGCACCAATAACACGACGCAAGATGTCTCTCTCCGAGACGATTCCCACAACGGCCTCACCGTCTTTGACGAGCAAGGCTCCCACGCCCGCATTGTTCATGAGGTCTACGGCCTCAACAACGGTAGCCGTGGGTGCGACGCTGTGGACTTGATAACCTTTTTCTTCGAGGATGGCTCGCAGTTTAGCGTGCATGTCGAATCCCTCCATGAGCTGTCTTTCTCAATTACTGAAAAGATAGACACGATTTTTGAAGTGTCAAACCCGGACTCGACGTGAACGATCGTGACCAAAGCGGCCAAAGCGGAAGAATCGTTGACCTGGTGGGGGCAGAACCGCTATAAAGCCGGCTCGCGCCCGGGTGGCGGAATTGGCAGACGCGCTAGGTTCAGGTCCTAGTGGGGGCAACTCCGTGATGGTTCGAGTCCATTCCCGGGCACCACATCGCTTCCAGAATAACGCGGAACAATACCATGCTCGCACCTTGTATATGTGTCACTTGGATTGTGGCTTCGGCGGCTCTGTCCGCCGAAAATGTGTCACTGCCGTTTGAAAAGTACGTCCTCGAATCGAACGGGCTCGAGGTTATCCTCAGCCCCGATCACGACCTGCCGATTGTCGCGGTGAACATCTGGTACCACGCCGGCCCCATCAATGAGGCACCTGGACGTACCGGTTTTGCCCACCTGTTCGAACACCTGATGTTCCAGGGATCCAAACATGTTGGCGACGATCAACACGTCGCCATTCTCTCGGCGGCCGGAGCCAGTGAAATCAACGGTACAACCTCCAACGACCGCACCAATTACTTTGCGACGATGCCAGCGAATCAACTCGAGCTGACCCTGTGGATCGAAGCGGATCGCATGGGGTTTCTGTTCGATACCCTCACCCAGGAGAAGCTCGACAACCAGCGGGATGTGGTCAAGAACGAGCGCCGCCAATCTCGCGAGAACCGCCCCTATGGTCCCAGCGATGAGAAGATGGTGCACACCCTCTATCCGAGCGACCACCCTTACTACGGCGATGTCATCGGCTCGATGGCTGACCTCGAGGCCGCCACTTTGCACGACGTCCAAGAGTTCTACTTGCGCTACTACGCGCCAGCAAACGCCACCTTGACCTTGGTTGGGGACTTCGAAGTCGAAAGAGCGAAAGCCCTCATCGAACGATATTTTGGCACCCTACCCCGACGCGACGCCCCGACGAAGCGCACCATCGAGACCCCCCCCATTGCCGAGGAGCGTCGCTCCACGGTGGAGGAGCCGGTGGCATTGCCGCGGATCGACATGGGTTGGTTTTCGGCGCCAGCCTATGCTCCGGGCGATGCGGAGTGTGATGTGTTGGCCTTCATTCTCGGCGCTGGCAACTCGAGTCGTCTCCATCGTCGCCTCGTTTACGATCTCGAGATAGCCCAGAGCGTGGAGGCCAGCCAAAACTCCATGGCGGTGAACTCCGAGTTTCACGTGACTGTGCTCGGACGTCCTGGGGTCGACCTAGGCCGCCTCGAAGCGGAAATCCAGAAGGTGATTGATGAAATCCGCCAGTCTCCCCCGAGCGACAAGGAGGTGCAGCGCGCAAAGAATCAGCTGCTGACCCTCACCATTTCGCAACTGCAGCTCGCTGGTGGGTTTGGCGGGCGAGCAGATCTTCTCAATCGCTACAACCAATATACCGGCGCTCCGGGTCACCTCGCCGCCGATCTCGCACGCTACGAAGAGGTCACTCCCATGGCCGTAGCAAACCTCGCCAAATCACTGCTCGACAACAAGAATCGGGCGGTCGTTGTCACGGTGCCAAAAAAATGACACGCACAAGTATTGCTCTTTCCCTGTTCCTTTTGGCTTCGATCACCTGCAGCACCACGCCGAACACCGCGAGACCTGGGGCCACCACTGCCGACGTCGACGGCGGTGATTGGCGGGCCACGCAACCGACTGCGGGACCTGAACCACAATTGCAGGCACCGGTACCGACGCGTGAGATTCTCAACAACGGTCTTACAGTCCTTTGGGTCAACAAGAACAAGTTGCCGTTGGTAAGCCTCACTGTCCTGATTCGCGCAGGTTCAGCCTCCGACCCCAAGGATCGCGCAGGACTTGCCTCGATGGTTGGAGAAATGCTGCGCTCTGGAACGAAGAGCCGCACGGCTGACCAGATCAACGATGAGATCGAGACCCTGGGCACGGGCCTGCATGTCAGCGCCGATCAAGACACGCTGGAGCTGTCGTTGACGACTCTCACAGGCAACCTGCCGGCGGCCCTCGATGTGATCGCCGACCTTCTGCAGAACCCAACATTTCCTGCTGCGGAGCTAGAGCGTGTGCGACGCAAACAACTCGCCACCCTGACTCGCATGCTCGACGATCCCCGCACCGTGGCTGGCAACATTTTCGCCAAGGCCGTATTCGGCGACCACCCTTACGGGCACACATCCCTAGGCAACCATGCGGCGGTTCAGGCTATGAGCCGCAAAGACGTTGTCGGGTTCTACAGACGGAACATCGTGCCTGGAAATACCGCCATCATATTCGTCGGTGACATCGACACGGAGGCTGCCAGCCGAGCCACAAAACACGCCCTCGGTGCGTGGTCCACACCCGGTGCCGGCACATCGCCACCGCCATCGCCGATCACACAGCCAGCTCAAGTCACCTTGGTTCACAAAGCAGATGCCCCGCAGTCCCAATTGGCCGTGGGTCAGCTCGGAATCTCCCGCGCCCACCCTGACTACTTTGCGCTGCTCTTGTGTAACGCCATTTTGGGTGGCGAGTTCACCAGTCGCATCAACATGAACCTGCGCGAGGACAAAGGTTACACCTACGGTGCCTATTCCAGCCTGCAGCTCCTTCGCGGAGCAGGGACTTTCGCAGTGGTCACCGGCGTTGAAACCACCGCCACCAGCGCCGCGGTCGCAGAGATCCTCAAGGAGATTGCCGCCATCCGCGAAGCCGATGTTTCTGCCGATGAGCTAGAAGACGCCAAGCACAAGTACACGTTGTCCTTGCCTGGTTACTTCCAAACAGTGCAGACCATTGCCGCCATGGTGGCCAACATTTATGCCCACGACCTCCCCCTCGACTATTACCAACAGGTCCCCGAGAAGATTGCCGCGGTCAACATCGCAGACATTCGTCGCGTAGCCCAAGAGCACCTGCAACCGCAGACCCTTTCTGTGGTCGTGGTTGGCGACAAATCGAAAGTGGTGGAGGGGCTGAAGAATCTCGAGCGTGGCACCATCGTCGAGCTCGATGCGAACGGTAGTCCATTGGACAACTAATGGTCCGGGCAACCCTCCTCCTGGGAGCATGGCTTACAACATTCGCCGGCGTACCCCCTCTCTTGGCTGCAAATAACGGCAACCTACAGCCGCCAAGAAGCTACGAGCGGTGGGTTCGACCGCACAAGCTTTCCTTTGCAGAGCAACAGCTGCTTCGCGCCATACGCGCTCACGCGAAGGCACGCGGTCAAAGGCTGCGCGGCGACGCTCGGCTCGGACGGGTCGCCCGTTCTCTGCTACCGTCGGTCCCCTCGCAACCTGGGGAAAAGTTTCCCCTGAGCCACGCGTATGCAGCAGCCCGCCGTTTGGGATGGACCGATGGTCAGCTTGCCGCTGTCGCATTGCGTGTGCCCAATGACGCAAACCTCACGGCGCAAGTCCTAGAGAAGCTGGACAACGAGCTCGGTCACGTGGAGACCAATCGTGTCGGGCTCGCCTCAACCCAAACTGATACGCACACCACGGTGTTGCTCTTGTTGTCTCGCCGACTGGTGGATCTCACACCGCTGCCATCGCGAACCCGTCGTCAGCAAAAACTGCGCCTCTCGGGGACTATCCGAACTGAGGCTGGTGCCGATGATGAAAAGGCAAGATTGGTAGTCGAGCGCCCCGACGGTACCATCGAGCGAAGTGATCTCACCCTATCGGGGCACCGCTTCGTACATTCGCTTGAGACCGGCTCGACGCCAGGGATCATACGCATCGAAGTGCTCGTTGACAGAGGTGTGGGTCCCCAAATCGCGGCCATACTTCCCGTCGGTGTGGAACGGAATCCACATACGGTCCAACCGGCGAGACCTCCATCGGTGGACAATCCGGCGAATCCTCCATCGGTGGACAATATTGATGATGTGGAGACCGCTCCGTTGGCAGAATCTACCGAGGACGCCGAGACCGCTCTCGTGGCATTGATTCTTGGAAGTCGCCAGGCACAAGGCTTAGGCTTGTTGGCCCAAAGCAGTCACTTGGGGGATGTGGCTCGCTCCCATGCCCACGACATGGTCGATCATGACTTCTTCGCGCACGTGTCATCCACCACCGGTGACCTCACCGATCGGCTGCACGCCCGTGCCGTTCCGTTCGTTCGCGCTGTCGAGAATATTGCTATCGCCGAGTCTGCGGAAGCCGCTTTTCAGCAGTGGAACGAAAGCCCCGCCCATCGCGGCAATCTTCTCGATCCCGATGTGACCTCCCTCGGCGTCGGTGTCGCCGTGGGTCGCCGTAGCAGCCGCACCGAGCTCTATGTCGTCGTCGTGCTCGCCCGTCCTCCGGATGGCGGCGGGAGCGAGAGGTTGCGCCAATCTGCGATGGATTCCATCAATGGGCGGCGGGCTGCGTTGCGACTAGAACCCCTGCGCCAGCACCACGTGCTGGACGAGCTGGCTCTGAGGCACAGCCGTGAGATTGCCGCCTCCGGAGTTGTTGATTCCACGAGCCCAGTGCGCGGTGGTCTCGCCGATACGGTTCTCGACGAAGTCGACGTCTCTGAGGCTGCGGCCGATGTGTATCTCGCTAACTCCGTCGACGCCGTCATCGAGTCCCCGCATCTGCGCGAACGGTACTCCCGTATTGGTGTGGGCGTCTTCAGAGACAGCTCACGGGCCTCGGGACAACTTTGGATCACAGTCATCTACGCAAACGATTGAGTGTCACAACCATTCCCAACCTTTGCAATCGTCCCAGCCGTCGACGGGCCTTGTTCGGGGCCCCCAGGTCGGCGTATTCTTTGGGCATGCCCACAATTGACGATCTCACCCTGGAGCAACGCGACGCCCTACGCCGAGGTGAGAGCCTCACTGCGGGGCCTCCGGTCCTCATTGAAGCCGCAAAGTCGTCAGAGATACTGCTCCCCAAAGGAGAGAGCGTCCAGCGCAACCAGACGTGGAGCACCCAACCTTTCACGCTCAATGACGCCGATGCCGAGGCACACAAGGAAGCACGCATTGCTCGCATGATGGCAATGCAAGATTTGGTGGCCGGCTCATCCCAGGTACTCCCCCTCATCCAAGCAGGACAGCACGAATCTCGAGACATCTGTATTGGCAGGGCGAAACGCAATGACATAGTGATTGTCGACGACACGATTTCTTCGATTCACGCGGCCATCGAAGAAACAGGCGTGGCGATGTTGTTGGTTGATCGCAACTCATCAAACGGCACCTTCGTCAACCGCAACCAACTCAATCCCGGCGATCCCTTGCCTTTGGTCAGCGGTGACTGCGTCCGTTTTGGCAAGCGCGTCTTTTACTACCTCACCGGTGAACGATTGCTTCTCTTTTTGGAGCTGCGCATCGTCAAGCTCGGCGGCGACAGCAGAACCCAATAGCAATGATTGGAGAAGCTCGGTGAGCGCCGCTGTTCCAACCGAGAGAGTTTTTTATCTATACACCGGCGCTGGTGGCGAACCGGTGATCACTGATAGCCTTGAGACCATCCCGTCGGGTATACGCAAGGACGCGCGAAAGATCACTCTCTCGGCGTCGGCTCAAAACGACGGAGACACCGAGGTCGAGGCCAAGATGTCGAGCAACTTGCCGTCTCTGCCATCTCTGCCATCTCTGCCATCTTTGCCATCTTTGCCATCTTTGCCATCTCTGCCATCTCTGCCATCCCAGCCTGCAAACTTGGTAAACACGACGAACCTCGGCAGCGGCACATTGTTGATTGGCGTTGGTGTGGGCATCGTCGCTGGACTCGTTATGGCGCGCATGCGGCAAATGCCTTCCTGGATCATCAAGGTCGCGGCGTTTGCCGCCGTAGCAACCCTCGGTGGTGGATTCTACCTCGGTTGGCTGCGCTCCCAGGCAGGTCTGTCGACCGGCCCCTTGGCACATCCGGGGACGTTCATCGAAGATGCCAGAAAGGCGGCCGCCGACATAGAGCGCCGCAATGTCGAGCATCTCGATGCACTTGACCAGTTGGCAGATCCCAAGAACTGAATCGCGATCAAGATGCGGAGGGAAAATGCGTCTGGCGCACTTGGGGCCTTGTCGTATAGGGTCAATTTCGTTCGCGACCGCGCCGCCAAAGGATGGTTGTATGAGTATTGCTGAGAAGCTAAACGAAGAGCTCAAGGACGCCATGCGTTGCCGTGACCAGAAGCGCCTTGCGTGCATTCGCCAGGTCAAGGCAAAGGTCCAAGAGGCAAGTAACGTCAAGGGCTTCGAAGGCGCGCTCGACGATCCTCTGTACCAGGGAATTATTACCACCTACATCAAATCCCTACGCAAAGGGATCGAAGAGCTCGAGGCGGCGGGTGCTCGGGGCGAGCAGCTACGGGGCAAATACCAATACGAAATAGGCTACCTCGAACAGTATCTGCCAAAGCAGATGACGGAAGATGAGGTTCTGTCGATCGTCAAGGCTGCTATCGCCTCAAAGAAGATCAGTGATCCCAAGCAGGCGGGCCAAGTGACTGGCATGGTGATGAAGGAGCACAAAGGAGAAGTCGACGCTGGGCTCGTTCGTCGCCTGGCGGAGCAAGAGCTCTCCCGACTGGCAAAGTAGAAGCCTTTGATTCTTAGTTGAGCGTACGATTTGGCTTGTCGCGGTGAAGATCGGCCATCGTCAAACGATCCCGACCAAAACAGAGATCATCACGAAGGTCGACCTCATGAATCTCGAACTGCAGATTGTCAAACTGCGGTCCAAAGGTGTCTCCCAGCCAATCAAAGAAGTTGTCGAGAGCTTCACGCATAGATTTCTCCTGATTCCCGTTACCTGGACGCCGCCAACAGTTTGTCAAACGCTTTGCGAGCCCGCATGCTTGCGTCGGGATCGCGAAGAAGTCGGTGATAGAGGTGAAAAGCCATCATGATGCTGTAGATCTCGAACGCCATCTGTTCCGTATCGACATCAGGGCTTATGTCTCCGGCAGTCTGGGCAATCGTCACCGCCCTTGCGAGGGTTGAAATCCATTGCCGCTGGCTGTTGACCAGGTAATCGCGCAGCGCCCCAGGTTGATCGTCGAGCTCGACCGCTGCCCCCAAGAACAAACAGCCTCCCTTGCCTCTTGAACCATCCCCAGCTGCCCATCGAAGCCATCGATCCAACAACGCCCGCAAACGTGGCTCACCCCGTGGTTCCTTGATGGCCGGTCGCACAACGGCCTCCAGAAACTCCTCCACGCCGCGCTGCAAAACATTGAGTTGGAGGGTCTCTTTGGAGTTGAAATGGGCGAACAGACCGCTCTTTGACAACCCAACACCCTTTGCCAATCGGCCAATGCTCAATCCCTCCAATCCATGCAAGCGCGCGAAACCCAGGGCTGCATTCAAGATCGTCTCTTTTGTCTCCCGACCCTTCATCATCCTTATAAAATAGCACGAACGTTCGGTTTGTCAACGCGGTATCTTCATGTAGAATGATTGCGCTTGAGCCAGGTTGGCATGTTTGGCATTGGGATGAATTTTTGATTGCCTATTGATTCCAAGCCGATGCGAAGCTAACTGTGCCTGCATGGGATACAAAGCCAAAGGCCGACTGCACAGCACATTCGATGCGCAACAGGTAACAGAACGATTCCGCAAACGGGAATTGGTGCTCGAGCTCGCAGACAATCCCCGATATCCCCAATATGTGCTTTTTCAGCTCACTGGTGATCGTTGTGACCAGCTGGACAATTTTTCTGCTGGCGACGAAGTGGAGATCGACTTCAGCTTGCGCGGCCGTGAGTGGACCAGCCCCAAAGGTGAAGTGAAATACTTCAACAGCCTCGACGTTTGGGAAATCTCAGGGGTCGGCAAGGCGGCGGTAAGTCGCTTCGACGATCCCCCTCCCAACACCGACGAGCCGCCCCCGGGTTACGACGACGACACGCCATTCTGAGCGATGAGCCCGTCCGGAATTGACAAATTTTCATTTGCAATTAACAGAGTATGAGTTGACAGGTCGAAATCCACCCGGCATTTTGGCGGGGATGGTCGGGTTGTACCCATAGCATTGCCGGTGGTTTCATGTCTGACGCACGTCTTGTCGTCCTCGTTCTCCTCGCCGCGGTGGGCTGCTCTACGACTGAAGAGCCCCCGCGGTATTATTACGCACCAGCCGGGGATCCGATAGTCTACTGCAAAGGTGACGCGGGAATCACTGGTGACGCGCACATCAATACCGGTGACACCGATGTGAATCCAGGCGACACCCACGTGAATCCAGGCGACGCCCACGTGAACCCCGGTGACACCCACGTGAACCCAGGCGACACCTACGTCAATCCGGGCGACACCTACGTCAATCCGGGCGACGCCCACGTCAATCCAGGCGACACCCACGTCAATCCAGGCGACACCCACGTGAACCCTGGCGACACCAGTGGGCCATTCGTCGAGCACATCACCCAAAGTAACTTGGAACGCATCACCGGATACCTCGCCGCCGATGCCTTGCAGGGTCGGGACAATGGCAGTCCAGGCGGCCTAGTAGCGGCGCGGCAATTTCTCATCAACGAGCTCATCCTCTGCGATATCCCCTCGGCACAAACAGGCACCTACGAACAACCGATCGTCGGTGGCACCGGCACCAATGTTCTCGGTCGCATCACGGGCACGAATCCTAGTCTCGCCGCGCGTCACGTGATCATCAGCGCCCACTATGATCACCTCGGCAGCTGCGATGGCGATGTCTGCAACGGTGCCTACGACAACGCCACCGCCGTCGCGGCGGTGCTCAGCCTCGCCTGCGAGCTCAGCCAGAATCCGCCGACCCGTTCGGTGTTGGTGGCGTTTTGGGACAGCGAAGAGCCACCTGACTTTCTCGAGCAGACCATGGGGTCCGATTATTACGCAACCCATCCAATAGTGCCCCTTGCACAAACCGATGTGGCCATCGTCCTCGATTTGATGGGTGGCAATCTCTGGAGCAATAACCAAGAACACGTGGTCCTCGGCAGTGAGCTGTCACCACAGATCCATTCACTGATGGCCGCCGCCAACCCGCCAAGCGGCATCAACATCTACCATGGTGGCCTGCACCTGGTGGAGAAGATGATGTATCTCATCTTCGTGGTCACCAATCCCTGGAGTGACTACGACAGTTTTCGTGATCGCGGCGTGCCAGTCTTGTTCATGTCCGATGGACAAAACCGCTATTACCACACCCCCGAGGACGAGGTTGGCATCGTCGACTTTCCCAAGCTCCTACGTGAAGCAAAGTACCTGCGCACAATCACCGAGCTTGTCGCCAACAGCGCCGTTACCCCGACCTTCAACGGGGAAGGCACCGACTACCTCAGGGACGCGATCACGGCGCAGGCGATTCTTCAGGCGGCCTTGGCGTCGGGCGGCATGGTCGACAGTCTCAACCTCAGCACCGCGACTGAAAATGTCCTCATCAGCGATCTAACGGACGTGAGCGCCGCGAAGACCCGTTTCCAAAACGGCACAGCAACCAGCAACGACGTCTGGACTCTTCGCTCCGCCGTTCAACGGGTGATGTGCCACGCTGGTGGCACCTACGACGCCGATACCTGCAACAGTCTTTGAACGGCGCAACCGCCCGACACCTTGCTGAACAAAAAAAGAGGGGATGCCAAGTTCAAGTTCATGGCATCCCCTCTCGTATGGTGGCTCTTGCCTCCGCGTTGCTAGGCAACACGGAGGTGGCAGGTCACCGGGATGTTACTTGATGCCGGCAACGTCTTCCAACATCTTGGTGGTTACGCTCTTCGGACGCTCGAGGGCGTAACCGAGAGCGCGATCCCACACGATGTTAGAGAGAACGCCGAGTGAACGGCCGATGCCGAAGAGTACAGTGTAGAAGTCGTACTCGGTTAGGCCGTAGTACCACTGAATGACACCGGACTGCGCGTCGACGTTTGGCCAGGGATTCTTGGCTTTGCCATGCTCCTGGAGAATCGGCGGCACAACCTTGTAGAGGATGTCGACAAATTTGAAGATCGGGTCATTCTTGAGGTGCTTGAGGCAGAACTCACGCTGCTCGGAGTAGCGCGGATCGGTCTTGCGCAGAACCGCATGACCATAACCGGGAATGACCTGGCCGCTCTTTAGGGTGTCCCAAACGAACTTCTTCATTTCCTCTTCGCTGGGGATCTTGTTGTTCATCTTCTTCATGACGTCTTGGATCCAGCTGAGCACTTCTTGGTTGGCCAAGCCGTGCAGCGGACCCGCGAGGCCGTTGATGGCCGCGGAGTATGCATAATAGATGTCGGAGAGCGCGGACGCGACCAAGTGGCCGGTGTGGGCGCTGACGTTGCCCGACTCATGGTCAGAGTGCAAAATGAAATACAAGCGGGCGACGTCGTCGTACGGCGCGTCAATACCCATCATCGCAGCAAAGTCACCGCCCATGTCGAGGTCGGGGTTCGACTTGATCTGCTTGTCACCCTTGTACTTGAGCCGATAGATGAACGCACCGAGAACCGGGAGCTTGGCCCACAGGTTGAGGGCGTCCTCGAGGGTCGGCTGCCAGTGATCCATCTTGCCAATGCCCTTGTTGTAGGCCTTGACGTATTCGGAGCTGTTCTGCATCGCCAAAATGCCAGCGGAGAACATCGCCATCGGATGGCTGTCTGGGGACATGGCCCGCAACATCGCCTTGACGTAATCCGGAAGCTTGCGGCGTTTTTTCAGATCCTCGCACAGCCACTTGGCCTCGGCCTCAGTCGGGACTTCGCCGGTCAAGAGCAACCAGATGTGACCTTCGACATACGGCATATCTTTGCCGGGCACCTTAGGGAGTGCCTTGAGAGTCTCCGGAATCGTCATGCCGCGAAAGCGGATGCCTTCATTCGGATCGAGGTATGAGATGTCGGTTACGAGGCAGCGCACACCACGCGCCCCACCGATCGCCTGGGCGATGGTGACGTCACATACCTTTGTTTCGCCGTGCTCTTTGACAAGCCGCGCGGTTCGCGGCCGATGAGCATCAATCTTCTCGCCCAATTTCTTCAACAGCATAATGGTCTCCTTACGGGTTCTTGGCGGTTCCTTCGCTATAGATGAAACCTATGGTTCGTTTACGAGTTCTATTGTTCCTATCTTTGCTCGGTGGCACCTGGCCTCCCAACAATCCACTCAATCCGCTCTGATACCCAATCCAAGTGGTTCTCCGAGAATCGGGGCTCTCGTTATGACGCACCCAGCTAGAGACGTCAAGGGGATCAGAATGAGAGGGGATCAGAATGAGAGAATGAGATGAGCCGCTGCAGGGGCAAACCCAGGGCCAGCGCTCGATTCGCCTCGGCACCGACCCGCTAGGGCGGGGCAAATCTGCCCCACAGGGTGAGGCGTCTGTCTCCCACCCCTTGTTCCTGAGGACTCGAGACGCAAATCTCCAGAATCGGCACAAATGGGGGAGGTGCCGTACTCGCTTGCATACAAGCGCATTTTCCTCATGAGCCCTGTGAGTTCTCAGGGCCAAAAATTGTGAAAGGAGCGCCGGTTCGGTGGATCGGAACTTGCTAATAAAGCAGGAGAACGCCCACAAAGGACGAACACCACCATGGCGAACAAACCCCGAAACATCACTCCGCAACTGAGTCGCGCGACAGTCACCATTTGTGAGTTGGCATCCCTGGGTTGGCTGCACGCAACGGTAGCTCGTTTGCACAGTGCACTCGGCATTGGTTGGAGAAGAGATTCTGACGAATCCAACGGTGAGATCTTCGACATGGGCCATAAAGCACGGCATCGACTCGACACCAGCTCTTTGAGAATTGAGGCCGAATGGCCGAAGGCCCTCATCAAGCTCGGTATAGGCGCAGTCGCCGCAGTGGCAATGATCACCACGTTAACCCTTGCTGAACCCGCGCGAGACGTGCCAGCCGCAGTTCCCATCGAGCAAATCCGACTCACACCGACGACGCTTCCAGATACCGACGAACCGAGTGTGAAAGCGGTTGTGAATCCCATGCTCGACAGAACTCCCAAGGCGTACAAGCGCTCGCAGAAGAAGCACAATCGCAAAGCCCAGAAGAGACGCAGCCGTTGAGCCATCGGCATCATTCATCATTGAAGTGCTGCGAGCGAGACGCATCTGTTGCCCCATAGCTCGTTGTCTCAGCTGACCATCGGGCTGAAATTCACCCCC
The DNA here is from genome assembly GCA_001798605.1 of Deltaproteobacteria bacterium RIFOXYA12_FULL_58_15. Classification (GTDB taxonomy): domain Bacteria; phylum Myxococcota; class XYA12-FULL-58-9; order XYA12-FULL-58-9; family XYA12-FULL-58-9; genus XYA12-FULL-58-9. The sequence continues at coordinate 27,576 of MGST01000133.1, read as the reverse complement.
GTCGAGTTCTTCCGTGATATAGGGAGCGGCATGGAATTTGAAGTTCGCTCTCCCACCGGGCGCACGTGGATCGGTGCCGTGCTCAGTTTTGTCATCGCTGGCGAGCTTTTCTACGAAGTCCGACAGAACAAGCCCGCCGAGCTGTTCAAGACGTCGTTCACCGACGCCGAGTTGATTCCTTGGATTGTGGTCTTCGCCATGGTCGCTTTGGTCTGTACCGCATGGCTGGTGATCCTCTATGTGAAGCCTGGCAGGCTGCGGCTTGACCTTGCCGGAAGCTCGATTCGTCGCAGTCGGCCGCAGTTTTTTCGCACCCACGTTTTCGAAGCCCCCGCCAGTGAGTGGAAGATCCATGTGGTCTTCTTCTCCGAAGAACAACACGACCGTGGGATTTTCAAGCGGATTGAGATCTTAGGTCCTGGAATCGCCGAGGTTCTCCTGTTAACGGACATCGCCCACCCGGAGGAGCTGGTCTTGGCCATTGAACAGATGGGCCCCAACCTCGGCAAGCTAGACATCGAGATTGAGCAGTAGCATCCATTCAGCTCACCAATGGTAACTCGAGAACGAAACGAGCCCCCTCATCGCTTGGGCCCAAGACCAGTGATCCGCGCGCTCGCTCAGCGAGACTGCGGGCCGTGGACAATCCGATGCCTGACCCGCCTTGGCCATTGAGAGTGACATAGGGTGTGAATATCCGCTCTGAGCTTTGTAGGGGCACCCCTGGCCCATTGTCCTCTACCTCCACAGTGCAGCTCAGAACAGAAGTCTTCAGGCGCACGAACACCCGTGCATCACTGTCGGGTGCTGCTTGCACGGCGTTCTGTATCAAATTGCTGACAATTCGAGCAAAAGCTGTCTCAGTGATGACCACCCGCGCTGGCGTTTCGTCAATGTCGAGACCAATTCGAACATGCTCAGGTATACCAGGTCGGATGAGCTCAATCGTTTCGCGCAAGGCCCTGCCAAGCTCCGTCACTTCATCTGCACGACGTTGACGAATGGCACGAGCCACCTCGAGCATGTTGGTCGTCAGCTCGTTGGCACCCTCGACCTGGCTCTTGAGTCGCTCACAAAGCGCCGTGAGCTCGTCTTTGCCGAGTCTCGGGGCAAGCATCACGAGGCCGAGCATGCCGCCGAGAAGATTGTTGAAGTGATGCGCCAGACCCGAGGTGACCGCGCCAATCTCATCGCGGTTCTCCCCGAGCAGAGTCTCCCTCACCCATTGCGCGTGCGCTCTTCGCAACCTCGCATTCTCTACAAGGGCGCCGAGGTAGTCACAGACAACCTTCGCCGCGGCCAACTGTGTTTCGGCTGGCGGCGGTTGCAAGCCATAGGCAACGGTCCAAAGCCCCCCAGCATGCCAGGCAATTAGGGTCGTTGCCCCATAGGCACCTAGCTCTACCGTCTCGTTGCGTTCAGCCACAACCCACCGCTGGTCATTGGGCATCTGCGCACAACGGCCGACCAGCTCAACCACAGCGGTTGCGTCACCTCGAAATGCCAACGCTCGAATGGTGCCTGTCACCTCAACCACGCCACCGGTCGCAAATCCCGTTAGCTGCAACACTGCATCGAGCGCATGCTGCGAGGCCGCAGCGCTGTGCTCGGACCCTAGCGGCACCTGACTCAATGCCTCGAGGGTGTTGACGACAACGTCCTGATTGTGTGTTGCCATAGGGCACTGACTGTAACATCACTCCATAGACAACCCCAGGGCATCGCCTCGATAACCTTGGCAAAGAGGCAAACGAGGCAAACGAGGCAAAGAGGCAAACGAGGAACGAGGGTGGGCAAACATGCCTGGTTTTGTTGAACAGGGCAGCCGTCGAAATGCTCCCATAAAAAAGATCCATGTGGAGTTGACGTTGTCCCATTTCATTCACAAATCTTAATGATCGCCACATACCGGAGAAATCCAAAAGGCCCATGGTACCACCGAAACCCAAAGGCCACTTTCGGCCCATGAAGATTGATCAATGAGAAGAAATAAACCGTGAAGCCCAGGCGTATTAGCATCACTCTGGCCGAATCCCGCTGGCCAGCAAAATATCGGGTGAAGGAGAGTCCGTGAGAAGCGTGAGCACACCCATTCTTCTGGCATTCGCTAGCGTCACCGCGGCCGCTTGCGTGGAATCTGCGTCTGCCGAAAACAAGAAGCCAAACGAGATAGGCGAAAAGATGCCGAGCCCAAAGACCGCGACAGTCAACGTCGAGGTCGTGCCGATCGAACTGTCAAAACTCACCGAGTTTGTGACCGTCACGGGGGAAACCATGGCCGTCGCCCGCATCGTCTACTCTGCCGAAACAGCAGGCAGAGTGGAGTTCATGGCCTTTGACCTCGGGGACGCGGTCAAGGGCGGTCAAGTGCTCGCACGCATCGATTATCAGCTGCTCAAGGCCCAAGCAGACTCAGCCCAGGCGTCATCCGACCTTGCCGAAAAGACGTTGAATCGGCTCGAGGCGTTGCGAGAAGATAAGCTGGTCAGCCCACAGCAAATCGATGAAGCCCAATCGCGCAAGGTTCAGGCCGAAGCCCAGTGGCGTATCGCCCAGGCCAACCTAAATAAGAGTATCGTTCGCGCCACCCGCTCAGGCATCATCACCCAAAAGGCGGTTGAGGCTGGTGAGTTCGTCGGCCCCGGCACTCCCATCTACGAGCTCACCGACCTCGGAACCATCGAGATCCAAGCGCAGCTTCCCGAGCGATCTGTGACCCAGGTCCATACCGGCGACCGTGCAAAAGTTCAAATACCTGCCCTCGGCCGCGAGGTGGACGGCAAGGTGACAGTGGTCGTACCGGCAGCGGCTCACATCACCAAGACCTTTGAGTTACGTGTGGCTGTGGCCAATCCCAATCATGAAATCTTCGTGGGCATGGCGGCCACGGTACGCATTGCCACCGAGACCCACGAGAATGCGGTGATCGCACCCCACGACGTCGTCGTCGAGGACGACAAACAGCGAAGTGTCTTCATCGAGGTTGACGGATTCGTGCAAAAGCGCGCCGTCATTCTTGGTGCCGCAGCCGACGGCAACGTCATCCTCGCCGAAGGCGTCAAAGTGGGTGAACGATTGGTGGTGCTCGGCCAACGCCAGCTCGTCGATGGTCAACCCGTCCGCGTCGTCCATTGATTGACACAGTCTAGCTAGTCCGCTCGACCAGATCTCCCATCCTTTGAGAGCCATGCCACCATGATCATCACCGAGTACGCACTCAAATTCCGAACAACGGTCTACGTCCTCTTGGTCTTCATCTGCATCGCGGGCTCGGCGGCATACAGCGGTTTGCCACTCGAGGCAGCACCTGAGGTGAAGATCCCCATCATCTTGGTCCACACCGTCTACCCAGGCGTGGCACCCGCCGACATGGAGAAGCTCGTCACCAACGTGCTCGAGCGCCAACTCAAGGACCTCAAGGACGTCAAAAAGATGACCTCCGCGAGCGCTGAGTCGGTGTCGCTGGTGAATGTCGAATTCGAAACCGGCGTCGACCTCGACGACGCCTATCAAAAGATCCGTGACAAGGTTGATATGGCGAAAGCCGACCTGCCGGTTGATGCCAACGATCCCCGACTCATCGAGATCAACATCTCAGAATTCCCCATCATGCTGGTCACCGTGTCCGGCGACTATGGTCTCGACAGGGTCAAGTCCGTGGGCGAGGACATACAGGACCAAATCGAGCAGATCCCCGGCGTGCTCGGCGTCGACATCACAGGGGGCCTCGAAAGAGAGATCCAGATTCGCCTAGATCCTGCCCGGCTCGAATACTATGCCCTCAGTGTAAACCAGGTCGTCGATCGCATCCGGCAAGAACACCTGACGACACCAGCGGGCAACATCGAGCTTGGCAGCAGCAAGTACGCGGTGCGCATTCCCGGCGAATACAAAGACGTCTCCCGCATGGAAGACATCATCGTCAAGGCCGACAACGGCAATCCCATCAAACTCCGCGATCTCGGGCGTGTCGTCGATGACTTCAAGGACCGCGAAACGGTCTCGCGCCTCGACGGCACCGAGTGCGTCACCCTTCGCATCAAGAAACGGGCCGGTGCCAACATCGTCGAAATTGCAGATTCGATCAAAACGCTCCTGCCCAATATCGAGCCGACTCTTCCTGCCGGCACCCAGATAAGCATCAGTCAGGACAACAGTGCGTTTGTGCGCGACCGTGTCGCCGACCTCAACAACACCATCATCACCGGCTTGCTCTTGGTCATCGGCGTCTTGTTCTTCGCCATGGGTCTGCGCAATGCCTTCTTCGTCGCCATCGCCATTCCCTTGTCGATGTTGATCAGCTTCCTCGTGCTACAGGGCCTGGGAGTCACCCTCAACATCGTCGTGCTGTTCGCCTTGGTCTTGGCCCTGGGTATGCTGGTCGACAACTCCATCGTCGTGGTCGAGAACATCTACCGTCACGTCTCTGAGGGCTCCTCGCGGGCGCGGGCTGCGTACGAAGCCACCAAGGAGGTCGCTTGGCCGATCATCGCCTCCACCGCCACAACGGTGTTGGTGTTTGTGCCCTTGATGTTCTGGCCCGGCATCATGGGTGACTTCATGTGGTACATGCCGGTCACGGTGATCGCCGTATTGGTGTCGTCTTTGTTTGTGGCCTTGGTCATCAACCCCGTCATCGCCGCGGACTTTCTGCGTGCGGGCGACAAGAAACTCTTCGACGATTCGGGCGAGGTCAGCGGCCCCATTCTCCGCCGCTACAAAGCGTTGCTTGAGTGGTGTTTGGATCGCCCAAAGACGATGGTCCTTGCCAGCAACGCTCTGCTCATTCTCGTCATCGTGATCTACGGCGTCCTCGGTGCCGGCGTCGAGTTCTTTCCTCGCACCACCCCAGACTTCGCCCAGGTGTCAGTCACCGCGCCCCAGGGCACGGCATTGGAAAAGACTGACGGCCTTCTACGCAAGGTGGAAGAGATCGCCAAGGCCGAAGACAACACCGAGTCGATCATTGCCAACGTTGGCTTTGACGCCAACAGTTTTGTCGTGATTGGTGGCGGTGGCAAAACCCACTCTGGCGTCGTGGATGTCGATTTTCTGGACCGCCACGACCGCACACACACGCCGTGGGATACGGTCGAGAATATCCGCAAACAACTAGGCGACCTCGCAGGAGCCGAGTACAGCATCAAAGTCGAGGAGGGCGGCCCCCCGACCGGAGATCCGGTGGTCGTCGAGGTTTCAGGTCCCGAGTTCAAGCAGCTGGAGGAGTATTCCCGTGAGGTGAAGAATCTCATCGCCACCATAGATGGCGTCGTGGACATCAAGGACGACTTCGAGCCCGGAAAACCCGAAATTCGCATCGAGGTTGACCGCGACCAAGCGATGCTCCGCAAGGTCAACACCGCGATGGTCGCAGGCGCCGTCCGAGCGGCGGTGAACGGAATCGAAGCCTCGGTGCTGCGCGAAAAAGATGAGGAGTACGACATCACGGTGCGCTACGACGCGCCTTTTAGGGATTCGATCGATGATATCCGTGACATTCGCGTGCTCGGCAAAGACGACGTGCAGATCCCGTTGCGCGACGTTGCCAACGTCACCACCGCAGCCGGACTTGGCAGCATCAACCACATTGACCAAGCCCGTGCCATTCAAGTCAGCTCAGATGTCACCGGTCGCAGCTCGTCGGAGATCATGATCGACGTGGCAAGGGTCCTTTCCGAGAAGCTCGAGCCCAAGCTCAAATCGGGCTACCGCCTCCACTATGGCGGCGAGAGTGAAGAGCAAGACGAGGCGGGAAGATTTCTTATGAAGGCGTTCATGATTGGGATCATGTTGATGTTCTTGTTGCTCATCACCCAGTTCAACTCGGTGTTGCGCCCGGCCGTTATTCTCGGCTCAGTCGTTATGGCCCTCATCGGCGTTCTGATTGGTCTTTTGCTCACCCGCGATAAGTTCGGTTTCATCATGACTGGTATGGGCATCATTTCCCTCGCGGGCGTCGTCGTGAATAACGCCATTGTCCTCATCGACTACACCGACCAACTCAAAGACAAGTTTGGCCTGAAATTGCGAGATGCCTTGGTGCGGGCCGGCGTCGTCCGTTTCCGGCCGGTTCTGCTCACCGCCATCACCACCGTGTTGGGGCTATTGCCCATGGCCACCGGCGTCAACATCGACTTCACCACAATGTCAATCGACATGGGTGGGCAATCCGCCGAGATGTGGGGACCGATGGCCCGCCCTGTTGCCTTTGGCCTGCTCTTCGCCACAGCCCTCACTCTCATCATGGTACCGGTGATGTATTTGCTGCAGGACAACGCCAAGGTCTGGGTACTGCGGACCGTTCATTCCATGTTTGGCGGTGGTACCAAACCGCCAAAACGAGCGCCCGAGGTCCCCGAGGACTGACCGCGATTGACTGAGGTCGACACTGACCCTGATTGACTGATCACGAGGAACTCCCATGACCCTTTTGTTTGCACTTTGGTTGATTGCCGCAGATGGACAGACGTCCGAACTATCGAAAGAGTCTGCACGTGCTTCGGGCGCGGCGGTGGCGTTGACCAACCGCGAGCCTGTGACCTTGCAAGCGGCGCTGCATGCAGCCGCCTCCCACAATCCGACCATGAAGAACATTCGCGAGAGCATCGTTTTGGCGGAGGTTTGGATCCTCAAAGCATGGGCCATCTTGTTGCCGAACCTCAGCGCCAATGGCTCAATCATTCGCAACAATCAAGAGATCGCCTTTGCACTGCCCGACATGACGGGCGGCGGTGGCCCACCCCAAGACGTGGTGTTTCAGGAGCTTTGGGGCAAAAGCTTCGGCTTCACCGCAACCATGACCGTGTTCAATGCCCGCTCGATTCCGCTGTTGAAGAACGCCTACGACAACATCGAAATGACTGAGAACCAAGCCAAACACCAACGCAATGATTTGCTCCTCTCCACAGCCGCAGCTTTTTACCAACTCTATTCGGCCCAGGAACTCGCCAGGGTCGCCGAAGAAACTCTTCACAACGCCAACGAGTTTCTACGCATGAGCCAGGCGCAAATCCAGGTCGGCCAAGGAACTCAGATCGATCTGCTACGCGCACAGATCCAAGTGAGGAGTGCCGACAAAGACCTCGCCAATGCCAAGGACGGCATCAAGCTCGCCCGCGCCGCCCTGTCCGCCCTGACCGACATGGAGGGTGAGTACGCCGCCGCCGAGCCCCCGCGTCCTCTGCCCATCACGGGCAATGTCAATTCTCTTACGAGCCGAGCTCTCACCGATCGCTACGATCTCAAGTCGGCGCATCTCGGCGAAGAGATCGCCAATCGCAGCGAGATAGAAACCTGGACCAAGTGGTTGCCGGCCTTCGCCGTCACCTACGACTGGAGCTGGAGCTCGGCCGCAGGTTTCGCCGACCAGAAGGATTCCTGGCGTCTCATCTTCGGCGCCCGTTGGGATCTCTTCGACGGCGGCATGCGCATCGCGGAGATGAGCGAGCGCACTTCCCTGACCCGCGTTGCCGAGAACAACGCCGCAGAGCTCAGTATCCGAGTATCCCAAGAGGTCGAGCAACGCTTCATCGAGGTTGAAAAGAGTCACCGCAACGTCACCCTCGCCGAAGAGCAAGTAGGTCTCGCGGAGGAGACCGCGCGCTTGGTGAACAAACAGTATGAAGTGGGCATGGCCACCAGCCTCGACGTCCTCAGCACCAACTCCCAATTGAGCGCCGCTCGCGTCGGCAGAGTCCTCGAAGGCCTGCAACACGACCTTGCCATTCTCTGGCTCAACCGCGCCGTTGGCGTGTTGCTGATTGGCTCAGATTCATAACCGTGGCAGAGATTGTCATCCCCGCGAAGCCAACAACGATTCTGCGACGAAGAACATCGCGAGTGCAATAAGCAAATAGGTTGCAGCACCACGGGCTTCGAACGGATCCTCGCCACCGTCGCTGTCACCGACGCTCACTGCAATACCCGGCCCTTCGCGGTCACCCCCCATAGCCTCAGCAATCTGCTCTGTGGATACCGGCAGAAAATCAGACTCGGCAAGGTTGGCATTGACCGCCACATCCAGGGGGAGGACATCCTTCCAGTCGTCGGACCCCTCGACGATGATCTGGCCGCGATGGACACCCGTGCCGAGGTTCTCCAAACGCACCTGATGCTGTCCCTGCGTGATCGGCACTTCGCGCCTCACGCCGTTGGGACCTACCCAGGCGACTTTGCGGGCACCGGTGGGGACTGGCTTTTCAATGACGTCACCGACACGAGCCGTACCGGTTGTGAGGACATCGTTTGCACGAGCGAGATAACGGACGGCTCGTTGTAGCAACGCAGGAAACACGCTGCGCAATGGTAGATCGCTCCAATCGACATCCAGTGTCGTAGCCGACAACATCAATCTGCCATCACCAAGCGATCTTTCCACCAAGGCTGGCGCACCATTGTCAAAACGGAGAATGGCCCTGGCGTCGGTTCCGACCCCGGCCGCGAGGTTGAAATACACCGATGTCCGTGACGCACGCAGGCTCTCTTCCGCAGCCAGGCCAAGTCCCGCGACCACAGGATGTGTCCAATCGATCTCTCCCATCCCCAACGGTGGAGTGCCTGCGTCTGGGTCTGCCGCCTTGTGCATATCGCGTAGAGGGTGCGCCAAGAGATCCGCAAAGACCTTGTTGGCGCGCTCGAAATGCACTTCATCACCAGGGGCTATCAACAGTCCACCACCGGTGTTCACAAAACGACGTAACTCGGCAATGCGGTCATCGGGAAGATCACCCACGTTGGCAAGCAGCACCACGTCAATACCTTCGAGCTCGAGCGAAGTCTCAGGCTCGCGCACCTCGTCCACGGTGATAATTCGCAGACGGATGGGCGGATCGCCTTTGGGAATCGCGTTCATCGCTCTTTCGACAAAGAAGAGCTCATCTTCGTACGGAGTTGTCCGCGCGTCGCCATCTATGGCGAGCACTTCCACACCCGGCGCGACGACTGTGACGAATGACGCCTGGTCATCGACAGTGTAGCCATCGGCATTATCCGTCCCCAAACGTACCGTGCCAGTAAAAACCCCGGCACCGTCAAACAGTTGCGTCAAGGTCTTGATGGTGGCACCACGGGCCGGGACCTGAACGTAACCACGCTGCGTCACTCGTTCGTCGATCACGAGCTCGATAACACGGCGCTCGATGGCGTGCCCGCCCCAGTTGTGCACACTCACCCGCAGTATCCGCTCAGACGGCGTCTCTTGGGAATGCTCCACCACCACCGACTCGACACCGAGATTCTCCAGCGCAACCGTCCCCTCGCGCTCGGCCGCGTCCACCAATCGCACCTCGGGCGAAGGATCTATTGAGGTCGGGCGCAGATCCGAAAAACCATTTCGAGACAGATCTCCCACGATCACCAAGGTCGCACCTGCCGCGTCGTCACCAAGCAGCACCAACACCTTGTCGATGGCGGCTCCAATGTTAGCGACGCCAGCGGGCTCACCAAGTGCGTCGACGGCCGCACGAACAGCTGCGACATCGAGCGTCGGCGTCGAGAACGGTGACACCACCTCGGCACCCACAAACACGACAGCCACGCTGTCGCCGGGTCGGACGTGAGAGAGAAGGTCGCTCACTTTGGCCTTGGCAATCTGCATAAGGGGGATTCCATCATGCACGTAGGACATCGATTGAGACGTATCAACAATCAGGCCGAGATGCCGTGTCGAGGCCTGGGCGGCATTTGCCGGACGTGAAGGCACTGGCCGCGCTACAGCAAGGACCAGGGCGATGACCGCAAGGGTGCGCAAGAGGAGCAACAGGAACTGCCGCAGCCTCTCACGTCGCGCCAAACGCTTGTTCACCGTTAGCAGAAAATCGAAGGCAGCAAAGCGAATCGTGGGTGCACGCCGGCGGCCAATCAAGTGAATGATGACGGGCAAGCTCGCACCGACAAGGCCGGCAAGAAGCCAGGGGTGCAACATTGTCCAGGATCCCATCGCCACAACTTGCCGATCAACTCAGGTGAGTGCAAGAACTACAGCGTCAGTCAAGTCGATTGATGGGATGTTCGGCTCAATCGACCTGACCACCGCTGCCCTGCAGAGATGTGAAATGGGTATTGTGTCCCCCTGTTTCCGCGTGCTGTATAGCGTGGCCCCCAAGCGAGGAAGGCGCGAGACATGAACCACGACACCATTGCGGTCGTTGATTTTGGCGGACAGTACGCCCACCTCATTGCCACCAAGGTGAGACGCAACCAGGTGCTCGCAGAGATTCTGCAGCCAGAGGATCCCATCGAGCGCTTCGCCAAGTACAAGGGCATCATCCTCTCTGGCAGCCCAAGCCTGGTGTCCCGTGGAGAAGACTCGCAGTACACCCACGCGATCTTTGACCTCGACATTCCGATCTTGGGCCTCTGCTTTGGTCATCAGGAGATAGCCAAATATTACGGCGGCAAGGTGGTCCACGGCGGTCGCCAGTGGGGTCGCGCCAACATGCGCGTCGTCCGCAAGCACCCCCTGTTTGCTGGTCTCAAAGACGTCGAGCAGGTGTGGATGAGCCACTTCGACTCGGTCGTCGCGATCGGTCCCGGTTTCGAGGAGCTCGGTTTTACTGAGGGTGGCAGCGACCAAGAGCCCCACCACTTCTCCGCCATCGGTAACGACGAGAAGAAGCGCTATGGGTTCCAGTTCCACGCCGAGGTCGATGACACGCCCGGCGGCGACCAGATGCTCAGCAATTTCGTGCGCAACATCTGCGCCTGCGATCCGTCTTGGACCATGGACCGCTACGTCGAAGAACAAATCGAGAAAATCCGTGAGCAGGTGGGCGAGCAATCGGTCTTCCTGTTGGCCTCTGGCGGCGTCGACTCCACTGTCGCCGCCATCCTCTTCCACCGGGCTTTGGGTGCTCTGCGCGTCCAACTCTTGCACATTGATAACGGCCTGATGCGCAAAGATGAGAGCCGTAGGGTGGTCCAAAGCTACAAAGAGCTGGGACTTGGCGACACCCTTCATTTCATCGATGCCTCGGATGATTTCCTCGCCGCCCTCGGCAAAGCCATTGAGCCTGAGAAAAAACGCGCCATTATCGGCCAGACGTTCATCGATGTTTTTGAGCGCGAAGCCAGACGACTCGGCATCAGCGACCATCTGCTCGGCCAAGGAACCATTTACCCAGACACCATCGAAACAGGTGGCACCAAGCGCGCCGACACCATCAAGACCCATCACAACCGCGTGCCCATCATCGAAGAGATGATCGCCGCCGGTCGCGTCGTCGAGCCCCTGGCGGAGCTCTACAAGGTTGAGGTGCGAGAGCTTGGAGAGAAGCTTGGCATTCCCCATCCAATGCTCTGGCGCCACCCCTTCCCAGGACCCGGTCTCGGCGTTCGCCTGCTATGCTCCGATGGCAAGCAGGGCAGCGCCATTGCCGCCGAGCTCGCCTGGCGCGTGAAGGCCCACGGTGAAAAGGCGGGCTTCACCGCCCAGGTGCTTCCCATCCGCTCAGTGGGAGTCAAGGCAGACCTGCGCTCCTATGAAAACCCAGTGCTTCTCACCAGCGAGCTCTCCTTCGCGGCCATCAGCGAAGCAGCCGGTGTCATGCTGGCAGAGATCGAGGGCATCAACCGGTGTATTTGGAACCTAGCCACCAAGGCGCCGAGCAAGGTCACTTTGCGCACAGCGAACGTCACTCGCGAACGGCTGGACCTCTTGCGTGAGGCAGATCACCTGGTCATGGAGGGAATACGCCGCCACGGCATTCATGACGACATCTGGCAGTGCCCGACGGTGTTGGCGCCCCTGTCATTTGACGACAAAGGTGACGAGATTGTGATCATCCGTCCTATCCACTCGGAACGGGCTATGACGGCGGTGGCAGCGACATTGCCCCCCCCCCTTCTCAAGGAACTCAATGAAAGCATCGGAGCGCTGCCGGGCATCTCGGGCATCGCCCTCGACCTGACCTCCAAGCCACCGGGCACCATCGAGTGGGAGTGAGACGGGGCTCAATGGAATAAATGGAATATAGGGTGTGTTCTTCGGTCGGTTGTGCCATGTTGTGGCTACCGCCCCTGGGGCCCAAATTCGAAATGATGTTCTCGGGGTCAATGTACCAGCGAGAACAGTACAAATCCGCTATGGCCATGGAACGAGCCACACAAGGGTGGACGAGTCAGGCGTAGCGATAAAGTGCCGACAAGAACGGTGCAGAGAGATACGGGAAGAAGATGTCAAAAAAGCTATTCGTTGGTGGTTTGAGCTGGGACACGTCAGACGATTCACTCCGCCAATCCTTTGAGCGATTCGGCAGGATCACCGAGGCCAAGGTCATTACAGATCGCGACACGGGCCGTTCACGTGGTTTCGGTTTTGTCACCTTCGAAGATGGGGGCGAGGCTAGCAAAGCGATCAGCGAGATGGATGGGACCGAACTGGATGGTCGTAACATCAAAGTCAATGAAGCGCAGGACAAGCCCCGCGGCGGTGGCGGCGGTGGACACGGCGGCGGTGGGGGCGGTGGATACGGCGGCGGTGGCGGCGGTGGATACGGCGGCGGTGGGGGCGGTGGATACGGCGGCAGAAGGTAGCCACGGAGCTCCTCGGGTCACTGAAATCAGCTACCGCTCCTGCAGCGCTAAGGCGGCCAACTCACTAATAACTTTTCAGGCTCTTGGATTGTAGGTTTTCGGCGGCCTTGACCTCGAGGGGCACAATCTGGTCGTCTAGCTGCAGCACAAAGTCTACCTCTGCGCTCGATTGGTCGGCACTCCAGTAAAAGGGCTGACTCCCGAGGCAAGCGAGCAACTGCTGCAGCACGAACTGCTCCGTCAGCGCTCCCTTGAATTCCGCGAACAGCTCATTACCGCGCAAAACGGACCCCCACTGTCGACGAGCCACTGGAGCGCCAGCTCGTACTCTCTGGCACGAGCACCTTGTCGCACCAGGCCATAGACAAACTTCTTGTTCTCTCGCGCCAATTGAGTTGGCAAGCTGCTCCAGAGCGCTCGGATACGAGGTACGGTCGCATGAGGGGCATGCTTGGAGAAATCTTGTTCGTAGCTCGCTAACAAGTCCAGTTGCACTCTTCTTGCCAACGCATAATCCTGGCCCGCAAAAAAGACACTCACCGCTTCGGGCATGCCACCTACAATCAGGTATTGTCGCAAAAGATCGATGAGTCTGGTCGCAAAGGTTCGCAGCATAGAGAAATCGTGCCGAACTCACCCACACAGATTTTCACAATGATTCTCACAAGCGCGAGGACTCCTCCAATTCATCCGCAAACAACGCGAGCCGGCAGAACTCGGTCGCCTAGCAGACCGACCACGGCAGACGGATAGACTTGCAGACTTGGCTCTCAGTCCGCCTTCGCATAAACTCCGGCCCTCGCCAGCGGAGGGAACCATGAAACAAAGATTGGCAATCTTAGTCGCGACGCTTCTCGGCTGCGCTTGCCGGAGCGCAGATGCCCCCACCGGGGCCCTCGAGGAATCATTCGCAATGGACAAGGCAGTCGCGCCGAGTGCGGAGCCAGCACCCGAAGCCTTCGGCGGTACCCTCAACTCTGCCATCATGGCCTCACCACCGGCCCCAGTCAGGCGCGCCAAGCTTAAGGGCGGCAAAGAGGGCCTCGACGACGACACGAGACCTAAGCCCCATGAGGGTAAGAGTAGGGACGCAACTCCCGAGATCAAACGGATGGTGCACTACAACGGCCACCTCAAGCTGCGAGTGACCAACCCCACCGAAACGCTGCAACAGGCGTCGGAGATCGCCGACGAAGCCGGCGGCTACGTCGAAAACCTCACCGGCACCACGGTCACCTTGAGGGTGCCGGTCGCGGAATTTCGTGCGGTGTACACCAAGCTCGCCACCATCGGTGACGTCTTGTCGCGCTCGATGTCGGCGCAGGATGTCACCGACGCGTTTGTTGCCATGGACTTGCGGGTGAAGACACTGCGAGCCAGCCGCGACCGTCTCATCGTCTTGCTCGGGAAGACCACCAAAACCCGCGAGAAGCTGGAACTGTTGAGTGAAATTCAACGGCTCACCGAGGAGATCGATCAGCTTGAGATGCACCTGAACACCATCGTCTCCCTCGCCCAGCTCTCGCGCCTCACGATCGAGGCCGTGCCGCATCAGCTCGAGGTAGAAGGCGGTGACCAGGAGCCAATCGCGGCCTTTCGTTGGATTCACGCGCTGTCACCCTTTGCTCGTACCGTCGCCCAGGAAGGGAAAAAGCTTGAGCTCGAGGTTCCCGTGGGAATGGTCGAGCTCACCGACGACAAGCGCTGGGTTGCAGAGAGCGCGGATGGTGCGGTGATATGGGCCAGCAAGCGCAAGAATGAACCCGAGGGCTCGAGCACCTATTGGCTTGAAGCGATCAAGCACCGCCTCGGCCCCGAATATGCTGCCGCAGAAATCTCCCAAATCGGCGACTTCCAGGTTCTGCGCCTCGTTGACCAATCGGAGAAGGCCTATCGCTACCTCATCGCCGTGAAGGTCGACAAGGACGACCTCTATCTGGTCGAAGTCTATTATCCCAATGAGGAGCACGAAAAACGTTACGGTGCCGCGGTAACCGTCGCCATCGAGGGGGGTGCAAAATGATTAGGCTGATTTTGTCATCTCTGGCAATCGCCGGCGCTTTGGGCCTCCCTGCGGCACTCCACGCCGAGAAGAAGACGCCGCGTATTGCCGAGAATAGGCCACCGCGCAATGCCGAGAATAAGCCACCGCGCATTGCCGAGAAGGAGACACCGCGCACGACCATCAGCTCGACGATGACTCTCAAGGTCACTGATCGCAACAAGGCCGCCGATACACTCATCGAAGAGGCTGAGAAGACTGGCGGATACTTTTCCAGTCGCGATGACGACCAGGTTGTCTTGAAAGTGCCAGTCGCCAGGGCGGACGCATTCATCGCCAAAATCGAGCCGCTCGGAAAGATCATCGACCGTACCTTCAACGCTGAGGATGTCGGCACCCGACTCACCGAGTTGCGCACCCGCCTTAGCTCCCGAGAGCAGGTGTTTCATAGGTACTTCGCGGTCCTCAACACTGCCGGGCAGAACTCCATTGTTGAGGTCGAGTCGCAGATGACCCAGTTGGTTCAGGAGATTGAGGGGCTCAAGGGCTCGATTGGTATGCTTGAGCATCAACTGCAGCTGGCCGAGATCATTGTCCGCTTCGAATTCCGCGACAGACGTCCGCCGGCACGGGATGGCAGCTCTTCATTCGCATGGCTCAACACTGTCAACCTCGCCGACCTCTTCGAGGAGTTCTCCCATGCAAAGTAAGCAACTCTCGCTGGTCTTTCTCCTTGCCCTGACGACGTCCTGCAAGGGCTTTGAGGCAGAGGCACCCGAGGGATTCGCATCCTTCGACGAGATTCGGCAGTTCCGCGCCGTCAGCGCTGATGGCGTAACCTATCGCGTGCGCATGGAGAAGAACGATCCTGAGGCAGATCTCGCCTTCTGGAGGGAAGCGCTCAAGAACCGCATGACCAACGCGGGATACGCTTTTGTGCGCGATGGCGAGATCGAAGCGAGCGGCCTGCCCGGATACATGGTTGAGCTCGCAGCTCCCGTGGGCCAAGCGGACTACACCTATCTGGTCACCATCTTCGTCAAGAACAAACGGATCATCATCGCTGAAGCTGCCGGTGAGGTGACGCACTTTGTCACCCATGAGGCGGCCATCAACAAAGCTTTGACGCAGATTCATTGAATCATTCCCAACGAAGAAACGCTTGCCAAATCGAGCTGGTTCGAGTAGTGCGGGACACTCCGAAGCCCAGAGTGAGGTCAACAATGAGAACCAGCATGTTCTTCGCCTTGTGTTTGGTGGGCCTTCTGTCCGGCGGTTTTCTCCTACTTGACGAAACCGACGCTGGAAGTCCCCCCGACGACATCGTCGTCGAAATGGTGCACGCCAATCTCTTGCGAGTGCGGGTTGCAGGCGTTTGGCAGCAGGTACCGCTGATGCCCCTCGCCGACCATCTGTGTCAGTCCGATAGCAGATTGTTCGACAAGTACTGCGGCGAAGACGCCGTCGCGCCCCAGTAAGCCCCCAACTTGGGCCATCTCATAAACCTTCTGCCGGCTTTGACTCGTCCGCCAAGGCCTGTATGATCGCCGACCCATGGCCGATCGAGCATACAAAGACTATCAGTTTTCCATCCCCGAGCTACCACATGAGTACGGGGGCAACGTTCACCTGTTGGCGGATCCGGTCCTGCTCACTCTGCTTGGCCGGTTGTGCCGACCGGAGACTCTCCAACCCGAAGTCACCTGGTTGATTCGGGACATCTACGAGACTCTGGTGCGGCTTGTCATCGCCAACGAGTTACCGCGCCGCCAGGCCGAGGTAAGAACAAGAATGTTCGCTTCAACCTCGGCGGGTGTTTGGAGTGGAAGTCTCCTCGATCCCAACACGCGCGTCGTGACCGTCAACATCGCACGAGCAGGTATGCAACCGTCGCAGGTGGCTTTCGAGACGCTCACACGGCTGTTGAACCCGGATGTCGTGCGCCAAGACCACATCTACATGAGCCGGGTCACCGACGCATCGGATTCTGTTGTGGGAGTGGATGTCGCCGGCAACAAGATCGGGGGCGACGTCAACGACGCAACGGTGTTGCTTCCGGACCCAATGGGGGCAACCGGCGGTAGCATCGTGCGAGCCGCCAACATGTACAAGAATCTCAAGGGGGGTCCGGCAAAGAAGATTGTGGCAGCCCACCTTGTGGTCACGCCGGAGTACCTGAAACGTGTTCATGACGAGCTGCCCGAGCTGGTGGTCTACGCGGTCCGCCTCGACCGCGGACTGTCTGCTCCCGATGTCCTCGAGACCGGGCTCGGAGAGCGCTGGGATGAGGAGAAGGGCCTCAATGAACGCCAGTACATTGTCCCCGGCGCAGGGGGACTCGGGGAAATATTGAACAACAGCTATGTGTAGCAACAGCACACCATCGTCGCGTTGGGATGCCAACATCGAAGTCCTCTTCGACGCCAATACCCTTGCCTCCAGGATTGGCGAGCTCGGCCGTCAGATCACCGAGGACTACCGTGGCCACGACGTTTGCCTCATCGGTATTCTCAAGGGCTGCTATTTGTTTCTCGCCGACTTGGCTCGCCAGATTGACTTGCCCATTGCCACAGAGTTCGTCGGCATATCGTCCTATGGTGACGACACCGAATCGAGCGGCATCGTCCAGATAACCAGCGATCTGACTCGATCCATCGAAGGGCTCGATATTCTCATCGTCGAAGACATCATCGACACAGGCTTGACGATGCAGTACCTACTCGAAAACCTTCGCACCCGTCGCCCGAAGAGCATTAAGGTCTGCAGCTTGCTACACAAGCCAGGAAATACGCGGGTGGAAGTCCCAGTCGACTACGTTGGGTTTACGATTCCCAACAAATTCGTCATAGGATACGGACTCGACCTCGCAGGGAGATACCGCAACCTGCCATATATCGGGGTGTACCATGGTGAAGTCTGAAGCCGGCAGCGCCGGTCGCGCCTTTGTTGTCGTTCTGCTCGTCTTGGCGGTTCTGACCCTAGCGACGGCCGTAGTCTACCTGCTCTCGGATCTGAATCATCGCAACTACCGCATCGCGACGCACGAGAGCAACCTGGTGATAGAACAGGGGCGGTTCTTTCCGGTCGGATTCAAACGCTTTGAGCCATCCACGGACGACCTCAAGGCCAGTTATGCACCCATTCCCTTGCCCCCAAACGTTTCCATCGGCCGAACAGAGGTTTTCAACGACCGCGCCGATCTCGACAGGGCTGTCTTCGTGCTGCTCGCCTCGTGGGCCCGCGAAAGACTCGATAGCAGAGAGCCCGGTGATTTCGAGCTCGCCACCAGTTATATCAGTCGCTGCGAGCTCTTGCCGGGGCTATCAGAAGAACAACGAATCGAGATGAAGACGCTGCGCGCAGATCTCGCCTTCAAAAACGGCCGACGAATCCTCGGTGAAGTGGTCAACCAACTGAAAAAGGCGCTGGGAGAATTCGAAACGGCGTACAAACTCGGAACATCGCGACCTCAGGACGTCGACCAATGGATCGCTGACGTCCAGCGACGTATTCGGGACTACCAGAACGCCGGAGTTTCAATCGCACAGCCGGAAGCCCCTCCGGAGCCAGGCCTCGAGACACCGCCCGACACACCGAATGTTGAGCAGCCCGTGACACCGCAGGATGACGATACCAACCCGCCGAAGTGGCGGTTGTGAGGTAGCCCCAACCATGCGTGGACGCCCCATTCCCGAGCTCGAAATCGAATCTCGCTATGTCTTGCTGGCACCTTTGGCGGAAGATAAGCGCGTCCTCGACGTTGGCGGTGATGCTGCGAGTCTCATGCTCCTTGCGGAGGCCGGAGCCGCAGAGCTCACGGCTGCCTCTGAGCAACCGGATACCCTCTGCGCACAACTCGTCGAGTCTGGAATTGAGGGCATCGAAGTCGTGCCCACCCCAACCTTGCCGTTGTCATTTGAAGACGGCGCTTTCGATCTAATCATCTGTCACGATCTCGGCGAATGGGTGTCCCAGGATAAGGGGTGGATTGCCGAAGTACGGCGTGTGTTATCTGCCGATGGTTTTGTAGCATTCGCTCTTGCCAATCCAAACGGTCTGCGACTCAGCAACCTCTGCGGCAAAGATTTTTCGTCGGCTTTGAGCTATGAGGAAGCCTTTGCCGAACTCTCCGAAACTTTCGGTGTTCTCACCGTCTTCGTGCAGTCTCCGATGGCGGCGAACCTCTTTTACGATATCGAATCAACCGAAGAAGAAACCGATCTCGTTTTTGATCGCTCCCTGCTCACCGAGGACATCGACGAGGCCGGATGGTATGTGTTGGTGTTCGGTCCAAGCAGCATCCATCGCGACGACCTCGCTATTGTTCAGGTGCCCTTCGCCAGCATGGCCCAAGCGGTTCGCAGTCGCGAAGCTGAAGCGCCTTTGCGCGCCGCTTTTCCTGACGAGCTGGAGGTTGAGATCGAAGAGTCCTCTGCCGCAAACACGGCATCGCCAGAGGACAACTCTGCAGCCATTCTGCAACTCGAGCAGGAGAACCACGATCTGACAGCCCGCCTCGAGAAAGCCAACGCGGACGTCAATCACGCAATCACTTTGCACAACCAGGCCATGGAGAATCTAGGAGCCCGCGACGCCGAGCTTCGGCGGCTGCAAACCCATGTCCTCGAACTCGAAAATGCTCCCGTCACTGACGAGGCCGAAACAAGTCTTTTGCACCACCGGATTGCGGCACTCAAGGCTGACCGTCAAGACGAACACGACAAGCTGCTGCTACTGCGCCAAAGATCGGCCACCCTCGAAACCGAACACTCCGGCCTTCTCCAATCTGTGCCACTGCTGCGCGCTCGCATTAAAGCTCTGAAGATCGAGCGTCGACGCGAGAAAGAAAAAATCGCTCTCCTGCGTGAGCGACAGAACAGTCTGCAGGCAGAGCTGGAATTCTCCCAGGCAGGCATCCTTGAGCTCGAACTGGAGCTCGCAAATCTTCGAGCCGAACGGGACAACCTGATCCAGGAACGGGACAGCCTAGCGCAGGAACGGGACAGCCTAGCCCAAGTACGGGACAGCCTAGTCCAAGTACGGGACAGACTAGCCCAAGAACGCAATTCGGAACGTGACCGCCTCACCCAGGAGCGAGACGCGGCGCAACAACAACGCGATGCGGCCGTCCAGGAGCGAGGCGAGGCGCAACAACAACGCTATGCGGCCACCCAGGAGCGAGACGCGGCGCACCAACAACGCGATGCGGCCATCCAGGAGCGAGACGCGGCGCAACAACAACGCGATACGGCCATCCAGGAGCGAGACGCGGCGCAACAAGACCACGATGTTGCCGCCCAGGAGCGAGACGCAGCGCACCGGGAACGCGATATGGCCGCCCAAGAATGGAACGCCGCCACCCAAGAACGGGACACACTCCGTCAGGAACGCGACGACGCATTGCAGACACGCGACGATGCCTTGCGGACACGCGATGCGACGTCACGGGAACGCGATGAGATCGCCAAACAACGGGACGAACTCCGTCAGGAACGCGACGACGCATTGCAGACACGCGACGATGCCTTGCGGACACGCGATGCGACGTCACGGGAACGCGATGAGATTGCCCAACAACGGGACAAGCTCGTCGCAGAACGTGATTCGATCAACCGTCAACTGGAGGAGCTCGCAACAGCCAAAGAGACGGCCGCCAGGGATCTGGAAGGACTGGCCGGCCAGAAGGATGCGATCGCCCAAGAACGAGACACTGTCGTGGCGGAGCTGAGCTCAACCGCAAGCCAACGCGACGAGATCGCGTTCGAGCTCAACAGTGTCCGCGAGGAAATCTCGGCCGTAACAAGCGAGCTCGACACTGCCCGCCGGCAAATCGAGGACGTGGGCGACGACCGTGATAACAGTAGGCGAGAGCTCGAGGAGCTGCGCGAGCAAGCTGACCGCGAGCGCCAGGACAACAAGCGGCTGGTCTCGGATCTCGCGATGATGCAGACCCGCGTCGACGGACTCAAAGAAGAACGCCAACGTGAGCAACACGAACTCGGTGCCCTCAGGCAGAAGCTTCTCGGCATCGAGACCGAGCACCAATCGGCGACAGGCGAGCTTGAGCTCGCACGACAGAGAATCGCAACACTCAAAGACGACCGCAACGGTGAACAACAGAAGCTGTCGAATCTTCGCGGAAAGTTGACGGCAATCGAAGCCGAGAACGCCGCACTCAACGAGCTGCGCCGCGAGCTCGAACGGACTCAACAATTGGTGGCCAACACCGATGCAATGATCTACGCAGAGCGACAAGCTGCCGAGAAGGCCAACAACGAGCTACAGGCCCTCAAACAAGAGATGGAGGCTCACGTTGGCGATCGGCGCTCCTTCGAATCTCAGATCAAAGACCTCCTTGAGGAGGTCGGTCAACTTCGCCAAGCCTCAAGTGATGAAGTGGAAGCGGGCAATGATCACCTTGGCCAAGACAACGGAGAGCTTTTGGAGGCGTTGGGGAAAGAAAAGACGCGCAATGAGGAGCTCCTAGACGAGTTGGCCCAAATCAAAAATCGGATGGGGGGACTCGAGTCCGAAAACCAGAGCCTCGCCACCGTGATCCAACGCCTCACTGACGAAGCTCACGAGCGCTCCATGGGCGATACGCCCTTCGCACCGACCGACGAAACAGATACAGTGATTGCGAAATCGCCCTTGTTGTTGGGTGAGAACGCAGCAGAGTCAAACGAACCAAAACAACCACGAGATTCGGTGGGACGCGCAATTGAAACCAGCCTCGAGGATATCGAAGACTTGATCGCTGGCTCTGTGCCCCCTTCGCCGAGTCGACGCTGAACGATAAGGATCAACCAGTGCCCGAGTTAGAATTAGACTGGTCCGCTCTTCACAGTGCGTTTCAAATGCCCATGCCAGAGGTGAGATGTTTCCTCTCGCTCAAAGACGGTACTGTCATCAAACTACCGCCTGGGGATCCTGCCATGGCCACTGTTCACAGCGCCAAAGATGAGTTCATCCAAGTTGAGACCATTCCATCGCGAATCCAATACCAATGGGTGGATGAGTTCGCCAAGACCATTGAGGATGAGACTCTAAGGTCTCGGGTGGAGGCCGCGATCAATGGCAAGGGAGCGTTCCGACGCTTCAAGGACATCCTGCTCACCATCCCCGACGAACGGCGACGCTGGTTCGAGTACCGTGACATCAAGATGCGAGAACGCATCATGGATTGGGTGCAAGAAAATGGCGTCCAGCCCCTCAATGTACCGCCATGGGATGAAGATGAAGACACGCCCGCCCCAACAGTTGTGAACAACACACACGACGTTGAGGCTGTCCGCGACACCCTGATCGCGTGGTTTGACGGCAAGGACGCGACCTCCACCGGGCCCCTCGAGCTTGAGGTCCTCGCAGCTCACCTGTGTGAGAGCTTCATCATCAAACCCAAGGGCTGAGCCGAAGAAGAAGAAGGGGTAGCCGTAGGCGAGCTATTTGAGCTTGTCTACAAGCTTCTCGATCTCATTGGTGTGATCGCAGCGCGGGCAGAGTTTTAGATAGCGCTCACAGGCCTGTTTCTTCTCTGGGTCCTTGCGCCCAAGGGACTTACACATGCTGTAGTGGCAATCGGCATACAGTGGATACTGTTCCACGCCCGCTGTGAAGCAATCCTGAGCTTGGGCATCCCGGCCGGCCCCTTGGTAGGCATTACCGAGCTCGCACCACGCCTCCGCTATTCGCGGCGGTTGCACACCACGTGGCATCTTCTCGAGGAATTCGGTCAAGTGAACCGCCGCTTGGTTCCAGCGCTTCTGTTCGCGAAGGACGCCGCCGGCGGAAATGCGGGCCTGTGAGTAAATGTCCGCCCCCGCCTCCATGGGAACAGCCACATAGCAATTGAAAGCTTCATCAAATTGATTGTCGGAGCGCATGCGGTCACAGTCGAGCAGCTTCACCTCGTAATCCTTGCCACCCGCTAGATCGGTCGCACGCTTGCATGACGCAGCAGCCCCCTTGAAGTCGCCGACCTTGGTTTGAGCTTTGCACATCTTTTTGTAGATGCGACCATCATTGGGATTGATCTTGAGGTAATTGCGAAGGCTGTCGATCGCTTTATCCCATTGGCCCAGGTTCATCAGCCCACGGGCGCGGGCGAGATGGAACATGGAACTGGTTGGGTCGAGCTTGAATGCTTCCTTGTAGTCGGCATCTGCTTCGGGCGTTTTCTTCTGCCACTGATACAACTGTGCGCGAGTGAAATGAGCGACCGCGAGCACCGGTTGCGACAGCTCACCCTTGGGCAGGGCAAATGCCTTTTTGACTCGCGCTGCCACCTCTTTTTGTCGCTCTTCGAGGCCTATGTTGCGATCCAAATCGACCAAGGCCTGCCCCAGAAGAGCCTGGGGATGATCCTTGCTGTTCTTGAGCGCTTCGTCGAAGGCGCGATCGGCTTGTGGCCAATCCTCTTGCGCGTAGTAATGCCAGCCCAACAGCACCCATCCGCGGGCGTGGAAGGTCAACGAATCGCTGAGCCTCGCCCTTTGCCGCAGGGTGTCACGCTCACCAGGCTTGGTGGCATCCATCAACCGGAATGCTTCGACCTCAAGCTCGATGGCCGCACCGCCCTTGTCCTGAACTCGCTTCACCTCGGCGAGCCCCTGGTCGTAGGACTTTTCGACGTACGAGATCAACACCGATGCTGCAACCCTGTAGGCTGTATCGTCATCGCCAGTCTCTATGGCCCGTTGCAAATAGGCCTTGGCCCGCTCCAGAGATCCCTCGTAGTTGTGATCATTTGCGAGCACTGCCTCTGCATACGCCATCGCCGAGAGAGTCTGATTGTGGGCATCGTCGATTTGCAGAATCTCCTGACCGATCCGCAGGGCATCCTGATAACGAACGTACTTGTCCTCTTCGACAGCTTTCTTCAGCTCCTCGTAGCGTTTGGAAATGGTACGTTTGTTGCCCGAGTCGACAATCTGGTAGCCAATCACCACCGCAGCAATGGCAAACACCGTGAGAGCCACTACAATGGTTGTCTTGATGGAGCCCGTGCTCTTGGGCACAAAACCCAGAATGGTCAATCGCCCGGGTCCTGCTGTTTCAATGTGATCAGCTTCGTTTCCAAAGCCAAGGGTATCCTCGGCAAAAAAATCGCTGACGTGCTCAAGCTTGTGCGCCTCTTCCGCAGATAGCGCGGCGGCCGCAGCAGCGGCATTGGGATCCGGCCAGGGCTGCACCCCAAGTGGTGGCTGCATCCCAGGCGGTGGCGGTGGCCGCATCCCGGACGGTGGCAGCATTCCCAGCGGCTGCATGCCTGGCTGCATGGGCTGCATACCTGGCTGCATGGGCTGCATACCTGGCTGCATGGGCTGCATACCTGGCTGCATGGGCTGCATACCTGGTGATGGCATTCCAGACTGCATACCTAATGATGGCATCCCCGGCCGCATCCCCGGTGATGACATCCCGGGCTGCGCAGGAGGCATTCCTGGGCGCTGCATAGGAGGCGGCGCTTGCAATGGTGGCGGCTTTTGCGCGCCTTGCGCCGGTCGCATGCCCGAGGGCGTTTGCGCTTGCATCGGTGCTGCTTGCGCTGGCACCACTGCCACACCTAGTTGCACGAGAAGCTCGCGAGCTCGCGTCATAGATGGGTCAGCGGCAACCGCCTGTTGCAAAAACGGCACAGCCTCTTGATTGCGTCCCTGTTGAATGAGGATCTCGCCCATCAGCTCGGAAGCGTGGGAATCCCCTGGGAACGTCTGCAACGCGCCATTGAGCTCTTGCTCGGCTTTGGGAAGCTTCCCTTGCTCAAGGTACACCCGTGCGAGCAAGACGCGACCGCGCGAATCCCCAGGAGCCTGCTTGATGCCCTTCTTGCAGACAACCATCGCCTCCATGAACCGTTTGTGGCTCAAGTAGGCCTCACACAATGGAATGCACGCTTGCAGAGTCGGTTGTTTGGCGAACTCTAGTTCGAGTGCGTGAATATCAGGAGCCATCCCCGGTGCCGTTCTCCCAGTTTATGAAAGCCCCAGCGCTGGACTGGCCAACACTGGCGTACAAGGTGTAGCAAGCCTTGAGGGCCCGTGTCAAAATACAGTTTCGCAATTTCACTCACTGCTTTTGACACAAATCCAGCAAATCCACTGCTCCCCCTTGACTCGAATTCGAGAATGCCGGCCATCTTGGTCGAAATTCAGCCAGTCCTTCCCAATCGCTCGAATCCGTGGGATCGGTCGGTCGGTACAAACTTGAGGCGGTCCTTGGCCAGTGGTACTGTGCGGTGTGCCACAAAAAATTCTCATCTCGATTTGGCTGCTGTCAGCCGCGTGTGCCACAACCGTGCTGCGTGGGGCGACCAAGACCGCCCAGACGACGTATGAGGT
Source organism: Deltaproteobacteria bacterium RIFOXYA12_FULL_58_15 (assembly GCA_001798605.1). Taxonomy (GTDB): domain Bacteria; phylum Myxococcota; class XYA12-FULL-58-9; order XYA12-FULL-58-9; family XYA12-FULL-58-9; genus XYA12-FULL-58-9. Next base: position 2,703 of record MGST01000133.1, on the reverse strand, counting down.
GGCGATGGAAGATCTCGACGATGGCCTTTACCCAGAGGCCATCTCGGGCTTCACGGAGCTGAAAACAAAATATCCCTATTCAAAATACGCGGCGCTCGCTGACTTGCGAATCGCTGATACGAATTTCCAACGGGGAAAATACATTGAGGCCGTGGATGCCTATCGGGCCTTTCTCAAATACCACCCGAGCCATGACGAAGCGACATACGCAATGTTCCGCATCGGTGAATCATATTTTGAACAGATTCCTGATGACTGGTGGTTTTTGCCACCAAGCGCAGAAAAAGATCAAGCCAGCACGCGCCTCGCCATCTCCGCCTATCGGGATCTGTTGGCGCGTTACCCGAGCCTCGAGGACACCGACGCTGGAGCGGGCGAGCTGAAACGATGTAGAGAGCTGCTGCCCAAGTTCGGAGAGGAAGTCGAAGATCCAATCCCTGAAGCCGAACTCACCGATTCCCAACGCGCCTGCGTGCCACTTCTCAAAAAACAGGACCTCATCGACAAGGGCACCAAACAAATGGACGCATGCCGCCGCAAGCTTGCAGACCACGAGCTCTACGTTGCGAAGTTCTACATGAAACGCGACAAGTTTCTGGCTGCCGCGGCACGTGCGGATGCGCTCTTGCGCAACTACAGCGGGCTCGGTCTCGACGCCGTCGCCCTCGAGATCTCGGCCCGCTCTCACGCCGCACTCGGCAATGCAACTGAGGCACGCGTCGCATTGGAAAAGCTAATAGAACAGTTCCCTGACACCAGAGAAGCGGCGGATGCTGCTGACCTACTCCCCGAAATCAGCGCGCCTCCGCAAACAGGCAGCGACGCTCGAGAAGACTAATCAGCCATGGATGAAACTCTGCGACAGCTTTTGACGCTCGGCAAAGAGTATTACATCAAGCGCGATTTCCCCAACGCGCGTTCGTACCTCGAGCAGGTGATTGAACGCAGCCAGAGCTTTGCCGACGTCTATAATATGCTTGGGGTAGTCTTTCACGACCTCGGTCAGTTCTCAAAGGCGCAAGCTGCGTTCGAGCAGGCCCTCAACCTCAACCCTGCGTACACTGAGGCCTCACTCAATCTGGCGGTTCTCTACAATGACCTGGGCAAGTACGTGGAGGCCAAAGAGATCTACAGAAAAGCACTCAAACACTCCCGGTCGGAGGCTGGAGAGCTTGATCCGTTTGTGGCCGGCAAGATCGCCAACATGCACGCTGAAGTTGCTGATGCCTATCGGTCAGCCGGACGACTGACCGAAGCCATCAGCGAGTACCGCAAGGCCATCATGTTGAGACCAAGATTTGCGGACATTCGCACAAAACTGGCCGCGTCCTTACGCGACGCTGGCCAGCTCGACATCGCCGCCGAGGAGTTGGTGCAGGCACTCGGTGACAAGCCGGATTATCTGTTGGCGAGGACTCAACTCGGAGTCTGCTATTATTCCATGGGCAAGATTGAACAAGCCATCGCCGAATGGCGCCTTGTTCTCAAGCAGGATCCCAAAAACGCTACGGCGACAATGTACATCAAACTGGTGCAGGGTGAACGCACGGACGGATACGAGACCAACGACTGATGCCAAGTTACGCCTTTAAATTCATATCTGGGAAATACCTTGGGGGTGAGTTTCCTATCCCTGATGAAGGTGAGCTTCTCATCGGTCGCGCCAGCGACCTCGACCTGGTCCTCGTCGAGGACATGGTGTCGCGCAAACACGCCAAGCTCATTTCTAACGGTGGCAGCATCAGCATCATGGACCTCGGCTCGACCAATGGAACGTTTGTCAACGGCGAGAAGATCCGCAGATCAGATCTGAAAAAGGACGACCGCATCCTCATCGGCACGTCAATCCTCAAGGTCATCAACGCCACCGACATGACCCTGGATTCACAGGCCGCATCTGACAAACATTCCATCAAGGAGATGCTGGAGGAGCTGGCCAGCCGCGCTCCCCAGACCACAACGATGAGCGGCGACCTCGAAGAGGTGCCTCTGCCTGATCTCCTGCAGCTTTTTGCCACCAACAAGAAGTCCGGAATCCTTACAATCTCCGGTGCCCACCGCGGCAAGATCTACATCAAACAAGGTCAACTGCAATCGGCGGTCATCGGCGGCGAAGTCGGCATGGCACCCATGAAAACCATTTGCCGCATGATCAATTGGGGAAAGGGCAGCTTCCGCTTGGATGCTTACGACGAGAACCTGGTGTTCAATGATACGTTCAACGAGGCCACCGAGAGCATCCTCATTGAGGCCATGCGCCAAACCGACGAGGTTCGACGCCTTATGCCAGAGTTGCCGCCGCTCGACGCCAACTTGCAACTGTGCATTCCCATGACCCCAAAACTCTCCGAGCTCGACGCTTCCGAGCTCGAAACTTTGCAGTTGGTCATCAACTTCGGCCGCGTTAAGTCAGTCATCGACAAAACCCCCGAAACCGACCACAAAGCCATCCACAACCTCCACAAGCTGTTGCGAGAAGGCTACGTCGAGGTCGACTAGCTTCGAGACGCCCCGTACTCAACTCGCGATTCCGGGAGGTGTGATTCGATGAAGCCAATGCGCGCACCATCGATCACGAGCAACGAATATTAGGGTAGGAGAGGACGGCGGGATCCGCCGCTGATGAGCACCCTGTTAGGGCACACAAACCATTGCAGTCTTACCAGCGACCGCCGCCGCCGCCGCCGCTGCCGCCGCGGCCAC